>JBPPNA010000113.1:0-6368 GCA_051306355.1 Acidimicrobiales bacterium | reverse complement strand
GAGCGGCAGGTCTGGGCGGAACCACGCCCGAGGGCATCCCCGCCGACGAAGCCACGGCGGTGCCCGAGGATGCGGATGACTTCACGCCCGAACAGATCGACGCGCTGGTCGCCGAGCGTGACCAGTTCCTCGACTCCTACCAGCGCACGGCGGCCGACT
Source organism: Acidimicrobiales bacterium (assembly GCA_051306355.1). Taxonomy (GTDB): domain Bacteria; phylum Actinomycetota; class Acidimicrobiia; order Acidimicrobiales; family Salinilacustritrichaceae; genus Salinilacustrithrix. Next base: position 6,209 of record JBPPNA010000113.1, on the reverse strand, counting down.
TCGACAACTTCCGCAAGCTGTCCCAGAAGCGGCTGGCCGACGAGGTGACCCGCACGCAGGGGTCGTTCGTCGAACGGCTCCTCCCGGTGCTCGACGCCATCGACGCGGCGCGCATCCAGGGCGGAGCCCAGGACGCAGGCGCCGTGGAGACCCTGGCCAAGGCACTGTTCGGATTCCTCGAGAAGGAGGGTCTCGAACGGGTGCACCCCGCCGACGAGCCGTTCGATCCCAACGTGGCCGAGGCCGTGGTGCACGAACCCGGCGACGCCGGCACGCCGGACGACGAGCCCATCGTCTCCGAGGTGCTGCGCACCGGCTACCTGTGGCAGGGCAGGGTCATCCGTCCCGCCATGGTCAAGGTCTCCGGCTGAATCGGAGGAGGTGAACCCCGATGCCACCGCAGCGTGAATGGTTCGAGAAGGACTACTACGCCGCGCTCGGCGTGTCGGAGTCCGCCACCCAGAAGGAGATCACCAAGGCGTACCGGAAGCTGGCGCGGGAGAACCACCCCGACCAGCACCCGGGCGACGACGCGGCCGAGGACCGGTTCAAGGAGGCGTCGACGGCCTACGACGTGCTCGGCGACGAGAAGAAGCGCAAGGAGTACGACGAGGTCCGCCGTATGGGGCCCGTGGGCGGCATGGGTGGCGGCGCCGGCCCGGGCGGGGTGCGGTTCGACACGTCGGACCTCGGCGACCTCGGCGACCTCTTCGGTGGACTGTTCAACCGGGGCGGACGCGCTCGGGGCCGTGGCGGCGCGCCGCCGGGCACCGGCCCTCGCAAGGGTGCCGACCTCCAGACCGAGCTGCACCTCAGCTTCGAGGACGCCTTCACCGGTGTCACGACCGCAGTGCACCTGACGTCGGAGGCAGCCTGCTCGCGCTGCGACGGCAACGGCGCCGAGCCCGGCACCACCCCGCTCGTGTGTCCCACCTGCGGTGGGCGGGGCGTCCTCGACGACAACCAGGGGTTCTTCTCCTTCTCCCAGCCGTGCAGCACGTGTCAGGGCCGAGGGGTCACGGTCGACACGCCGTGTTCGAACTGCCGCGGGTCTGGCGTCGAGCATCGAGCGCGCGAGATCAAGGTCCGGGTGCCCGAGGGCGTCAAGGACGGGCAGCGCATCCGACTGAAGGGGCGGGGTGGACCCGGCCGCAACGGCGGCGCACCGGGCGACCTCCACGTCATCGTCCACGTCGCAGACCATCCGATCTTCGGGCGCAAGGGCGACGACCTCGCCATCGCAGTGCCGGTGACCTTTGCCGAGGCGGCCCTGGGCGCCGAGATCCTCGTGCCCACCATGGACGGCGAGCCGGTCAAGATCCGCGTGCCCGCCGGCACCCGGTCCGGCAAGGTCTTCCGGCTCTCCGGCCGGGGGGTGCGCCACGCCAAGACGACGGGTTCGCTCCTCGTCACCATCGAGGTCGCGGTCCCTGCCAAGCTGTCTGCCGAGGAGCGGAAGGCGATCGAGACGCTCGCGTCCGTGTCCGACGAGGCACCACGCGCACACCTCGGGGTCTGATCATGACTGCTGACCGAAACGATCGAGACGAGCGAACGCTCCGCACCGAGCACCGCACGCGTGCCGTCTACGTCATCTCGGTCGCGGCCGAGATCGCCGGGGTCCATCCGCAGACGCTGCGCATCTACGAGCGGAAGGGCCTGGTCGATCCGGCCCGCACCACCGGCGGCAGCCGGCGCTACTCCGAGGCTGACATCGAGATGCTCCGCCGCATCTCCGAGCTCACCGATGCCGGGCACAACCTCGTCGGCGTCAAGAAGGTGATGGAGCTCGAGGCCGAGATCGAGCGTCTCGAGGCCGAGCTGGCCGCAGCCGAGCGCGCTGCTGGTGAGGCCGTCGCGTCGACCCACCGCCAGTACCGGCGTGACCTCGTGCCCCTCCGCCAAGAGCTGGCCCTCTTCGGACGGATCGACCTCCCCGAGCGATGAGAACGGGTCGGATGACCTACAGACCGCGGTTTTTTCCTCACTTAGAGTGGTCATCGATCGCTCAGGGACAGGTCCACGGACCGCCGGGGCGATCTCGAGGCCAGCCGCAACCGACGGAGCAGGGAGGCGCCGTGGTGGGCTGGACCGATGCCGGACGGCGTCGATGCTCCTGTCCCCCGGATCATCGGCGCCGGTCCGGGCGCGCCCGGCACCACGGGCGGGCGACGGAGAAACCTGAGTGTTTGATTGTCAAGTTTCCTGAGTGGGGATAGGCTCGACCCCATGGCACTGGACCCGAACAAGTGGACGTTGAAGACCCAGGAAGCGTTCTCGGCCGCCGTCGAGCAGACCAAGGGTCTCAACAACCCCGAGGTCACCCCCGATCACCTCATTGTCGCCCTCCTCTCCCAGGCCGAGGGCGGGATCACCCTGCCCATCCTCGAGAAGGTGGGCGTCGATTCGCGCCGGGTCCGCAACGCGGCCGACGAATCGGTCGCCAAGCTCCCCAAGGCCTATGGCGGGTCCGATCCCCGGCTGTCCCGCGACCTGCAGACGGTCATGTCCGATGCCGACGTGGCCCGGACCGAGTTGGGCGACGAGTACCTGTCGGTCGAACATCTGCTGCTCTCGCTCACCGACAAGGTCACCGAGTACACGGGTACGGCCGTGTCGAAGGACGACCTCCTCGCTGCGCTGCGCGAGGTCCGGGGCTCGCACCGGGTAACGAGCCAGAACCCTGAGGACCAGTACCAGGCGCTCGAGAAGTTCGGCGTCGACCTCACCGCCGCCGCCCGGGCCGGCAAGCTCGACCCGGTCATCGGCCGCGACGAGGAGATTCGCCGGGTGATCCAGGTGCTGTCGCGCCGGACCAAGAACAACCCGGTGCTCATCGGCGAGCCCGGCGTCGGCAAGACCGCAGCCGTCGAGGGTCTCGCCCGTCGCATCGTCGAGGGCGACGTGCCCGAGTCGCTGAAGGACAAGCGGGTCGTCAGCCTCGACATCTCCTCGATGGTCGCCGGTGCCAAGTACCGCGGCGAGTTCGAGGAGCGGCTCAAGGCCGTCCTGAAGGAGATCACCGACTCCGAGGGTCAGGTCATCACCTTCATCGACGAGATGCACACCGTGGTCGGAGCGGGCGCGTCCGAGGGCTCCACCGGTGCCGGCGACATGCTCAAGCCGATGCTGGCCCGCGGTGAGCTGCGCATGATCGGTGCGACCACGCTCGACGAGTTCCGCAAGCACGTCGAGAAGGATCCGGCCCTCGAGCGTCGCTTCCAGCAGGTGTTCGTGGGGGAGCCGTCGGTCGACGACACCGTCGCCATCCTGCGCGGCCTCAAGGAGCGCTACGAGGTCCACCACGGCGTGCGCATCCAGGACGCCGCGCTCGTGGCTGCCGCCGCGCTCTCCGACCGCTACCTCACCGGGCGGTTCCTGCCCGACAAGGCCATCGATCTCATGGACGAGGCGGCCTCCAAGCTGCGCATCGAGATCGACTCGCTCCCCACCGAGATCGACGTGGTCGAGCGCCGCATCCGTCAGCTCGAGATCGAGCGGGTCGCTCTGGCGAAAGAGACCGACGACACGTCGGTGGCCCGTCTGGACGACCTCGACGCCGAGCTGGCCAACCTGCGCGAAGAGCGCGACGGCATGCTCGCCCACTGGAACCGCGAGAAGGACGCCATCGGCACCATCCGCGCCCTGAAGGAGGAGCACGAGGGGTTGCGAGAGCAGTTGGAGCGCGAGGCCGACCTCGAGAAGGCGGCCGAGATTCGCTACGGCCGCATCCCCGAGGTCGAGCGCCGTATCGAGGAGGCCACCAAGCACCTCAGCGAGCTCCAGGCCGATTCCCGCATGTTGAAGGAAGAGGTCGACGAGTCCGACATCGCCGAGATCGTCTCCCGCTGGACCGGCGTGCCCGTCGCTCGCCTGATGGAAGGGGAGATGGCCAAGCTCGTCCGCATGGAGGAGTTCCTCCACCAACGGGTCGTGGGCCAGGAGGAGGCAGTAGTCGCCGTGGCCAACGCCATCCGGCGCAGCCGGGCGGGCCTGTCCGATCCCCACCGCCCCATCGGTTCGTTCCTGTTCCTCGGTCCCACCGGTGTGGGCAAGACGGAGCTGGCCCGGACATTGGCCGACTTCCTCTTCGACGACGAGCGAGCCATGGTGCGCGTCGACATGTCCGAGTACTCCGAGAAGCACTCGGTGGCCCGTCTCGTCGGTGCCCCTCCCGGCTACGTCGGCTACGACGAGGGTGGCCAGCTCACCGAGCTGGTCCGGCGTCGGCCGTACTCGGTGGTCCTCCTCGACGAGCTCGAGAAGGCCCATCCCGATGTCTTCAACATCCTGTTGCAGGTCCTTGACGACGGCCGCCTCACCGACGGCCAGGGCCGCACGGTCGACTTCTCCAACACGGTATTGATCATGACGTCGAACATGCCCGGCGACCCGCGCGACCACCTGCGTCCCGAGTTCGTGAACCGCATCGACGACATCGTCCGATTCCGCGAGCTCAGCGAGGACGACCTGGCACCCATCGTGGGCATCCAGCTCGACCATGTGCGCGACCGCCTCGCCGCCAGGCGCATCACCCTCGAGGTCACCGACGACGCGAAGGTGGTCTTGGCCAAGAAGGGCTACGACCCGGCGTTCGGAGCCCGACCCCTCAAACGGGTCATCCAGCGTGAGGTCGCGGACCGCATCGCCAGCGCCATCCTCGAGGGTCGGCTCACCGATGGCGAGGCGGCCACCCTCGATGTCAGCCCCGACGGCGAGCTGATCCTCGGGACTACCCAGCCGACGCCCTGAACCGATCTGGCAGGCCGTGCGTAACGGGACGGAGAACTGGCAGGCCGTGCGTAACGCGACGGCCGCCGTTTCGGGACGAAACGTTCCGCAGCGCCTGCCAGATCGTCAGGTGGTGCCGGCGTAGGTGCCGAAGCTGAAGATGTTGCCCTCGGGGTCCCGGACGGAGAAGCCCATTCCCTCCGGGTCGTAGTCGGGGGACTCCGGTTCCCGGACGACCTCGACTCCGGCGGCCTGGCACCGCCCCCACACCGACTGCGGGTCGGCGGTGATGACGTACACCGACTGCGCTCCCGGGGCCTGCATGAACTCGTTGTCGGGCTCGTAGGTGCCGGCCTGGATGATGCCGCCCTCGGGCCACTGGATCTGGCTGTGGACCACGGTGGTGCCGTCGTCACCGGTGACGACCAACTGCTCCTCGAAGCCGAAGACATCGACGAGGAACCGGATGCCAGCGAGGGCGTCCCGGTAGGACACGCCGGCCCAGATGCCGCCGTGGCCGTGCGGCCGGGGTCGGGCGGCTTCCACCCTGTATCCACTGCCCTCGGCCCGCTGGGCGTAGTCGCCGATACCCAACTCCTCGAGCTGTTGGGACAGCATCCACCGGTGGCCGAAGGGATCAACGATGGTGCCGTGGCGGGCGCCGTGGGGCTGGTCGGCCGGCTCCTGCATCGAGGTCGCTCCCGCGGTCACGGCTCGGGTGAAGAGGCCGTCGACGTCACCGACGGTGAGGTGGAGCGAGATGGGGGTACCGCCGAGCGTGGTGGGGGACACGACTCCGATGGCGGGGTGTTCGTCGGAGAGCATGAACCGGGCGTCGCCGATGGTGAACTCGGCGTGGCCGAGCGTGCCGTCGTCGCCCACGACACGGAAGGACTCGACTGCGCCGAAGGCCTCGCCGTACCAGTCGAGGGCGGCGGAGCCGTCGCGGGCGGTGAGGTAGGGGGTGACGGCGGTGGCGAGCACCGGGGAGGTCTGGGTGGTGGGCATGGGCTTCCTCTCGGGTAGGTCGATCGTGGCGGTGCGTTCGTCGATGCCGAGTTCGGCGGCGAGTCGGGTCCGGAGGTCACGGGCGAAGCTCGGGCGGGGCTGTCGGGCCTCGACCGGACGGGCCAGATCCTCGAAGGGGTCGCGGTGTTGATCGGTCATCGGTCCTCCTCCCCGTGTCGTGTGTCCCCTGCGTGCGGCTGCTGGCGCTCGTAGCGGTCCCGGAACGCGGCCCGGGCCCGCACGAGCAGCACCTCGGCGGCGCCCTCGGTCCGTCCCAGGCACTCGGCCACCTGCCGCACCGGGAGGCCGTCGAGGTAGCGGAGCGTGAGTGCACTCCGGTGGTGGGCGCCGAGGGACTCGAGCGTCTGATGGGCGGTGAGGGCGTCGAGGTGGACGTCCCACTCGGCGTCGCCTTCGCCCGACGGCTCGGACTCGACGGCGCGCAGGGTGCGGTCCTCCCGCTCCCGGCG
>JBPPNA010000099.1:0-3133 GCA_051306355.1 Acidimicrobiales bacterium | reverse complement strand
AACAGATCGGCCAGGTCGGTGGCGTCGCGGACGTCGTTCTTGACCCGCCGGTACTCAAACGCCTTCACCCCCAGCGGATGCGCCAGGTGCACGTTCGCGCCGGCGGCCTGGAGCGCGTCGACCGCCCAGTAGTCGGGTAGCCCCGGCGCATTGCTGCGCCGGGGCCCCCTCAGAACCGGCCATGCCCGCTTTCCGGGCAACCGGCTCAAGCAAGTCCCAGGGGCGGTCAGGTCGGGGCCTGCAGAGGCGCTGGTGCACCGCTGGCGCCGCCGGGCTGGCGGTTTCGGCAGTGGGTGTGGATGAGGCGGACCTTGATGCTGGTGTCGGTGGTGCTGGGCTCCGGGACGAGGGCGAGCGCGTTGCGGGAGGTCGCCTTGCGAGTCGCTGCGATCCAGCGTTCCCACTCGTCGGGGTGTCCCGGCTCGTGGTCGGCGTGGAGTAGCAGGCCATCGCAGAGCGGGCACCGCCCACGCTGCCTTTGCAGAAGCCGCAGCCTGGCCCGACCCAGCGGGGGTCTCCCGCGGCGGCGTCGGGCCTCCCAGTAGTCGGCCAGAGCCGGGTCGTCAGGAGACGCCCAGCCCTTGACCAACGTGTGCCGGGTGATCTTTGTCCAGGCAAACTTGAGCAGGTAGGCGCCGCTGTCGCGGTCACCGAAGACCCACCGGTCGCGTCTGGAGGAGTTGAACGCGCCGAAGTACCGGGAAGTGATCCAGTGCTTCGACTTGTGTGGATGGGTGAACTTCGCCCACTTGTAGGTGAGCTTCCACATGTGGCTGTCCAACTCGTTGAACACCCGGGCCGACACTGCATGCCGGTAGTAGGCCGACCAGCCCCGAATGATCGGGTTGAGCCGGATGAGGACCATCTGCGCGTTGTGCCCACGCAGCGCTCTCATCTCGGCGCTCAGCCGTGCCTGTATCCGCTTCACCGCCGCCTTGCTCGGCTTGATCAGCAACTTGCCGTGGTAGCGCCGGACGTTGAACCCCAAGAAGTCGACCCCATCGTCAAGGTGCACGATGCGGGTCTTGTCTTCGTTGAAGGCCAACCCCCGAGGCGCCAACCAGGCGGCCAGTCGAGCCTTGACCTGCTCGGCCTGCTCCCGCGAGTGGCACAGCGCCATCAGGTCATCGGCATACCTGACCAGAACCGGCGAGCCCGGTCTTGCCGTTCCGGCATTGCTGCCGGTCGGGATGTATCGGACTCCGGCGGCTTGTTCCATCCCATGTAGGGCCACGTTCATCAGCACGGGACTGATCACCCCACCTTGCGGGCTGCCCTGCTCGGTCGGGGCGAGTCGACCCTGGTCCATCACTCCGGCCCTCAGCCAGCCCTCGACCATTCCCCTGCCGGGGAACGTGTCGAGCGCCTCGAGCAGCCGGGCGTGATCGATCCGGTCGAAGGCAGCGGTCAGATCGGCGTCGAGCACCCACTGGCGTCGACACCTCGCGCCGCGTGCGGTCACGAAGATCGCCTGCATTGCGTCCTGACAACTGCGTCCGGGTCGGAATCCATAGGACCTGGACTCGAACCGGGCCTCCCACTCGGGCTCCAACGCGTTGACCGTCAGGGCTTGAAGCGCCCTATCGGCGATCACTGGAATCCCGAGTCCCCGTCGTTTCCCGTTCGCCTTGGGGATGAACACCCGCTTGACGGGCCGGGGCTGCCAACCGGTCGCGCCGTGTTGAAGCCAGGTAGCCATATCGGCTTTCTCCCCGGCGTCCACCACAACGCGTTGGTCGACCCCGGCCGTCTTGCGGCCAGCGTTGATCTCCGTGACCCGTCGCACGCTCAGCAGAGCGTTCGCGCGGGACCGGAGCATCAGCCTCTGCAGGTTGCGGACCCGTTTGAGGTCCCCTTCCTGCGTCGCCGTGAAGATTCGTTGCCGCAGCCGCCGTACGTCGTCCTCGACCTGACGCCAATCCACAGCATCCCAGTCGGTGACATCGTCCTCAGGTCCGTTCACCGTGACGGCGTCTAACTTGCCCATCGGTTCCGGCGTCTCCGTTCATCTGGTCTCCACAGACTCACCTGACCCACGTCAGCGCCCTTTCGGGCCGAGCAGACACTCGTATCCGACCAGTTATCCACCAGCCCACCGGCGGAGGTGCCAGCGATGCGGTTCGGCGGTTTCCTGTTGCCTTTCGGCCGTCGGCCTTCGCTTCTTGGGTCATCCTGCGCCCGCTGGGGAGTTGAGCCTTCCTTACGGTCGGCCTACCGGCGGTCCATCCACCGGACCCCATCGGGGTTGTCGTGTTGCGCATGAGCAAGACCCGACCGGGCAGGGCGCCCCCTTTACCCCGGGGACGATGGTGCGCTCCCGGCCGGCGACTATCCTCCGGCCGGCACCCGCCGCTCTCCGGCGGCCAGTCCCTACGGCCCCGCTTGAACATCCCATCGGCGGGGGTCACCTTCACGAGGCGTCATCAAGGGTTCACTCACGTTCGCCCCTCACCCCACGCGGCTGGCCGCCACGCAGGATCGGGAAGCAGCAGCGCTTCCCACCGGTCTTCTCCTCGCCTGCCATCCCCGGATGGAACGGGAACCGCTTCGGCTTCGACCCCGGGCTTCGCACCCCGCGGTTACCCGCGACGCACGCCGAGGCGGAGACGGGCCATCGCGCACTGGCCCGAGGACTACACCTTCGACATCAGCCGAACCTCCAATCGGTGCCTCCTACTTCACTCATGCACCCTCACGTCGCACCCAGCCGTAGGTCGCCTCGAGCACCACCTCGGGATCCTCACCGGCCCGCGCCATCACGCTGTTGAGCCGGTCCACATCGTTGAGTCGGGCGTGAACTCCCGTGGCATCCTCGTGGATCATGGCTGACGCAACCAACCGGTCAGGCACCGCGGACACCGCGCCTTGGCACACGCTCACGACCGAGGAGGTCGCCGAGCGGCTGGAGGTCGACCCCGAGCTCGGCCTCTCGAGCGGGGAGGCCGAACGCCGGCTGGCCGAGGTCGGGCCCAACAAGCTCGAGGAGAAGGAGGAGCAGCCGTTCTGGCGGCGGGTCCTCGCGTTGCTGACCGAGCCGATGACAGTCGTCCTCATCGTCGCGGCGCTGGTGTCGGCGTTCGTCTCCGGTGAGGTGAAGACCCCGATTGCGATCCTCGTCGTGGTCGCCTTCAAC
>JBPPNA010000060.1:0-2936 GCA_051306355.1 Acidimicrobiales bacterium | reverse complement strand
AGCTGGCTTTCGGTGGCAGTGGCGTCAACCCGTACACCGGTACGCCGGTCAACCCCCTCGATCCCGGCCGGATCCCCGGCGGTTCGTCCTCGGGATCCGCCGTCGCCGTGGCTGTCGATGACGCCGACGTGTCCTTCGGAACCGACACCGGCGGATCCGTGCGGACCCCGTCGGCCTGTTGCGGCACCGTCGGCCTCAAGACGACGTACGGGCGCATCCCCATGGGTGGCATCCAGCCCCTCGCCCCCAGCATGGACACCGTGGGCCCCATGGCCGCCACCGTGTCCGGCGCGGTCGACGGCATGGCCCTGCTCGAACCCGGCTTCTCCCCCGCCAGCGCAGCAGCTCCCCTGCTCGGGCGCTTCCACCTGTCGGGCGTCGCGCCGTGGATCGAGGAGGCGATCGACCGACTGTTGGCCCGGGCCGAGATCCCGGTCGAGGACATCGCCCTCGATGGCTGGGACACCGCCGACCGCGCAGGCACCACCGTCGTCTTCGCCGAGGCCGCTCGCGTCCACGCTGCGCTCCTGGCCGACCACGGCGACGAGTTGGGCGACGAGGTCCGCGACCGGCTCGAGATCGGTGCGGCGCTGGGTTCGGGCGAGTACGAATCCGCCCGGGCCCACGCCGCCATATGGCGGGCCGAGATGGACGAGGCGCTCCGACACACTCCGGTGATCGCCCTGGCCGGCATCGTGGACGAGCCGGCGCCGCTCACCGATCCGTTGCGGATCAACACTCGGCGCCCGAACGTGGCCATCAACCTGTCCGGGCATCCCGCCATCGTGCTGCCCGTCCGGGCCCACCTCGTCGGCCCCGGCCGATTGCCGACCTCGTTGCAGCTCGTCGCTGCGCACGGCGGCGAGGAGCTCCTGGTGGCCACGGCCTCCGTTCTGGAGGCGGCAGGGAAGTCCTAGGCGTCTGTTCCCACGTACTCGTCGCGTAGCTCGCGCTTGACGAACTTGCCGTTGGCGTTGCGAGGCAACGGCTCGGTGCGGAACCAGATCGACGACGGGATCTTGAACTTCGCCATCCGCTCCCCCAGGAAGTCACGGAGACCGCCAGCATCGAGGTCAGCCCCGTCCCGCAGCACGACGGCGGCACCCACGGCCTCGCCCAGCCGATCGTCCGGCACGCCGAAGACGGCGGCTTCGGCCACTGCCTCGTGCTCGTAGATGGCGGCTTCGACCTCGGAGCAGTAGATGTTCTCGCCGCCCCGGATCACCATGTCCTTGGCGCGATCGACGATGAACACGTAGCCGTCCTCGTCGATGCGGGCGATGTCGCCGGTGTTGAACCAACCGTCCTGGATCGCCTCTGCCGTCGCTTCCGGACGGTTCAGGTACCCCTTGATGACCACCGAGCCACGCACGCACAGCTGACCGACCGTGTCGGGCCCGGGCGGGAGGTCGTTGCCGGCCTCGTCGACCAGCTTGGCCTCGAGCGTGGGCACCACGGGTCCGCAGGAAGCCGGCTTCTCGACGTAACGACCGGCCGAGTTGGCCGTGACGATGCCGTGGGTCTCGGTCAGGCCGTACCCCGTGGCGGGTGCACCAGACGGCAGCGACTTCGCGATCTTGTCGACCAGGTCGGGCTGGATGGCCGCACCGCCGCCGCCCATCCCCTGCAGCGACGACGTGTCGCGCCGGTCCCAGTCGGGGTGGGCCAGCATCTCCCGGCTCATGGTGGGGACGCCGGAGAAGTTGGTCACCCGCTCGCGCTCGATCAGCTCGAGGGCACGGGCGGGGTCCCACTTGTAGGTGAGCACCAGCGTCCCCCCGGCCAGCGTGGCCGGGTGTAGCAGGCAGTTGCAGGCCGTGACGTGGAACAGCGGCGTCGGTGCCATCAGCACCGGGGGGCCGGACGGCGGCGCGTCAGCATCCACCGGCTTCGGCTCGGCGTCTCCGGCGGCGACCGCCTTGGCGTCGGCGGCGCCGGCGACCGCGGGCATGAACGCCATGTGCATCACGTTGTGCACCGATCCCCGGTGGGTGAGCTGCGCACCCTTCGGGAAGCCGGTCGTGCCCGACGTGTAGAAGATGCAGGCATCGTCGTCGGGATCGATGGTGGCTTCGGGCAGCGTGTCGGGCGCGTTCGCCGTGTCGACCACGTCGTCCCAACGACTCGCGTCGTCCGGCAGCTCACGATCCGATCGCACCGAGATCACGTGCAGCGGTGCGCTCGCGCGCAGGGTCTCGAGGTGCGGGAGCACACGCTCCAGGCGCTCGTCGTCGGCGATGAGCACCTTCGGCGTGGAGTCGGACAGGCCGTACTCCATCTCCGGGCCGGTCCACCAGGCGTTCATGCCGACGATGGCGGCGCCGATCGACACCGTGGCCCAGTACGCGACGACCCACTCGGGGTAGTTGCGCATGGCGACGGCGACCCGATCGCCCTCGCGCACGCCATGGGTCTCCCGCAGCAGGTGGGCCAGCGCCCGCACCCGGGTGCCGATCTCGGCGTAGGTGAAGCGCTCGTCCTCGTAGACGAGGTAGGTGCGGTCACCGTGGCCGGCGGCCAGGTCCCAGAGCACCCGCATGTCGGGCGGGGCGGAGGTGAACACGTTGATCGGGACGTCGCGCACCTCGATGGTGGTCGTCTCGAAGGGGCCACCCGGCCCGGTCATCTCGTCCCATGCCTGCTGGTAGTGGTCCGTCACGCTGCCGATGATGTCTCGCCGGCGCGACCGGATGCGAACCGGCTCAGCCCGGCGAAACCGATCGATCGCTGACCCAGTTCCCGTGGAACCCGAACGGCACCCGCTGGGGCAGGGGCACCCGGGCGACGTAGTCGGAGCGTTCGAAGTCCGATGCATCCATCACCACGAAGTCGGTGCTGGCCTCGCCGAGGTCGTGCACGAACGTGACCAACCACCCGTCGTCCTCCTCGGTCGAGCCCTCTCTGGCGACGAACACGGGCTCGCCCGCTGCCCGGCC
>JBPPNA010000105.1:0-18415 GCA_051306355.1 Acidimicrobiales bacterium | reverse complement strand
TCGGCGGGTGGGGGGGTGTCGCGCAGCAGCGCGAGGACCGTGGACCGGATCGCCTCGGCCTCGGACCGGTCGATGGCATCGAGGTGGAGCTCGGCGCCGGAGCCCCCTGCAGTCTCGATCCGCACGCCGGCCAACCCGAAGAGCTGGTGGCGGAGACGGCGTTCGAGCTCGACGTGCTGGATGCGTTCGACCGGGATCCGGCGTTGGTTACGCACCACGACACCGTCGTCGAGGTGCAGGACACCATCGGTGAAGGACCAGGTGCGTCGCCACCAGGACACCAGCCCGTAGCCCGCGCCGGTGATCACCCCGGCCAGGACCACCAGGACCAACCGCCCCGACGACGCGCCCACCACGATGACCGGGACCAGGGTACGCAGCTGCTCGCCCCGGAAGATCCAGAACAGCGCTGACAGCGGCGACGTGCGGCGCGGCACGCGCAGATCCGGTGTCCCGGCCAGATCAGCGGACACGGTCAGGTCGCGTCGCCCGCACCGACGAGGGCGAGGATGCGCATCCGCAGCTCGTCGGCCCGGTCGGCATCGATCCCCGGCACGGTCGAGTCGCTGCTGGCCGACGCTGTGCGCAGCACGAAGGTGGCCAGACCGAGGCGGCGTTCGAGGGGACCCGCTTCGGTGTCGATGTGCTGGACGCGGTGGAAGGGGATGGTGGACACGCGCCGGGTGAGGACCCCGTGACGCAGGTGCAGGGCACCAGCGCCGACCCGGAACTCCCACGACCGCCACACCAGCGCCGTCCACCACCACGCGAGCGACCCCAGGGCGCCGAGCACCACCAGCGTGATCCCGACCGCCACCGCCGCTCCCCCGACGAGGACAGCGACGAGGAAGACCGAGACGGCGAGCGAGGCGAGGACCAGACCGGCGCGCAGGCGCCAGAGGGTGAGGACCCGGGGTTCGAGCCGGACGTCCTCGCTCTCGTGGTCCGGTGCAGGAGCGGGATCGGTCATCGCAAACACGCCCCGGTGTCGACCGGGGTGCCCAGGTCGCCGGCGAGCACGGCGTTCACCTCGTCGGTGTCGAGGGCGTACGCGACGTCCGGATCGTCGGGGGCGATGGCGAATGCGACGCCGATCACGGATCCTGCCGCGTCGATCAGGGCGCCGCCCGAGTCGCCGGGACGGAGCTGGGAGGCGAGGATCAGCACCCGACGCTCGGTCCTGTTCGTGTCGTAGATGTCGCGGCCCACCGCTCGGACGGCATCGCCCACCACGAACGGCGCGACGCGGAGCGGGGCGCCACCGGGATGGCCGAACACCCCGCCGCCGGCACCGGCGTCGCTGTCACCGAGCGGGAGCGGCGCGCGACCCAGGCCGGCCACGCGGAGGACAGCCAGGTCGCGCGCCGGATCGAACACCACGACCGACGCATCGAGGACGGCGCCGTCGTCGCGCTCGATCTGGGTGAGATCCTGGCCGGCCACGACGTGGGCGTTGGTGATGACCACGTCCTGTCCGAGCGCGACGAACCCGCTCCCCTCCTGGATCCGGTTGCAGGCGACGCCGGTGATCTTCACCGTGGACGGCGAGACCTGGGCCACCAGTGCAGGGTCGAGGCCAGCGTCGGTGGGCGGGGGACCGACTTCGGGAGCAGGGGTGAGGGCATCGAAGACCTGAGGGAACTGGTTGTCACCCACGAGTCGACGGAGCGCCACCAGGGTGTCGGGGGCGGGTGGGAACAGCTGGACGATCGATCGGGCCATGACCGAGTTGCGGCTCTGCTCGGCGAAGAACCCCGGCGAGTGGGCCATGGTGGGAAGGAGCAGCCAGAAGGCGATCGCCACACCGAACGCGCCCGCCACCGCGCCGAGCGTCCGATCGGCCACGGCCCAGTCCGCGCTCGGCAGACGGATCCGGATGCGGCCGCCGATGAGCAGACCGAGCGCCTGGCCCACGAACGATGCCCCCAAGAGGTACACGCCGGCGAAGGCCAGCAGCTGACCCGGCGAGGAATCCGGGAACTGGTCGAGCAACCACGGCAGCGTGCGGGCCGCGGCCACCAACCCGATGGCCATGCCGAGCCAGGACGCCGTCCTGGCCAGGAAGCCGAGCCGATACCCACCGACCACGGCCATCAGCGCGAGGCCAACCAGCAGGAGGTCGAGCACGTTCACGCCGACGCCCTCCTTCGGGTCATTCCGGGGCGAGCAGCCTGGCGCTCGTCAGGAAGCCGGTGTGGGCCACCATGCGGTGGTCGGGGCGGACGGACTGCCCTTCGATGTGCCAGGTGCGTTGCAGCACCTCGAGCGTCTCGGCGAACGCGAAGCGGGAGTCGTCGAGGCGCTGGCGGAAGGTGGCGGCCTGCCCGATGGTCGGGGTGTAGGCGAGGATGATGCCGCCGGTGCGCAGCGCGGTCTCGGCGTGCGGCACCACCTGCCACGGCTCGGGGAGGTCGAGCACGATCCGGTCGAGGAACTCCTCGTCGATGCCGTCGTAGCAATCCCGCACCTCGACCCGATATGCGTCGGCGAGGTCGGGGGTGAAGCGCTCGACGTTGGCGAGCGCCCGTTCGGCGAAGTCGTCCCGCAGCTCGTAACCGCAGATGGTCGCGCCGGCCCGCAGCATGGCCATCGACAGGGCGCCCGACCCCACACCCGACTCCAGCACCCGGACCCCTGGATGGATGTCGCCCATGATCATCATGGGACCGAGGTCCTTCGGATAGATGACCTGCGCCCCGCGGGGCATCTTGAGGACGACGTCGTTGAGCGTGGGTCGCAGGGCGAGCATCCAGGCACCGTTCGAGGTCCGGTAGGTGGTGCCCTCGGGCGATCCCAGCATGGCGTCGTGCAACAGCACGCCGGTGTGGCTGTGGAACTCGCCCCCCGCCGTGAGGGTCACGAGGTAGCGGCGTCTCTTGCGGTCGATGAGCAGGACGTCGTCTCCCGGCGCGAAGCGGCGCTCGGGATCGGCTGCAGTCGGGGTGCCGGCGGGGATCTCGGTCATCGTCCGAGGTGTTTCCTCGGGCCGATGCTGACTGGTTCGGCGCCAGCTGTCCGCTCGATCAGGGTGCAGAACGCGCAGGTCTCGTTGGTGGACGGCGCGCCGCACCGAACGCAGCCAGCCCCGAGGACATCGGCGTGCGGATCACCCGGATCGTCGGCGAAGCGGTCGACCGCTCGGGCGAGGAACTCGTGGTAGAAGGCCTGCTTGGCCCCCGGCGACGTGGACTCCACCGCGTTGAGCGCCTCCTTGTACGACAGGTGCTTGTTCCCGACGGCCATGGGGCACTCCTCCACGATGTAGTCGATGCCCCGGATCACGCAGTACGCCGCCATCTCCCGCTCACCCAGGCGGACCAGCGGCTTGATCTTGCGCGGGAACCCGTTGCGGGCAGGAAGGACGGGTCGTTGCCGGCCCAGGTACTCGGTGTTCCAGCGCAGCGTGTTGCCGAACAGCACGGCGGCCTCGTCATCGAGGTTGTGGCCCGTGGCCACAGCGTCGTATCCACCGTCGATGGCAGCCCGATCGAAGAGGTGTCGCTTGGCGAGGCCGCATGCCGAGCACGGGGCACGGCGGGTGGCCTTCGCCGCCGTCGGGACGTCGACGCCGTGTTCGGCCCGGAGGTCGATCTCCACCAGGCGTGCCTCGCGGGAGTGCGCGAAGTCACGGGCGTACTGCGTCGAGGTCAGCGAGTACTCGCCGATGCCGAGGCCGATCACCAGACCGTCGGCCTCGTAGCCCAGCTCGAGCAGGATGTCCCACAGGGCGAGGGAGTCCTTGCCGCCGGACACGGCGACGAGGACCCGCTCATCGGGTGCGACCATGTCGAAGGACTTGATGGCCTTGGCGACCTGATCCGAGCAGAAGCGGACGAAGTGCTCGGCGCAGAAGTTGGCGTTGTGGGCCCGCAGGTCGATCACCGCAGGGCCACGGCACACGCGGCACTTCACGACTCGCCCCCGGAGATGACGGGCCGGATCTCGACCTCGGCCTCGTCGTCGAGCAGGGCATCGCCCGGGACCAGCTCCCGGTCGCGGATGACCAGCACGGACTGGCGGTCGAGGTCGAGCCGGTCGAGGAGCTTCTGGACCCGCAGGGGGCCTTCGACCTCGAGCTGGCGCGTGGGGTTGCGGAGGTGGACCAACATGACGACACCCATGATGGCAGCGGGGCCGCCGCCGGCCGTGATCAGCCCGGGGATCAGCCGAGGATCAGCCAGGGGATCAGCCAGGGGTCAGCGTGCGGCGCGCTTCTGCTTGCGGCGGGCACGGCGCGAGGTGGGCTGCGGGGCCGGCGGCTCGGTGCCCGTGCGGTAGTGGGAGATCACCAGCTGCTGGCCGGGGAGCAGCGCCTCCCGGACGACGACCGGTTCGGGCGCCCCCCACTTCTTGAGGTGGCGGTACGAGGTCGTGAGCACCCAGACGGCGAGCCACGCACCGGACGCGCCCCGGAGGCCCCGGTCGCGCCCACGGAGCTCGACGAACGCCATGAGGCGAGCGAGGCGCTCCACGACTCAGATCCGCCGGATCTCGACGACGGTGGACTTCTTCTTGCCCCGACGCTTGCCGGCGGAGAAGGCGACGACGAACACGATGACGGCGGCGGCGGCGGCCGCAGCGAGGACGTAGGACTTCGCGGTCTCGGCCGCCTCCTCACCCTCGTCCTGCAGCTCGCGCATCTTGGCTTCGAGATCGGCAGGGGTGATCTTCTGGGTACTGGTCACTTCTTCCCCTTGGTGACGAGGACGCCGACGATGCCGAGCACGACGACCGCACCGACGAGGACGATCCCGTATGGCGCCCACGACAGGTTGCCGGTGAACGTGGATCCGGTTTCGGTCTGGAGGGCCCGGAGGCCACCGATGGCGAGCAGCACCATGCCCAGCCCGATGAGCAGCATGGCCACCGAACCCCAGAGCAGGTACGAGCCGAGGCCCCGCACGGGGTCCCGGATCTCCTGCTTGGCGTAGTCGACCGTGAGCGTCCACAGCTCGGACGCCACCTGCGGAACGCTCTTGTCGGGCGGCGCGCCCGAAGACGCGGACTTCGGTGTGGGTCGGGTTGCTGCCACGGCTCTCCTCGGTCGGTCCGGTTTCGGTCTAGTTGTTGGTGAGCGCGACGGCAAGGACCTACTGGTCGCGGGCGGCGGGTCCCTGCCCCCCGAGACGGAGATCCAGCACATCGTGCGCCGCGGTCAACAGGTCGAGGAGCGACGCCAGGCGCAGCCCCACCGTGGGTGCGGCGAGCAGCGCGTATTGGTCGATCGTGGCCAACGGCGCCAGGGCGGCGATCTGGTGGCTGGCCAGCACCGGGTCGTCGCTCAGCTCGACCGGTGTCGGCGATGCCTCACCCAGCACAGCCGCCTTGGTTCGGGCCCCGTGCAGCAGTTCGGTCACCTGGGGAAGCAGGGTGAGCTGGGCGGTGCCGGGTTCGGGGTCAGGATGCTCGGTGACCTCGGCCCGGGGGTACGGCTCGTCGGGGAACCAGGATTCGACCCGGATCCGCCGGGTTCCGACGGCGACGACCGCCCAACGCCCGTCGGGCAGCTCCGCGGCCTCCTGGATGCTGGCCACGGTTCCGACGTCCAGGCGGCGATCGTCGCCTCCGACCTCCGGACCGCGCTCGATCAGGCACACGCCGAACTCGGAGTCGCCGGCGAGCACGTCGTGCATCAGGGCGCGATACCGGGGCTCGAACACGTGGAGCGGCAGGACGAGCGACGGGAACAGGACCGAGCCCAGGGGGAACATCGCGAGCGAGGTCACGGCGCCCGCGGACGGAGGTGGTCGACGTCGGCGCGCTGTGGGTGCGCGACCAGCGCCTCGGCGAGCTGCTGCTGGGCTGCGACGGTGGCCAGATCGATGGTGCCGGCATCGAGGTTGGCAATCAGCGCGAAGCTCGCCGGGGCGCCGGCTGCCGTCTGCGCGATCCCGGCCAGGGCGGTCACCTGGTTGAGGGTCCCGGTCTTGGCCCGGACGCGCCCCACCAGGTCCGTGTCGAGCCACCGCCGGGCCAGGGTCCCCGACTCCCCCGCCACCGCCAACCCGGCCAGCACCGCCGAGGCGGTGGGCTCGTGGTCGAGGAGGTCGAGGACGACGTCACAGGTCACGACGTTCTCGGTGGCCAGCCCCGACCCGTCGGCGACGTTCACGCCCGCCATCTCGATCCCGGCCTCCTCGAGCGTTGCTCTGACCGCAGCCTGTCCCGTGCCGAACGTGCCCTCGCCGCTCCGCCGGTAGCCGAGCTCCTTCAACAGGATCTCGGCGGTGTTGTTGTCGGACTCGCGCAACATCTGGACCACGATGTCCGCCACCGGGGGTGACCGATGGGTGACGAGTACCTCGCCACCCGATGGCGTCGGACCCGACGTCGGCGGAGCGCCGATCTGCACGCCGCGAGCTCGCAGGGCGGCGTCGACCACGGCGGCGGCGTAGGTGCCAGGGTCCGGCGCGGGGCCGAAACCGCCGGCCGCGGTCTCGGGGAAGTAGTCGAAGGCGTCGTTCACCGAGAGGGCCGACACCGGGCCGATCTGGCCTTGCGCGATGAACCGGGAGGGCCACACCGGGTTGTACCGGACCTGGTCGAAGCGGGACTCGTCACCGACGACCGATCCGACGATCGTCGTCACTCCGGCAGCGACGATGGCGTCGGCCAGGGACTCGACGCTGCTGTAGATCTGCGGCTGGTCCCGTTCCCGAGCCATGTACTCCGCCGTGGCGAGCAGGGGGTCGCCGCCACCCCGCACGTAGAGGGTCCCGGAGACCACGCCGCCGGCGACCGGACCGGTGAGCACATCGGTCTCCAGCGTGGTGTCGGGGCCGAGCTCGCTGAGCGCCGCCACGGCGGTCAACAGCTTCTGCACCGATGCCGGCGCCTGCGGGTCGTCGACGCGGTGGTCGTAGCGGAGGTCTTCGGCGCGGACGCGGAGGCAGGTGTCGGCCGGTTGGGTGGCCACGAAGGCGTCGAGCTCGTTTCGCAGGGCGTCGACGGAGGCCATCTCCGTCAGCGGGGTGAGGTTGCGCCGCAGCGAGAGCACCGGTGTCGTCGACCTCGGACCCTCGACCGACGGTGTCGACGTCGGCGGTCCTTGCAGGTCGGCGACCACGAGGCCGGACGAGACCGCGACGACGGCGAGGATCAGCGGCGGCAGCCATCGCCCCACCGCCCGTACGGATCGTTGCAAGCGGGACCGGTTACCCGAGTCCACGCGCGTCGCGCCAGCGTCGGTACTGCCACAGGTGATCGAGTGCCCGCACGGCACGGTTGGCCGACGCGTAGGCCAGCCGACCTCGCTCCCGAACGGTGCGGGGGCCCGGGTTGTCCGGATGGGTGACGGCCAGCTCAGTGGCGACGAGGACAGGCTTGTCGTGATCGTCGCTGGCGTCGCAGGCCGCCTCGGCGTACCGCGCGTCCTGACGCTCGTGGAAGGCGGCCATGCGCTCGAGGCCGTGGTCGGGGTGGAACCCACCGGCGCGCAGGAGGGCGGCCTGGTTCGACTGGATGCCGATCCCGAGGTAGATGACGGCATCGACCTCCGGGTGGGCGGTGACGAGCGAGATGATCTCGGGGATCGTGTCGCGGGTCTCGCCACCGGCGAGATCGATCGGGTTGTTGCGGCTCCACCGCGGCGGGAGCAGCGAATCGATCGAGTCGTAGAGGTCGGCGGGCAGGTCGGCCAGCTCCAGGTCGGTGCCCGCGATGGCGTCGGCTGCGGCCACGCCCCACCCGCCGACCGTGGTGAGCACGACCACCCGGTTGCCCTTCGGCAGCGGCTGGGAGGCGAAGGTGGCGGCCGCCTCGAAGGCCTCCTCGATGTCGGCCGCCCGTGTGATGCCCGCCTGGCGTGCCATGCCGTCGAACACCCGGTCGTCGCTGGCCAGGGAGCCGGTGTGGCTCGCGGCAGCTCGTTGGCCGCCCGCGGTTGCTCCGCCCTTGACCACCACGACGGGCTTGCGCTCGGCGACCGACCGCATGCGCTCGGCGAACCCACGACCGTCCTGCACGCCCTCGACGTAGGCCAACCCGACCGCCGTGGCATCGTCGTCGGCGTAGAAGTCGAGGTAGTCAGGCACCGTGACGGCGATGGCGTTCCCCGCAGAGACCCCGCGGCTGATGCCCACACCGGTCTGGACGGCGTAGTTCTCGAACGAGCTGACGAAGTTCCCCGACTGGGAGGCCACGCCGATCTTCCCGGCCGGTGGGATGGGGGCGACGATCTGAGCACACAGCCGGGCGGGACTCGACACGACCCCTTGGCCATTGGGACCGGCGACGAGCATGCCCAGCTCCTCGGCGAGTGCCACCAGCTCGTCCTGGGCCCGTCGGCCCTCCTCCCCCGCCTCGCCGTAGCCGGCCGAGGTGATGAACGCCGCCTGGACACCGTTGGCCGCAGCTTCCCGCAGGATCTGCGGATTGGCCGCGGCCGGAGTGCAGAGGAACACGAGGTCGGCCTCGCCGGCCGGCAGGTCGGAGATGTTCGGCACTGTCGGCACGCCGAGCACGTCGGCGCCCTCCCGGTTGGTGGCGAACACCCTGCCCGGGTAGCCGGCAGCCAACAGGTTGTGGAGGGCGACGAACCCGAACTTGCCGGGATGGGTGGAGGCCCCGGCGATGATCACGCCCTTCGGCTCGAACAGGGCGAGGAACTGCTCGCGTGTGGGGGTGGCCATCAGCGGTCTCCGAGTTCGACGAGAGCGTCGACGGCGATCGGCGATCCGTCGGCGGTCACGATGAGGGGGTTGCAGTCGGCACCGACGATGCGGGGGTCGTCCTCGGTTGCTCGCGAGAGCGACAGCAGCACCGCTGCCAGCTGGTCCCGGTCGACGGCTGCCTCGCCCCGGAACTCGCCCAGGAGCGCCTGGGTGGCCAGGTCATCGATCATCTCGTGGGCGTCGATTTCCGTGATCGGCACGAGGCGGAAGCAGACGTCGGCGACGGCCTCGGCCAGGATCCCTCCCACACCGAGCATCACGGTCATCCCGAACTGCGGATCCAGGTGGAGCCCGGCGATGAGCTCGCGATTGCCCGACACCATCGGAGCCACGAGGAGGTGGACCTCGCCGTCGTCGGGTCGGGCTGCGGCCAGCAGGTCGGTGGCCGCCGACCGGACCGCATCGCCGTCGGCCAGGCCGAGACGGACCAGGCCACGCTCGGTCTTGTGGGCGATGGCGTCGCCGCCGAGCTTGACGACGACCGGGTGACCGAGCTCGGCGGCCGCGCCCACGGCGCCGGCGACGGTGTCGACGACGCGCTCGGAGGCGACGGGCAGCCCGTGGGATGCGAGGAGGGCCTTCGAGTCGGCCTCGGACAGCGTGGGCACGACGGGAGACCGTAGTGCCGACCGCGCCGCCGGTCCGGTACCCGGTTCTACGGTTCCAGGGCGGACCGGAAGAACGCGCTGATGTGGTCCCGACGCCGGACCAGCAACTCATCGGAGAGCGGATCCTCGCCGAGGAGGCCCTCGATGAAGGGGAGGTCCGAGAAGTACGACAGGACGGCGCCGAGGCCGGAGATCACCAACTGCTCCGGGTCGTGCTGGCGGAAGGTCCCCTCTTTCATCTGTGCCTCGAGGAACCCGACGGCCTGTTCGAACATGGGCCGCAGCGTGGCGCCGAGGTCGACGCCGAAGTGGCTGCCGTCGAGCGCCTCCCGGCGGACCAGCCGCACGAGGTCGGGGTTCTCGGAGAAGAACTCGAAGCCGGCGGTCAGCCCGCGGTCGAACTGGACCCAGCCGTCCCACGGACCGTCGACGGCCTCCTCGACCTTCACGAACCACTCGGCCAGCAACCGCTCGAAGACGGCCGTGTAGAGGTCGTCCTTGTTGGCGAAGTGGTGGAGCACGCTCGCCTTGGCGATCCCCACGACGCGCGCGATGTCGCCGATCGAGGCGCCGTCGTACCCTCGCTCCGCGAATCCGGTGCGAGCGGCGTCGAGGATCGCCTCTCGCGTGGAGGACGGGTCACGGAGGGCCACGGGCGCAGGGTACTTGCACGGCGACAGGGCCCCGGGCCACTGCGCGCCTGTCCCCGGGTACGGTCTGGGACCGTGTCGTCGGTCCTCACCGCCTCCGGCGAGATCCAGGCGAACCTGACGATCGAAGCCGGCACCATCGTCGAGATCACCCCCGGCACCGGCCGCAGTCGGCACGAGATCGTCGCTCCCGGCTTCGTCGACCTGCAGGTCAACGGCGTGGACGACGTCGACTGCTCCGACGCCAGCCCCGACGATTGGCGGCGAGCCGGCACCCTCCTCGCCGCGACCGGCGTCACCGCCTGGCTCCCCACGCTGGTCTCACAGCCCCTCGACCGCTACGACCACGAGCTCGGGGCCATCGCCACCGCGATGCGGCGCCCCGACCCCGGTCCGGTGGTCCTCGGCGTCCACATCGAGGGGCCGTTCCTCGGTGGGAGCCCGGGGGCCCACGCCACCGATGCCATCGTCCCGGTCGACCTGCCGTGGCTGCGAGCCCTCCCCGAGACGGTACGTCTCGTCACACTCGCACCCGAGCAGGGCAAGGCCATCGCGGCCGTGGCACTCCTACGCGAGCACGGCGTCGTCGTCAGCCTGGGCCACTCGGACGCCGATCTCGCCACCACGCTGGCCGCGATCGATGCAGGGGCGACGATGGTGACGCACCTCTTCAACGCCATGGGTCCGCTCCACCACCGGGCACCAGGGATGGCCGGTGCCGCGCTCGCCGACGACCGAGTGTTCGTCGGGCTGATCGCTGACCTCGTCCACGTCCATCCCGCCCTCCTGCGAGTCGCCTTCCGCACCAAGGGGGCCGGACGGGTCGCGCTGGTGACCGATGCCGTGGGGTGGCGGGCCGGACGACTCGCAGCGCTCGACATCGCCGTGGTCGACGGTGCCCCGCGCCTGGCGGACGGCACGCTCGCCGGTTCCGCGCTCACCATGGACCAAGCCGTACGGAACGTGGTCGACGCCGCCGGCGTGGAGCCGGCCGATGCCGTGCGATCGGCGAGCACCACCCCGGCGGACGTGCTCGGGGACCGACGCCGAGGCCGGATCGAGCCGGGCGCCCGGGCCGACCTGGTGGTGCTCGACCGCGACAGCCTGGCCGTGCTGCGGACGATCGTCGATGGCCGAACCGTCTGGGAGGCCTAGACTCGGCAGGTTCGCAGGACGACGGTAGGTTCGGCGCATGAACATCGTCGCCGCGCTCTTCTTCGAAGATCTCGACACCAAGCAGACCTTCGATGGCGGTCCCACCGCCATCGACCTGAACGGGGTCCACTTCTCCGCTGCGCCACCCCAGCCCCCGCCGGTCACCATGGCACCGCACATGATCGTCTTGGTGCGCTGCGCACCCGCCGAGAAGGGCTCGGGAGCACTCGAGGTCCGCTTCCGACGCGGCGACGACCAGATCGCCCGGAACGCGCAGCCGCTGCAGGTCGAGCCGGGCAAGTTCGCCTACCGCCTCGTGCGGGCCGAGCTCCCCTTCGATGACTACGACACCATCGAGGCCCACGTGCGGATCGACGACGGCCCGGTGACCGTGGTGCCCTACACCCTGGTGCCGGGACCGGCCTGAGGAGACCGTGCCCTTCGCCGCGGCGATCTCCGAGCACCCCGTTGCGGCCGATGCGGTCGGCGAGGTCCTGGGACGCATCGTCGAGGTCGGCGGGGTCGAGCCCGATCTCGTCGTCGTGTTCGCCAGCTCGGCCCACGTCGAGTTCCTGGGCGAGATCTCGTCCGCGATCCGCACCGTGCTTCGGCCGGGCCGTCTGATCGGATCCGCGGCCAGCGCGGTGCTGGCCTGCGGTCGTGAGTCCGAGAAGGTGCCCGCCCTGGCGGTGTGGGCTGCCTGGACCGGCCCGGTCGCCCCGTTACGTCTCACGACTCGCCGGGTCGAGGACGCCATCGCCATCGAGGGCGTGCCGGTCGACGTGCCGGTGGGTGCCACGCTGCTCCTGCTGGCCGACCCGTTCTCGTTCCCGGCGGAGGGTCTCGTGGACCAGCTGTCCGCCATCCGGCCGGACGTCTCCATCGTCGGCGGCCTCGCCTCCGCCGGCGGATCGCCGGGGAGCAACGCCCTCGTGCTCGACGAAACCGTGCACCGCGATGGAGCCGTCGGGGCGGTGATCCCACGCGAGCAGCTCGTGGGCCCGGTGGTGAGCCAGGGCTGCAGACCCGTCGGCGAGCCCATGGTCGTGACGGGTTCCGACCGCAACTTCCTGTTGGAGCTGGCCGGAAAACCGGCCCTGGACCGACTCACCGAGCTGGCGGCCGACCTCTCGCCGGACGACCGGGTCCTGCTGCACAGCGGGATCCACCTCGGCGTCGTGATCGACGAGAGCCGGGACGAGTTCGGCCGCGGCGATTTCCTCGTCCGCAGCATCATCGGGGCCGACAAGGACCGGGGTGTGCTCGCAGTGGGCGATCAGGTCTCTGTGGGTACCACGGTCCAGTTCCACGTCCGGGATGCCGACTCGGCCGACGAGGACCTCCATCACCTCCTTCGCGGCGTCCACGGCGACGCCGCGCTCGTCTTCACCTGCACCGGTCGAGGCACCGACCTGTTCGACATCGCCCACCACGATGCCGCAACGGTCGGGGACCATCTCGAGACCGACGCCGTCGCCGGGATGTTCTGCGCCGGGGAGCTGGGACCGGTGGCCGGACGGAGCTTCCTGCACAGCTTCACGGCATCAGTCCTCATCTTCACCGACGACTGAGTCCCCCCAGCTCGGAGACGGCACCGACACGTCGGCTCGGCGCTGGGCCAGCCACTCCGACGCGAGGAAGTCCCCCTCGGGCCGGTCGCGCTTGCGCTGGTTGCACCGGTAGCAGGCAAACACCAGGTTGCCCACGGCGTCCGACCCACCGCGGCTGCGCGGGACCCGGTGGTCGACCGTGCGGTGATCGGGTCCGGCCGTTGCGAACGCGACCCCGCAGTAGAAGCAGGTGGACGCCATGGACCGGTTGCGGGACGCGATCCGCCAGGCCCGCCACGAGGCCCGAGCGGTCGCTCGTGCCGACTTCCAACGCGCCCTGGGTCCCGGCACCCCTTCGACCGTAACGGGCGGCTGGCCCCGGAAGCGGCGTCGGTGGGAGGGTCTAGTGTTGGGGGTTCGTCCCCCCGACCGCTGGTGCACCACCCTCGACAGGAGCGCAATCGTGACCGATCCCGAGCTGGAGAAGCGGGCCATCGATGTCATCAGGGGGTTGGCGATGGACGCCCCACACGCCGCGAACAGCGGGCACCAGGGCACCGCCATGGCCCTGGCGCCGTTGGCCAACGTGCTCTGGACCCGGGTCATGAGCTACGACGCCGCCGATCCTGACTGGCCCGACCGCGACCGCTTCGTGCTGTCGGCGGGCCACGCCAGCATCCTGCAGTACTCGATGCTCCACCTGACCGGTCACGGTCTGACACTCGATGACCTCAAGGCCTTCCGCCAGTGGGGCTCGCGCACCCCCGGACACCCGGAGGTGCACCGCACGCGAGGCGTCGAGGTCACCACCGGCCCCCTGGGCCAGGGCTTCGCCAACGCCGTCGGCATGGCCATCGCCGAGCGCTGGCTCTCGGCTCGTTTCGGTGAGGACCTGTTCGACCACCACACCTTCGTGATCGCCAGCGACGGCGATCTCCAGGAGGGCATCAGCCACGAGGCCGCGTCACTGGCCGGGCACCAGAAGTTGGGCAAACTGGTTGTCGTCTACGACGACAACCACGTCTCGATCGACGGCCCGACCGAGCTCTCCCTGTCCGACGACGCTGCGACCCGCTTCCGCGCCTACGGCTGGGACGTCGACGAGATCGGCGAGGTCGCCGACGACCCCGACGCCCTCGAGGCCGCGCTCCTGCGGGCCAAGGGCGTCACCGATGCGCCCACGCTCATCGTGCTCCGCAGCCACATCGGCTACCCGTCCCCGTCACTCACCGACGATCCCTCCGCCCACGGCCTGGCCTTCGATGCCGAAGACATCACCGAGACCAAGGCGGTCATGGGGATCCCGGACGAGCCGTTCTGGGTCCCCGACGACGTCATCGCCCACTACCGGACCGCGGGCGAGCGGGGTCGATCCGCACGCGAGGAGTGGGAGAAGCGCCTCGCCGCCTTCAGCGGCGATCGAGCGGCCCTCGACAGCTGCCTCGACGCCGAGGGCATCCCCGGCTGGGAGGACGCGGTGCCCAGCTTCGAGGTCGGCGCCACCATGGCCACCCGCAAGGCGTCCGGCAAGGTCCTCCAGGCCCTGGTCGACCACGTCCCCGGTCTGCTCGGCGGCGGCGCCGACCTCACCGGCAACACCGGCACCACCATCGACGACGCCGGGGTACTGAGCCCGACAGAACCCGGCGGACGCCAGATGTACTTCGGCGTCCGCGAGCACGCCATGACCGCGATCATGACCGGCATGGCGCTGCACGGGGGCGTGCTCCCCGTCGGAGGGACGTTTCTCGTGTTCTCCGACTACGCCCGCGGTGCCATCCGTCTCGCTGCCATCTCCGGTGCGAAGGTCGTCTACTCCTTCACCCACGACTCCGTCGGGGTGGGTGAGGACGGCCCCACCCACCAGCCGGTCGAGCAGGTCGCCGCGCTCCGGGCCGTCCCGGGCCTGTCGGTGATCCGCCCCGCCGACGCCAACGAGACCGCAGCCGCGTGGAAGCTGGCCGTCGCCGACGACGGGCCCACCGCCCTCATCCTGTCGCGACAGGATGTCCCGGTCATCGAGGGGACGTCGGCCACCGGCGTCGCCAAGGGTGGCTACGTGCTCCGCGACCCCGAGGGCGACCCCGACGTCGTGCTGGTCTCCACCGGGTCCGAGGTCCACGTCTGCGTCGACGCCGCCGTGCGCCTCGCCGATGCCAGCGTGGCCGCCCGGGTCGTCTCGCTCCCGAGCTGGAACCGCTTCGAGGACCAGACCATCGCCTACCGCCGGGAGGTCATCCCGCCCGGGGTGCCGGCTCTGTCGGTGGAGGCTGGGGTCGGCTTCGGCTGGGATCGCTACGCCGACGAGATGGTCAGCATCGACCACTTCGGCGCGTCCGCCCCCGGCGAAGTGGTGCTGGACAAGCTCGGGTTCACGGGCGAGAACGTCGCCGCCCGGGCCCGCGCCCTGATCGAGAACGCACAGAAGGGAGGGTCGTGACCATGGGACGTCTCCACGACCTCCACGACCAGCAGGGCCAGTCGCCCTGGCTCGACAACCTCCGCCGGGGCTACCTCCGGTCCGGGGAGCTCCAGGCCTACGTCGACCGCGGGATCCGCGGGATCACCTCGAACCCGTCGATCTTCCAGAAGGCCATCGCCGACAGCGACGACTACGACGACCAGTTCGACCAACTCCTGGGCGACGGCGTGTCGGTCGAGGACGCGTACTGGCAGATGGTCACCGACGACGTCAGCGCGGCCCTGGGGATCCTGCGGCCGGTCCACGACGCTTCTGGCGGGCTCGACGGCTACGTGTCGGTGGAGGTCGACCCGGGGCTGGCACGCGACACCGACGGCACCATCGCCTCGGCCCGGGAGCTCGACGAGCGGATCGACGAGCCGAACCTGTTGGTGAAGATCCCCGCCAGCGAAGAAGGCGTCCCTGCCATTCGCCAGATGATCAGCGAGGGTCGCAGCATCAACGTGACGCTGATCTTCTCCATCGATCGCTACGTCGACGTGATGGAGGCCTACCTGTCCGGGCTCGAAGCGTTCCGCGACGCCGGCAACGACGACCTGTCCGGTGTCCGCAGCGTGGCGTCGTTCTTCATCTCGCGCGTCGACACCGAGATCGACAACCGCCTCGGGGCCATCGGCACGCCCGAAGCACTGGCGCTGCGCGGCAAAGCGGCGTTGGCCCAGGGCCAGCTCGCCTACCAGCGCTTCCGAGACGTGTTCTCCGGGTCGCGCTGGGAGTCGGTGGCCGCCTCCGGCGCCCGGGTCCAGCGCCCGTTGTGGGCCTCGACGTCCACCAAGAACGACGACTACCCCGACACGCTCTACGTCGACCAGCTCATCGGTCCCGACACCGTGAACACGTTGCCCGCCCCCACCATTGACGCCTTCGAGGCGCGCGGCACGGTCGCCCGCACCATCGACGCCGACGTCGACGGAGCCCGCCGCGTGCTCGACGACGTCGCATCCGCGGGCGTCGACCTGGACGACGTGGCCCGCGTCCTCGAGGTCGAGGGTGTGGCAGCCTTCGAGAAGTCGTTCGACGACCTGCTCGGCACCCTCGATGCCAAGGCGTCTCGGATCAGTACGGATGGTCGGTCCTGAGCGCGGGAGCATCGCGTGCACGGTGAGGTCCGCGTCGTGGACGACGTCCCCGACGCGTTCTGCCGCGTCGTCGCCGAAGCGTGGAACGCTCGGTTCGGCCGCGGGTTCACCATCGCCCTGTCCGGGGGGGAGACGGCACGCCAGTGCTACGAGCGCTTGGCCGACTGGACCGAATCGCCCATCGACTGGATGTCCACCGAGGTCTACTGGGGAGACGAGCGCTGCGTCCCCCCGCACGATCCCGCCTCCAACTACCGCCTGGCGCGCGAGGCTCTGCTCACCAAGGTCGCCGGGGTGCACGCCCTGTTCCCGATGCGGTGCGACGAAGGCGACGACGCCTACAACCTGCTGTGGTCGTCGCTCGGCTCGATCGACGTGGTGCACCTCGGTCTCGGACCCGACGGGCACACCGCCAGCCTGTTCCCCGGCTCATCCGCCCTGGTCGCCGATCCGGGCCGACTGGTCGTCAGCAACGAGGACCACACCGGCCGCAACCCGCATCCCCGGATGACCCTCACGTTCGCGGGTATCGCCCGGGCACGGGTCGCCGTGGTGACGGTCGCCGGGGCCGACAAGCGCGCTGCGTTCACCGCCATCCGTGACGGCGCAGACCTGCCCGGGGCCCACATCCGGGCCGACGAGGTCATCTGGGTCGTCGATCCCGCCGCTGCCGGCGACTGACGTGTCGTCCCCCGAGGCGGTGATCCACGCCGCCGTGTTGCGTCGGACCGCTCGCGACGTCCGGATGCGCCTCCTCGTGCGTTCGTCAGCACTGCACGGGGTGGGGGCACTGGTGGTCTTCAGCTACCTCCAGCAGGTGTACCCCGCGTCGGAGGCCTTCGACACCCCCTGGTTGAACGACTTCGCCCTCCTCACCGTGACGATGGTGCTCCTCATGCCCGTCGCCTGGCTGTGGGTGGCGCGAGAGTTCAACCGGAGCTGCGGCTGGGCGCTCCAGGGCGACCTCCCCGATCCCGGTGCGCGCGAATCCGTCCTCGACGAACCGTGGCGCATGGCCGCCCGACCGTTCGCCCTGTGGGTGGTGGCGACCGTGGGCATCTCCATCGCGATCCTCGTCCGGCGGACGTATGAACCCCTCGAGGTCCTCGATCTGGCCCAGATCATGCTCATCGGCGGCATGGCCGTGAGTGCCATCGCCTACCTGGTGATCGAGCAGGCGTACCGGCCGCTGTTCGCGTTCGCGCTGGCCGCGGAACCGCCGGAGACGCCTGCCTCCCTCGGCGTGCGCCCCCGACTCCTGCTGGCGTGGACGGTGAGCTCCGGCGTGCCGTTGCTCGGCCTCGCCCTGGCACCGTTCCGCAGCACGATCACCTCGATGACGGCCGTGGCCGCCCTCGCCGTCACCGGGCTGGTGACCGGTCTGTTCACGATGCGGATCGCAGCCAACTCCATCGCACAACCGCTCGACGAGCTGCGGGAGGCGCTGGCCCGGGTGGCCCAGGGCGACCTCGACAGCGACCTCGTGGTCGATGACGGCGGAGAGGTCGGCCAGGTCCAGGCCGGATTCAACCGAATGGTGACCGGGCTGCGCGAACGCCGGCAGATCGCCGACCTGTTCGGTCGCCACGTCGGTCAGGAGGTGGCCGAGCAGGCGCTGGCGCGCGGCACCGACCTGGGCGGGGAGTCCCGCCGGGCCTCGGTGGTGTTCGTCGACCTCATCGGTTCCACCGCCATGGCCGAGGTGCTCCCACCGGGCGAGGTGGTCGTCACCCTCAACGCCTTCTTCCTGGCCGTGGTCGACACGGTCCAGGCCGAGGGCGGGTGGGTGAACAAGTTCGAAGGCGACGGCGCCCTCTGCGTCTTCGGCGTCCCTGGGGAGCAACCCGACCACGAACAGCGGGCGCTTCGTGCTGCACGGGCCCTGCGCGTCGAGCTCGGCGAGATCGCCCGCTTCCACCCCGGCCTCGATGCGGGGATCGGCGTGTCGTCGGGAACGGTCGTCGCCGGCAACGTGGGCACCGAGGAACGATTCGAGTACACGGTGATCGGCCGACCGGTGAACGAGGCGGCGCGCCTCACCGATCTCGCCAAGCAGCGGCCCGGGCGAGTCCTCGCCTCCGGTTCGTCCGTCCTCGCCGGCGGACCCGAGCGCGCCCACTGGATCGCCCGGGGCCGGGTCGGCCTCCGCGGCCAGAACGCGCCGACGGCGATCTACGAACCCGACTTCGATCGCTCCGCCTTTCAGCACCCCTCGGCCC
>JBPPNA010000013.1:0-10008 GCA_051306355.1 Acidimicrobiales bacterium | reverse complement strand
GGCACCGGCCTCAACCTCACCTCGGCCAACCACGTGGTCCTCTACGACCGCTGGTGGAACCCGGCGGTCGAGGACCAGGCCCGCGACCGGGTCTGGCGGATCGGCCAGAAGAACACGGTGATCGCCCACCGACTGGTGTGCCCGGGCACCGTCGACGAGCGGGTCGAGGAGGTCGTCGCCGGCAAGCGCCAGATCGCCGACCTCGTGCTGCCCAAGTCGAGCTCCATCGGTGACCTCGACGCCGACCAGCTGCAGGTGGCGCTCGGCATCGATCCGGACCAACTCCTGACCGACGACGGAGAGAACGTATGAACGCCCCGAACGATCAGAGCCGCAACGGTCAGAACCGCGGTGGTCAGGACGGTGGTCAGAAGGGTGGCAAGGGTCAAGGAGGCGAGGCCGGACGCAAGCGCAACCGCAAGCGCCGGAACCGCTCGAAGGCCACGTCGGAGTACTGGGGCGACAAGACCGCACTCCCCGATCCCACCAGCGACATCCGCATCACCGAGGATCCCTCGGCCGTCGTCCGCTCGCTCGGGCGTCCACCGCTGCCGGGCCAGGAGCACGCCAGCGAGGCGTTCTTCGCGGCCGTGTATGCGCGTGCTGTCGGTCTGGCCAGCGCGCTGGCGGCCGCCGGCGATCTGATCGAGCCCGAGGAGCTCCTCGAGGGCTGAGAGGTCGCTTTCGATGCCCGAGGCCGCCGAGGTCACGGTCGCTGCCCACCAGCTCGATCTGGTCGCATCCGGTCGCACGGTCGAATCGCTGACGGTCACGCACCACCGCACCACGCGCGCGCAGCCGGTCGAGGAGCTCGGCTGCGTGGTCGGCGCCGTTGTCTCCTCGGTGCATCACCACGGCAAGTGGATCGTGGTCGACTTTGCCAGCCACGACGTGCAGCTCGGCATCCACCTCCGGATGAGCGGCCAGCTGCTGGCACGGTCTCCTGGCGACTTCCACCCTGACCGGCATGTGCACGCCGTGGCCC
Source organism: Acidimicrobiales bacterium (assembly GCA_051306355.1). Classification (GTDB taxonomy): domain Bacteria; phylum Actinomycetota; class Acidimicrobiia; order Acidimicrobiales; family Salinilacustritrichaceae; genus Salinilacustrithrix. Next base: position 9,023 of record JBPPNA010000013.1, on the reverse strand, counting down.
GTCTCGGGCCCCGTGAGAATCGGGTCCGAATCTGTACCGAACCGGCTCCGAGGCATTCGGACCCGACTGTCCCGGGGCCTCCTCCCGATGGTCCCGGGGCCGGCGACGAGGCTGTCGAGCTGTGGTTCCGTGACGTCCGCACGTTCGGTGAGCTCCGCCTCCTGCGAGCCGGCGTGCCCGTCGCCCCCGACCTCCACGACCCCTCGGTGACGTCAGCTCAGCTCGCCCGGGACGGCGCCCGCCGGCAGGTCGGCGTGAAGGCCGTCCTGCTCGATCAGGTCCGAACCGTCTCGGGGATCGGCAGCTACCTGGCCGACGAGGCTCTCCACCACGCTGGGATCTCGCCGCTCACGCCGGCGGTGCAACTCCAGCCGTCGGCCTGGGATCGGATCCTCCTCGCGGCTCGTGCCGTCTCGAGCGACTCGGCTGCCGCCGGGGGAGTGACGCTCCCTGACGAGGGATGGATCGACCTGTGGGGCCGGTCGGGGCGCTATGGGCCACAGCTGCGGGTCCACGGTCGCCGCGACTGCGCCACCTGCGGAACCCCGACTCGCCGCGCCATGGTGGGCGGTCGCAGCGCCCGCTGGTGCCCCCGCTGCCAGGACGCCCGCCGGCGCCGCTGACCGCGCCGTCGGGCGAGGGTCGCTCAGTCTGCGAGGCGGTCCAGCTCGATGACCTTGCCGCGATCGATCGACACCCAGTCCCGCGCCTCGAGGTAGGGCTTGAACGTCCGGGCGATGAAGCGCCCGTCAGCCTCGGTCTTGGGTCGCTGCATCTCGTAGAGGTGGGGGAATTCGAGCCAGGCCGTGACGGCGTGCCACAGGCGCACCACGGCGTCGCCTTCGGTCGGTGGCTCCATGATCACGGGACCGAAGAGGCACTGCCCGTCGGGGAAGAACATGGTCGGGACGCCGTAGCCGCCGGCGTCGACCACCTTCTGGTGCTCGGCGTGCACCTCGTCGTGGGTGGTCTGGTCCGCGATGGCGGCGTCCACCGTGGCCGGATCGAGGTTCAGCTCCTCGAGCAGGTGGCGGGCCACGTCCGGGTCGTGAGGCTTGTGCCCGTCCTCGTGGAGCGCTCGCCCGGCTCGCTCGTACCAGGCGTCGAGGTGGGCCATGTCGGTGCGGCGGAGCAGGGCGCCGATCCGCATCATCGACCACCCGTAGGACCACTCCCGCTCCCACGGGTGCTTCTTGCCCTCCTGGCGATTGATCTCCTCCAGCGAGAAGAATCGCCAGTTGATCCGCAGACCGGTCTGGTCCCGCACCGCCCGGATCCACTTCGACGTCTGGTACGCGAACGGGCACATCACGTCGAAGTGGAAATCGACCTCCTCCGGCGTGGTGAGCTCGCTCACGACTCGGCCAGATCGGCGATGGCCCGGGCCTGGGCCAGGGTGCGACGGGCGGCGTCGACGTGGAGGTTCTCGATCATCCGCCCGTTGACCGTGACCACGCCCCTGCCCTCGAACTCGGCCTCCTCGAAGGCGGCGATGATCTCCCGGGCCGCCTCGACGTCGTCGTCGGAAGGCGCGAACACCTCGTTGCAGGGATCCAGCTGGCTGGGATGGATGAGGGTCTTGCCGTCGAATCCCATCTGTCGGCCCTGGCGGCACTCATCGGCGAAGCCCTCGGCGTCGGCGATGTCGTTGTAGACGCCGTCGAGGATCACCTTGCCCGAGGCCCGGGTGGCCAACAGGCAGAGGCCGAGACCGGTGAGGAGCGGTTGACGGCCGGGGACATGCTCGGCCCGCAGCTCCTTGGCCAGGTCGTTGGTGCCCATGACGAGCACGGTCAGGCGCTCGGAGCACCGGGCGATCTCCTCGGCGTGGAGCATGGCCACCGGGGTCTCCACCATGGCCCAGATCCGCGTGTGTTCCGGTGCGCCGCCCTTCTCGAGCGCAGATTCGATGGCCCGCACGTCCTCGACGGAATCGATCTTGGGCACCACGATGGCGTCCGGTCCTGCTGCGGCGATGGCGGCCACGTCGGCGTCGTGCCACTGGGTGCCCAGGCCGTTGGCCCGGATGGCGATCTCCCGCTTGCCGTACTGGCCCGATGCCGCAGCGGCGCAGACCCGGTCCCGTGCCTCGTCCTTGGCGTCGGGGGCGACGGCATCCTCGAGATCGAGGATCAGTGCATCGGCGGTCAGGCCCTTGGCCTTCTCGAGGGCCCGCTCGTTGGCGCCGGGCATGTAGAGGACGGAGCGGCGGGGCCGCAGGGAAGGGTCCTGCTGATCGAGGTCGGTCACAGGCCGTAGGCCTCCTTCAGCCCCGCGTCGCGCTCGGCGAGCTGCTTCGCCAGGTCGAGCACGACCAGGCACTGTTTGACCGAGGCATCGTCCTCCATCTTGCCGTCCAGCATCACCGCGCCGGTGCCGTCGCCCATGGCCTCGACCACGCGCTTGGCGTGCACCACGTCGTCGACCGGCGGCGAGAACACCTTCTTGGCGATGTCGATCTGCACGGGGTGCAGCGACCAGGCGCCGACGCAGCCGAGCAGGTAGGCGTTGCGGAACTGGTCCTCGCATCCGACGGTGTCGCGGATGTCACCGAAGGGTCCGTAGTAGGCGTAGATCCCGTTGGCCGCGCAGGCGTCGACCATGCGAGCGACCGTGTAGTGCCACAGGTCCTGCTGGGCGGTGACGCGACCAGCCTCGAGGTCGTCGCCGGTGGGGTCGCTGCGGACCAGGTAGCCCGGGTGTCCACCGCCGACGCGCGTGGTCTTCATGCGGCGGTTCGCAGCCAGATCGGCCGGCCCGAGCGACAGGCCCTGCAAGCGTGGCGACGCGGCGCAGATCTCCTCGACGTTGATGACCCCGCGGGCCGTCTCGAGGATGGCGTGCAGCTGGAGCGGCTCGGTGAGACCGGCCTTGGCCTCGAGCTGGGCCAACAGCCGGTCCACGTAGTGGATGTCCTCGGCGCCCTCCACCTTGGGGATCATGATGACGTCGAGCTGCTCGCCGATGGCGGGAACGATCTCGAGGAGATCGTCGAGGCCCCAGGGCGAATCCAGGCTGTTCACCCGGGTCCAGAACTGACACTCCCCGAAGTCGACGCTCTGTCCGACCTCGATGAGCCCGGCCCGGGCCGCTTCCTTGTCGGACGCAGGGACGGCGTCCTCGAGGTTTCCGAGCAGCACGTCGCAGGTGGTGACCATGTCGGGCACCTTCGAACGCATCTTCTCGTTGGCCGGCGGGAAGAAGTGGATGTTCCTCGACGGCCGGAACGGGATCTCCCGCAGAGGCGCCGGCGCACCGATGGCCAGCGGGGCGAAGAAGTCTTTGGCGCTGCGCACCGGGTCTCCTCGGAGTCGACGGTCAGTGAACGACGTCGACCGTACCGTCAGCTGCTCTGGGCAGGGAAACAGGCTCAGCCAACGATCAGACCAGGATCTCGGTGAACGCCCGGACCAGGAAGTCCGTCGTCCGGTCCGAGTCGCAGGCCCGGTTCCGGTACTGGTACTCCAGGGAGTCGAACTGCGACAGGGTGTCGAGCGTGCAGCAGACGGTCTCGGCCCGCTCACTGTCCATGGCGCCCAACTCGGGGGCGAACATCTGGGTGGTCTGGCGCGCCAAGCGGTCGCGTCGGGCGTCGGTGCTCTCCGCCAGCCGCGGGTGATCGGCGGCCCGGATCGTGCTGGCCCGATACGCCGAGCGCACGGAGGTGAAGAACGAGACCCGATTGGCGCAGAAGCGCGTGATGCGCTCCTCAGTGGGGCCGGCGCCGAGTCCCGGCATCTCGAAGCGGGTGTCGGCGCGCTGCACGTGCCGGTCTATCGCCGCGGCCACCAACTCGTCGACGTCCTCGAAGTATCGGTAGACCGAACGGAGCGAGACCCCGGATCGTTCGGCGACCTCGTGGACGCCGGGCGTGAGGTTGTCCTCGGAGAACAGCTCGATGACGGCATCCAGCACCGCCGTCTTGTTGCGATGCCGCCGAGCCGTCCGCCCATCCACGGGTCCCGGGTCGATCGTGGTCACTGCGTTCATGTATGGGCCATTCCCGGTCGCTCGAGCCCGCCGTCGGATGAGGGTCGTACGTGTTCGTGACACGCTCGTACCCGGTTCGCGGAGGGACGAGACCACTCAGAGCGTGGGATCCGGCTCCCGCTCCACGGGATACATCTCCCGCATCACCTGCCCGACCATCCGCACGGCCTCTGTCCGGTCCATGGATTCGAGGAACGACTCGGACTCGCGGTTGGCTCCACCCGGGACGAGCGTGGGGCGACCGGCGCCCAGCGCGGCCAGCGCTTCGCCGACGACGTCGCCGGGGTCCATGAGCGTCGTCGTCCCGGTGCCGGCCTGCGGGTTGGACGAGAGCCATCCGGGCGTCCGGGTGGAACCGGGCAGCACACCGAGCACGTCGATGCCGTCGTCGCGCAGCTCATCCCACAGGGACTCGGCCAGGATGGCCAGGTAGGCCTTCGTGGCGGCGTAGGTGGCCACGAGCGGTGCCCCGCGACGGGACGACAGAGACGACATCAAGATCACGCCGGCACGCTCTCGCGCCGTGAAGTGTGGCAGCAAGCGGTGGATGATCACCGTTGGCGTGAGGGCGTTGACGCGGAGTTGGAGCTCGAACGACTCGGGGTCCTGGTCACGGAAGGGCCCGACGTGGGACGCGGCGGCGTTGGCGACGAAGAGCCCGACGTCGAGCGACGCGCAGTTCGTCATCACGATGTCGGGGGCGTCCGGACTCGCCAGATCCAGCGCGACGGTCCGACAGGAGATGTCGTGGTCCTCGGTGAGGGCGAGGGCGAGACGTTGGACGACTTCGGTGTCACGATCGATCAGCACGAGGCAGAGGCCGTGGCCCGCGAGCTGGCGGGCGTAGGCCTCGCCCAGGCCGGCGCCGGCTCCGGCGACGATGGCCCAGGGTCCGTAGTCGGCTCGGAGGTCTCGGTCCATGGGCGCACTCTACGACGGGCCTCCCGGCACAGGGTCTCGTCTAGCGTCCCGGCGAACCGATTCCGACCCAGGGAGAGCAATGACCGAAGTGCAGGGCAGCGTGGCGAGCGGGTTCGAAGGTGTGCGCGACGCGTTCGAGCGCAACTTCGACGATCACGGCGACATCGGTGCTGGGGTCGCCGTGTACGTCGGTGGCGAGTGCGTGGTGGACCTCGTGGGTGGCATCGCCGACCCGACCACCGGTGCGCCCTACGACCGGGAATCGCTGCAGTTGGTGTTCTCGACCACGAAGGGCGTGGCTGCCATCGCAGCTCATCTCCTCGCCCAGCGAGGCGAGCTCGACTTCGACGCCAAGGTGACCGACGTGTGGCCGGAGTTCGGCCAGGCCGGCAAGGAAGCGGCCACCATCGGGATGATCTTCAGCCACCAGGTCGGCCTGCCCGTGGTGGACGCCCGCCTCACACTCGAGGAGATCCTCGAGATCACTCCGATCGTCGACGCGCTCGCCGCCCAGGAGCCGCTGTGGGACCCGGGCACGGCCCACGGCTACCACGCCCTCACCTACGGCTGGCTGGTGGGAGAGGTCATCCGCCGGATCACGGGCCGGACGATCGGTGCCTTCGTCGCCGACGAGCTCGCCGCACCGCTCGACCTCGACCTGTGGATCGGGCTGCCCGAGAGCGAACGGGGCCGGGTCGCGCCGCTGGTGGCGCCCGACCCGAGCGAGGCAGCCTTCGACATGAGCGACCTCCCCGCCGAGATCGTCCCGCTGCTCGGCGAACTCGCCGAGGCGTACCTGAACCCCGACTCGGTCACCAACCGGGCGCTCCACCTGAACGGGGCCTTCGACCTGTCGGGCACGGTCGCGAGCATGGCCTGGAACCGACCCGACGTGTGGTCCTCGCAGATCCCCGCGGCCAACGGCATCACCGACGCCCGATCGCTCGCCCGGCTCTACGCCGCGTGTGTCAGCGAGGTCGACGGCGTCCGACTCCTCGACGCCGACACCGTGAAGCGGGCGACCGTCGAGCAGAGCAACGGGCGAGACCAGACCCTGGTCGTCCCGACCCGCTTCGGCCTCGGCTTCTTCCTCCCGTCGAGCTTCTCGCCGCTCATGGGCGAGGCCAGCTTCGGCCACGCGGGTGCCGGCGGTTCGCTCGGCTTCGCGGACCCCGACCGGAGCATCGGGTTCGGGTACGTGATGAACAAGATGAGCACGAACCTGTCGAACGATCCGAGGACGTCCGGGCTCATCGACGCCGTGCGGGACGCGGTCGCCTGACGTCGCTCCCGTCAGCCAGGAGATGGTGCTGAACCACGTCTCCGAGCACGTGCTCGGGCTGCCTCGTTTCTGTTGACGTGCGGTCACGCGCTTCCGCCCGCGCGCTCCGGTCGGAGTTCGTAAGCTGCGCGCCATGGCCAAGATCGATGCGACGACCCACCTGTCCAACGTCTCCCTGTTCGCCGGGTGCTCGAAGAAGCAACTGGCGACCATCGCTCGTCTCACCGACGAACTCGACATCGACGATGGCAAGGAGCTGACGCGACAGGACGACCCGTCTCACGAAGCGTTCGTGATCGTCGCCGGCCGCGCCACCGTGCGGCGCAACGGCCGCAAGGTCACCACACTCGGACCCGGCGACACGATCGGCGAGCTGGGCCTGCTCGACAGGTCGACGCGCACGGCCACCGTCATCGCCGACGGTCCCCTTCGGGTCCTGGTGATCGGCCGGCGGGAGTTCTCCGGCCTGCTCCACGACATGCCGGCGATCTCCCAGAAGCTGCTCATCCACCTGGCCGGCGAGGTCCGTGACCTCGACAAGAAGCACTATGGTTGACCGTCTGAGGGCGGGAGTACCGGTTTGACACATCCAGTCATCGCGATCGAGCAGGCAGGTCGGCGTGCCCTCCACGTGCAGGTCCGGGAGACGCTCGAGATCGGTCGCGAGTGTGACGGGATCATGATCGCCGACACCCTGGCGTCACGACGCCACGCCACCATCGGTCCCCGCGGCGACAACGTCATCGTCGAGGACGTGGGCAGCACGAACGGCACGTTCCTCGACGGCACGCAGATCTCTTCTTCTGTGGTGCTCATGCCCGGTTCGGTCCTCCAGATCGGCGACACCACGGTGACGCTGGTGAGCGATCGCCCCTCAGGGGCCGTCCGCGCCGCGGCCGACGGTCCGGTCGCCAGCCGGGAGACAGCCATGCCGGGCGACTTCGGCGGCGCGGTGCGGGCCGCGCCTTCGGGTCCCACCGACATCCGCGAGACGTCGATGGACGCCGTGGCACGCGCGGTCGAGCAGGCGCCCCCGCCGGTCGCCGCCGCCGTGCAGACTGCAGCCGAGCAGGACCGGGGCACGATCACCATCGTGTTCAGCGACATCGAGTCGTCGACCGAGCGGGCCACGTCGATGGGCGACTCCGCGTGGATGAAGGTGCTGACGGCGCACAACGAGATCATCAGTCGGCACGTGGAGAAGTGGGGAGGCACGATCGTCAAGAACCAGGGCGACGGCTTCATGCTCACCTTCAACGGCGCCCGCCAGGCCTTGCGGGCCATGATGGGCGTGCAGTCCGAGCTCGACGAGTTCGCCGTCGAGCACCCCGACATGGGTGTGCGCATCCGGGTGGGGGTGCATACGGGTGAGGTCATCGCCGAGGACGGCGACATCTTCGGCAAGCACGTCATGCTGGCCGCCCGGGTCGGGGGTCTGGCCGACGGGGGCGAGATCCTGGTGTCGTCCATCGTGCGCGAGATCGCGTCCGCCCGGGGCGATCTCGAGTTCGGTGAGCCACAGGTGGTCCCGCTCAAGGGGATTCCGGGGGATCACACCGTCTATCAGTTCCGCTGGCGCGAGTTCAGCGAAGCGACGTAGCGCTACCTGGTCTCGTTGACCGGCTCCCCGTCGACCGGGTCCCCGGTCCGTTCCTGGTCGACGCCGACGGCCAGATCGGTCTCGTCCGGGTCCTGGTACGCGATGGCCCGATCGAGGCTGGCCCGGCTGTAGCGACCGGAGGTGGCCGGCATGTGGATGCCGGACGCCCGGGCCACGGTCGCCTCGGCCACGTACTGGAGTGCCTCCTCCTCGCGGACGTCGCGGATGCTCTGGGACAGCGGTCCGGGGGCGATGTAGCCGATGGCGAAGGCGATCACGGTCGGGAGCACCACGAGCGGGACCCACTCCTCGACATCAGCGAAGGCGATGCGCAGGATCGAGACGCCGAGGGCGAGCGTGACGCCGATGGCGGCGCCGGCGATGGCGAACTGGAGGCCGCGGACGAAACGGTTCGACGGTAGCCGCCGGCGCAGGGTGTTCAGGACGAGCACGACGACGCTGAAGACGGCGATGCCGAGCACGATGATGGCGAACAGGCCCAGGGTGGATGTGGCGTTGCCCCGGACGTCGACGACGAAGTCCTGTTCACCCAGGAGCCGGCGTTCGGTGTCGTAGACCCGCAGTGATGTCCCCAGGTAGCCCGTGGCCTGCTTGTCGAGGTCGAAGAAGTCGAGCGCAACGTCGATGGATGCTTCCTCGCCCGGTTCGAGCATGGTGCGGATGCCGAGGTCGTAGGTCAGGAACGTGAGACCGAGGGCCGTTCCCTCGAGGCGGACGAAGCGGATCTCCTCGGCCACGTCGCCGGTGTTGGTGACGGTGAGCTCGAGCGGGGTCTCCTCGGCGGGGTCGATCACGATGGGTTCGGTGCTGTCGGCGGTGGTGACGTCGCGACCGCCGATGGCGGCCTCGATCTCGATGGGCTCCGCTGCACCAGCCGGCGACGCAGCGATGGCGAGCGCCGTGACCGCGACCAGGACGGTGGCCAGGAGACGTCTCACTTGCGCCATCTCTGCGTGGTCGCCGACGGGAGGGGCGAGCGGAACACGATGGCGACCAGCACGATGGCGACCCCCATGGAGAGGGCGAGCTGACCGGATCCGCCGCCGGCACCGGTGCCGGACTGGAGCACCTCGACCTCGGGACCGCCCGGCGTGCGTTGCGTGCGCTCCTCCGCGACGACTGGGACGTCGGGCGCGGTGGTCGTGGTGGTGGTCGTGGTCGTCGTCGTCGTCGTCGCTTCCACCTCGACCTGCTCGCCCTCCACGACTG
>JBPPNA010000008.1:0-21503 GCA_051306355.1 Acidimicrobiales bacterium | reverse complement strand
TGATGTGTATAAGAGACAGACCGAGGCCCGTGCCCTCGAACGCCGAGGCCAGGAGCACCCGGGGGGTCCAGGCGGTGTGCACGGGGCGCATCAGGTGGAGGGCGTGACGCAGGTCGCCAGCCGCCCGGTTGGCGGCGGCCGCGAGTTCACCGTCGGCCTTGGTGACCACCGCCAACTCGGCCAGTTCCATCACGCCCCGTTTGATGCCCTGCAGGTCGTCGCCGCCCGCCGGTGAGACGAGGAGGCAGAACAGGTCGACCATGTCGGCCACGGCGGTCTCGGACTGGCCGACCCCCACCGTCTCGACGAACACGGCGTCGTACCCCGCAGCCTCACAGAGCAGCATCGCCTCGCGGGTGCGCCGGGCCACGCCACCGAGGGTCCGGCCGGCGGGCGACGGCCGGATGAAGACCTCGGGCCGGCGTGCGAGCTCCTCCATGCGGGTCTTGTCGCCCAGGATCGATCCCCCGGAGCGACCGGAGCTCGGGTCCACGGCGAGGACGGCGAGGCGGGTCCCCGTGTCGAGCACGTGGCGGCCGAAGGCATCGATGAACGTCGACTTGCCGACGCCGGGCGCGCCCGAGACGCCGAGGCGGACGGCGCCGCCTGCGTGGGGGAGGACGGCTTCGAGCAGCTCCACGGCTGCCTGACGGTGGTCCCGTCTGGTGGATTCGACGAGCGTGATCGCCTTCCCCAGCGCCCGCCGCTCACCGCCGAGCACATCCTCCGCGAGCGTCACAGCAGATCGAGGACTCGTCCGGCCGCGTCGAGGATGTTGGTACCCGGCCCGAAGACTGCGGCGACACCGGCATCACGGAGGAAGTCGTAGTCCTGGGGCGGGATGACGCCCCCGCAGACCACGATGACGTCGTCGGCGCCGGCTCCCCGCAGCTCCTCGATGAGCGCCGGCACGAGGGTCTTGTGCCCGGCCGCCTGGGAGGACACGCCGACGACGTGGACGTCGTGTTCGATGGCGTCGCGGGCGACCTCCTCCGGGGTCTGGAACAGGGGTCCCACGTCGACGTCGAAGCCGAAGTCGGCGAAGGCCGTGGCGATGACCTTCCCACCGCGATCGTGGCCGTCCTGGCCCATCTTGGCCACGAGCATGCGTGGTCGGCGCCCCTCCTTCGCGGCGAAGTCATCGACGCGTGCCAGCAGCGCGGCGTAGTTCTCGTCGTTCTCGTAGGCCGCGCCGTACACCCCGTGGATGCTACGGACCTCGGCCTTGTGCCGACCGAAGACGGCTTCCATGGCGTCGGACATCTCGCCGACCGTGGCCCGGACCCGGGCGGCGTCCACGCAGAGCTCGAGCAAGTTGGCGTCTCCCGCCGCGCCGTTCTTCAGGGCCAGAAGGGCATCGTCGCAGGCCGCTTGGTCCCGGCTGGCGCGGATCTGCTCGAGGCGCCGGATCTGGGAGTCGCGCACCTCAGCGTTGTCGATGTCGAGGACGTCGACCATCTCGGCGTTCTCCGGCACGTACTTGTTCACGCCCACGATGACGTCGTCGCCCCGGTCGACCCTGGCCTGACGCTTGGCGGCGGACTCCTCGATGCGCAGCTTCGGCATGCCGGCCTCGATGGCCTTGGTCATGCCCCCCATCCCCTCGACCTCCTCGATGAGCGCCCAGGCGGCGTCGGCGAGACCGGCGGTGAGCGATTCGACGTAGTACGAGCCGGCCAGTGGATCGATCACCCGGGTCACGTCGGTCTCCTCGCCGAGGATGAGCTGGGTGTTGCGGGCGATGCGGGCCGAGAACTCGGTGGGCAGGCCGAGCGCTTCGTCGAACGCGTTGGTGTGGAGCGACTGCGTCCCGCCGAGCACCGCCGACATCGCTTCGTAGGCGGTACGGATGACGTTGTTGTACGGATCCTGCTCGGTCAGCGACACGCCCGAGGTCTGGCAGTGGGTGCGCAGCATCATCGACTTGTCGTTCCCGGCGCCGAGCTGGCGCATGACCTTGGCCCACAGCAGTCGGGCGGCCCGGAGCTTGGCCACCTCGCCGAAGAAGTTCTGGCCGATACAGAAGAAGAAGGACAGACGGGGGGCGAAGGCGTCGATGTCGAGGCCGGCCTCCTGGGCGGCCCGCACGTACTCCATGCCGTCGGCAATGGTGAAGGCCAGCTCCTGCTCGAGCGTCGCCCCTGCCTCCTGCATGTGGTAGCCGGAGATCGAGATGGAGTTGAACTTCGGCATGTGGCTCGCCGTGTACCCGATGATGTCGGACACGATCCGCATGGAGGGCGCCGGCGGGTAGATGTAGGTGTTCCGGACCATGAACTCCTTGAGGATGTCGTTCTGGATGGTTCCGGAGAGCTGCTCGGAGCGCACGCCCTGCTCCTCCGCAGCCACGATGTAGTTGGCCATCGTCGGCAGGACCGCGCCGTTCATGGTCATCGACACCGACATCTGGTCGAGGGGGATCCCGTCGAAGAGGATCTTGGCGTCCTCCACCGAGTCGATGGCCACACCGGCCTTGCCCACGTCGCCGACCACGCGGGGGTGGTCGGAGTCATACCCGCGGTGGGTGGCGAGGTCGAATGCCACGGACAGGCCGCGCTGGCCGGCGGCGAGGTTGCGCCGGTAGAAGGCATTGGACTCCTCGGCCGTGGAGAAGCCGGCGTACTGACGCAGGGTCCAGGTCCGGTTGGCGAACATGGTGGCGTACGGACCGCGGACGAACGGCGCCTGGCCCGGCAGGCCCCCGACATGGGAGAGCCCGTCGATGTCGGCCGCGGTGTAGAGCGGCTTCACGTCGATGCCCTCGGGCGTCTGCCAGGTCCGGGACTCGGGCGGATCGCCCTTCAGCTCCTTCGTGGCCGCTTCGTGCCAGGCGTCGAGATCGGCGGGATCGAAGTCAGCTGCATGGTCGACCATGTCGGCACGATACGGGTCGCCCCTCGTCGTCGACCAACGGATGTCAGCGGTTGGGTTCGCTCGAGCTCCCCGCTGAGCAGCCGGTGCGGCGGCCGGCGGGGGATACTCGCGCCGTGGACATGTTCGAGTTCGACGACGTGGTGGTGCGCTTCGACGACGCCGTCGTGCTCGACCACGTGACCGCGTCCGTGGCCGACGGGGGAGCGATCACCTGCCTCCTGGGGCCCTCGGGCGCCGGGAAGTCCACGCTGCTCCGTCTGTGCAATCGGCTGGAGGCGCCCTCGTCGGGATGCATCCGGTTCCGGGGAACCGACTTGTCCACCACCGATCCGTTGACCCTTCGGCGCGACGTCGGGATGGTCTTCCAACGGCCCACGCTCTTCCCCGGCACGGTGCGCGACAACCTCGCGGTGGCGGTCCCCGACGGCACCGACGACCGGTACGCCACGGCCCTGGATCGGGCCCGGCTCGACCGGTCCTTCCTCGACCGTGAAGGCGACTCGCTCTCGGGTGGCGAGGCGCAGCGGGCGTGCCTGGCCCGTACGCTCGTCACCGAACCCGAGGTCCTGCTCATGGACGAACCGACCTCGGCCCTCGACCCCACGGCCACCCGGGGTCTCGAGGCGCTGGGCCGGACCCTGGCCGACGAGGGGATGCCGATCCTGTGGGTGACCCACGACCTGACCCAGGCCGAGCGCATCGGCGATGCCCAGATCGTCCTCGTCGGGGGTCGGCTGGCCGACGAGCACCAGATGGCGCACTACCTGGCGTCGGAAGATGCGGCGCACGAGCACCGGGACCAGGAGGGGACCCATGGCCGAGGGTGATGTCGGCTGGTGGGGGCTGGCGGCCTCGCTGCTGCTGATCGTCGTCACGATCGGCATCTCGAGATGGCGCCATCTGGATCTCGAAAGCAGTGTGCTGTGGGCGACGGTACGGGCCCTCGTCCAGTTGCTGGCCGTCGGCTACGTCCTCGCGGTGGTGATCGATCCCCCGGCGTGGGCGATCTCGGCGACGAGGGATCAGCCGATCGCATTGGCCTGGGGATGGCTGGTTTTCATGGTCGCGTTCGCGGCGTGGACGGTGTCACGGCGAGCGCCCGAGGTCCCCGGCGTGCTGCCCCTTGCCCTCCTGGCGCTGAGCATCTCGACGGCGGCGACCGTCGCCGTGATCTTCGGGCTCGGCATCTTCCCGGCGGAAGCCCGCGCCATCGTCCCGCTGGGCGGGATGATGGTGGGCAACGCCATGACCTCGACCGTGGTCGCCGGGCGGCGCATCGTGGCCGAGTTCTCCGAGAAGCGCGCCGACGTCGAGGCTCGCCTCGCCCTGGGCCAGCCGTGGCAAGAGGCGTCACGGCCGTCACTGCGGTCTGCGCTGCGCACCGGCATGACGAGCCAGATCGAGACCACCAAGGCTGTTGGGCTGGTCTTCCTGCCCGGGGCGATGACCGGTCTCATCCTCGCCGGGGTCGATCCGGTCGATGCGGTGCGGGTCCAGGCCGCCATCATGTTCCTCATCCTCGGGGCCGTGACGATCAACGTGGTGGTCATCGGCACGGGCGTCACGTCCCGCCTCTTCACGGACGACCACCGCCTCGTCCGGATCGCCCGCGCCACCGAGTGAGCGGGCTGGCACGACGTCCCTGGAGTCCGCGACCCGGCGGTCTGGGGCCAGCACGGATGTCGGTACGATTCGCTCCATGGCCCTCAAGTTCGTGATCATCGGTGGTGGCCCGGGCGGACACGCCGCCGCCACCCACGCCGCCAAGTTGGGGGCCGAGGTGACCGTCATCGAGCGGGACATCGTGGGCGGCGCCGCCCACCTCTGGGACTGCATCCCTTCCAAGGCGATGATCGCCACGGGCGGGGCGCTCGGCGCGGTGAACGCCAGCGAGCAGATGGGCCTGACCGATGTGGTGGCACACCTCGACTTCGATGCCCTGCGCGAGCGGATCGGCTCGATCGAGGACCGGCTGGAGCAGTCGGTGTCGTCGTTGCTCGCCAGCCAGGGGGTTCGCGTCATCCGGGGCACCGGTCGACTCGTCGGCCCCAACGAGGTCGTGGCCGAGACCGAGACCGGCGACGAGCGCATCGCGGCCGACGCCATCCTCCTCTCCACGGGCTCGCGGCCCCGCATCCCCGATTGGGCAGAACCCGACGGAGACCGGGTGCTGACGACGCGTGACGCCTACCCGCCCAAGGACCTGCCCGAGCACCTCGTCGTGATCGGTTCCGGCGTCACCGGCGTCGAGTTCGTCCACATGTTCTCGGCGTTCGACTGCGCGGTCACGCTCATCGTCTCGCGCCAGCAGGTGCTCCCGCAGAAGGACCCTGAAGTGGCTGCCGCGCTCGAAACCGAGTTCCTCGACCGGGGCGTGAAGCTGTTCAAGGGCGCCCGTGCCGAGGGCATCGAGCGCACCGACGACGGCGCCGGTGGTCACGGCGTTCGGGTGATCTGCGACGACGGCCGGTCCGCCACCGGGAGCCATGCCCTGCTCGCCATCGGTTCGCTCCCCAACAGTGAGGGTCTCGGGTGCGAGCCCGCCGGCGTCGAGGTCAACGAGTGGGGATACATCGACAACAACCACCACGGGCAGACCAACGTGTCCCACATCTACGTGGCCGGCGACCTGTCGGGAAAGCTCCCCCTGTCTTCCGTGGCGTCGATGCAGGGTCGCAAGATCGCCGAGCACGTGATGGGGCTCCACACCCGCGACCATCGTCACCTCGACTACGACAAGGCTGCCTCGGCCATCTTCACCGAGCCCGAGATCGCCGACGTGGGCCTGGCCGAGGCCGATGCCTTCGCCGAGGGTCGCAAGATCCGGGTGACCAAGGTGCCGTTCTCCACCACCGCCAAGGCCCTGATCAACAACGCGCCTCGCGGCTTCGTGAAGATCCTCTCCGACCCGGCGACGGGCGTGGTTCTCGGCGGCTCGATCGTGGGTCGCCATGCCGCGGAGCTGATCTCGGTCATCGCCCTGGCTGTCACCGCCGGCCTCAAGGTCGAGGACATCGTCGACAGCCTCCTCGTCCATCCCAGCCTCGCCGAGGCCCTCGCGGAAGCAGCCGACTGATGCCCTACACCGAGATCACCGCCGAGCAGTTCACGGCCACCGAGGGACTCGATGACTGGCGGGTCGTACTGCGCACCGCCGAGACCCGGTTCCGGGCGCCTTCCTTCCCGGCCGCTGGACGCCTGGTCGCTGCCATCGCAGATGCTGGCGAGGCAGCTGACCACCATCCCGACGTGTCGCTCACCTACCCCGGTCTGGTCCGGGTCGCGCTCACGACGCACGCCGTCGATGGGCTCTCCACCCACGACGTCGACCTGGCCCGGCACATCTCCCAGCTGGCCGCCGACGCCGGCGCCACCGCTGAGCCCACGGCGGCCCAGATCCTGGAGATCGCCATCGACACGATGGACGCTGACCGCATCCGGCCGTTCTGGGCTGCGGTGCTCGACTATCGCGAGCAGCCCGACGGCAGCCTGTCGGACCCTCGCGGCTTCGGCACGTCGGTCTGGTTCCAGCCGATGGACGAGCCTCGCACCGATCGCAACCGCTTCCACCTCGACGTGGAGGTGCCCCACGACCTGGCCCAGCGGCGCCTCGACGCAGCGCTGGCCGCAGGCGGCACGCTGGTCACCGACGAGTACGCCCGGGCGTTCTGGGTGCTCGCCGACGCCGAGGGCAACGAGGTCTGCGTGTGCACCTGGCAGGACCGATCCGCCGGCTGAGCACCGTGGCGGGCGGCGCTGCTACTCGATGGTGATGATGATGTCGCCGGCGCCGACCGAGGCGCCCTCGGCGATGGCGAGGTTCGAGACCGTGCCGGCCTTGTCGGCGACGATGTTGTTCTCCATTTTCATGGCCTCGAGCACGCAGAGGATCTGACCCTCGGTGACCTCTTCGCCCTCGGCGACGCTGACTTTCACGATGGTGCCCTGCATCGGCGCGGCGATCCTGCCCGACCCGGCAGTGGGGGCGGCGCCCTTGGTGGAGCTCCGCTTGCGGGCCTTGGGGAGCGACTTGCCGGGGGTCGTCGCCGCGATCTGATCGGCCGGGATGAACAGCTTGACGGCGAAGCGCTTGCCGTTGACCTCGACGTCGACGGTGCGCTCGACCGTGTCGGTGTCGTCGTCATCGCCGGCGGACGGGGTCGATCCCACGCCGGTGAGGTCGAGGGTGTCCTCGACCCACTTGGTGGAGTGCACGCCGTTGACGAAGTCCTCGTGGGACAGGATGGCGACGTCAGCGGGGATGGTGGTGGCCGGGCCGTCGAGGACGAACTCGTCGAGGCAGCGGAGCATGCGGGCGATGGCGGTGTCGCGATCGCCGGCCCACACCACGAGCTTCCCGATGAGGTTGTCGTAGTACTGGCTGACCTCGTCGCCGGAGTCGTAGCCGCCGTCCCAGCGCACGCCGTTGCCCTGCGGCGGGACCAGCTTGGCGATGGGACCGGGGGAGGGGAGGAACTTGCCCTCCGCCGGGTCCTCGGCGTTGACGCGCACCTCGATGGAGTGCCCGCGCAGCGAGATGTCGTCCTGGGAGAAGGAGAGCGGCTCGCCGGCGGCGACGCGGAGCTGTTCGGCCACGAGGTCGATGCCCGAGACCATCTCGGTGACCGGATGCTCGACCTGCAGCCGGGTGTTCATCTCGAGGAAGAAGAACTCGCCGTCCTGGAACAGGAACTCGACCGTGCCGGCGTTGACGTAGCCGCACGCCTCGGCGACCTTGACCGCGGCCTCGCCCATCGCCTGGCGGATCTCGGCGGGGAAGTTGGGGGCGGGCGATTCCTCGACCAACTTCTGGTGGCGACGCTGGGCGGAGCAGTCGCGCTCGGCGATCCACACCGTGTTGCCGTGGGTGTCGGCGACGATCTGCATCTCGATGTGGCGGGGCCACGTGAGGTAGCGCTCCACGTAGCACTCGTCGCGACCGAAACCGTTGAGCGCCTCGGACTGGGCGGACTGGAGGGCGTCGTGGGCCTCGCCGGCGGATTGCACGACGCGCATGCCCCGACCGCCACCGCCGAAGGCTGCCTTGATGGCCACGGGCCAGCCGTACTCCTCACCGAAGGCGACGACCTCGTCACCGGAGGAGAGGAACTGGGTGGTGCCGGGCACCCCCTGGACGCCGGCCTCCTGGGCCGCGATGCGGCTGGACACCTTGTCGCCCATGACCTCGATGGCCTCGGGTGGTGGGCCGATGAAGGTGACGCCCCGCTCGGTGATGGCCCGGGCGAAGTCGGTGTTCTCGGAGAAGAAGCCGTAGCCGGGGTGCACGGCCTCGGCACCGGACCGCTCGATCACGTCGAGGATGGCCTCGGTGTTGAGGTACGACTCGGCAGCGGTCGTGCCCCCGAGCGAGTAGGCCTCGTCGGCCAGTCGCACGTGCAGCGCGTCCCGGTCGAGGTCGGAGTAGATGGCCACGGAGGTCACGCCGAGTTCCTTGCACGCCCGGATGACCCGGACGGCAATCTCGCCGCGATTTGCGATCAGCACCTTGGAAAACACCCCGTATGGTTACCGCGGTGGAGGGTCCTCACGCCATTGCAGGAGCACGACCGCCACGATTCTCCGACATCCGGTGGGTGGCGGAGACGGGCTCGACCAACGCCGACGTGATGGATCTGGCCCGCAACGGCGAGCGCGAGGGCGTGGTCCTGGTGGCGGATCACCAGACCGCGGGCCGGGGTCGGTCCGGGCGCACCTGGACCGCCCCGCCCGGTGCGTCGCTGCTGTGCACGGTGCTCCTGCGTCCGCCGGCGCCCGTGGCTCCGCTCGTCACGTTCGCCCTGTCGCTCGCCGCGGCCGATGCCGTGGAGTCACTCGCCGGTTTCGCCCCGGGGCTCAAGTGGCCCAACGACCTCGTGGTCGATGACGGATCCAGCACCCGCAAGCTGGCGGGCATCCTCGCCGAGGCCGAATGGCCACCCAGCGCCCACAACTCGGGCGGCTACCGCGAGCCGGCGGCCCACGAACGGGCCACGGTCGCGGCCGGGATCGGGTTGAACGTCGACTGGCCCGACGACCTCCCCGAGGAACTGGCCGACGTGGCCATCGCGATGAACCACGTGTGTGGTCGCTCGATCCCCCGGCAGGACGTGCTCCACCGGATGCTCGGCTGTCTCGAGGAGCACTACGGCCGCCTGGTGTCGGGCGAGGCGTCGGCGGTGCTCGACGCCTGGCGATCGAGGTCGAGCACCATCGGTCGCCGGGTGCGCGTCGACCTCGGACGCAGCGATCTCGAGGGCACCGCCGTGGACGTCACCGACCAGGGCCACCTGGTGGTGGAGACGGTCGACGGCCGCCGGCGGACCCTGGCCGTCGGCGACGTGGTGCACCTCCGGCGCGCCGGCTGACGGTCCGGTCGCGACGTCAGAGAACGGCGACGATCAGAGGTTGGCCACGATGAGGCCGACCCCGAACGCCGCGAAGAGAAGCGCCGAGCCGATGCGCGTGGCGCGCTCGGGGAGGCGGGTGCCGGCAGCCCGCCCCACGAACACGCCGACCGCGCCGCTGGCCGTGATGCCGATGGTCGCGCCGATCCACACCAGAACCGGGTTTCCCTGCGCCGCCAACGTGGCGGTGGCGAGCATGGTCTTGTCGCCGAGCTCTGCCACGAACATCGTCATCGCCACCGACGACACCAGAGCGAGCGTGGTGCGGCCGGTACCCGTCCCGTCGAGCTCGTCGGGGGCATCGTCGTCGCCCGGATCCGGCCGCAGGTTCCACGCCGCAAACCCGAGGAAGGCGACGCCGCCGCCGATGCCGAGGGCGCGGGTGGGGAGCGCGGCACCCAACAGGCCGCCGACGACCACGGACAAGAGGTTGACGAAGGCGTAGCCCGCCGCCACGCCGATGAGCACCGGTGCCAGGCGGTGGCGGGCGCCGAGACCGAGGGCGACCAGCTGCGTCTTGTCCCCGAGTTCGGCGAGGAAAACCAGGCCGAGTGCCGCGAGGAGGGTGCCCATCAGGTCAGGAGCTCCACTCCAGCGTCGTCGTGCCAGATGCCGATCTCGATGGCCTCGCCGGTCGCCCACACCCCGATGGCGTCGAGGATACGGGTCTCCTGGCGACGGTCCGCTCCTTCGAGGAGCTCGTCGGCCGACCCCAGCCACTCGGGCGCCGTGCCCGGGATCCGGTCGAAGCGGCACGATCCCGTCGACCGCACGTCCGACCACCGCACCAGCAGGTGGTCGTCGTGTCGGTCGACGTCGATGACGATCCCGCTCACGGGTCGAGGTGGTCGCGCACAAGCCCGGCGAAGGCGTCGGCCACGGCGCGCGTGCACGGACCGGGCGCGTCGAGCGCGCGGTGGTCGATGCGGTGCTGGCCGTGCACGTCGCGGGTCGACGACGTGAGGAACACTTCGTCGGCCGTCTCCAGCAAACTGACCGGAATCCGCTCCTCGACCACGTCGGTAGCCTCGAGGACCAACTCGCGGGTGATGCCCGCCAGGCAGCCAGAGCGCAGCGGTGGCGTTCGCACGATGCCGTCGTGCACGACGAACACGTTGGAACCCGTCCCCTCGCACAGATCGCCGGCCGTGTTGGCGAACAGCGCCTCCGACGCGTCGGCCTCCTTGGCGCGACAGAGGGCCACCACGTTCTCGGCGTAGGAGGTGGTCTTGAACCCGGCCACGGCCGAGTGCTCGTTGCGCCGCCACGGCACGAGGACGGCCGCGCCCGTCTCGGGCCACGGCTCGAGGTGATCGCCGGCCACGTAGACGGTGAGCGCTCCCGGTTCGCGGCCGGAGCCGAGTGGCCCCGGCCCGCCGGTCACGGTCAGGCGGATCTTGGCCGGGCCGTCGATGTGGGCCGCGACCTCACCCAGCGCCGCCCGCAGCTCGTCGTCAGACGTCGGCAGCGCCAGTCCGAGCCCGTCGAGGCTGTGCCGGAGCCGCCGCAGGTGCCGGGTCACGGCGAAGGGCACGCCGCGTTCGGTCCGCAGCGTCTCGAAGACACCGTCGCCGACGGTGAGGCCGCGATCGAACACCGGCACCGTCGCCTCGGCGGGGTCGACCAGCGACCCGTTGATCCAGACCGGGAACACGCCGGCACGCTAGCGGCGTCGCCCCGCACCGACGGGATGCGCGCATCGGCTGGTGCAGGCGGTATCGTGTGTCCACCGCACCCGGGTCGAGCTCGCTCCCTGGAACGGTGTCCGGTCAGTACTCGGGCACCTGAGGATGCGGGAGGGCCATTCGGCCCGACGCCTCTCGATCTTCGTTGCTTCGCACCAGAGCTCGAGCGCCGCCGCAAGTACCGAAGACCGAATCGAGACAGACAACAAGATGCAGAACTTCACCGACCTGGGTGTCCCCGCGCGCCTGGCCGATGCACTCGCCGCCAACGGGATGACCGAAGCGTTCCCCGTCCAGGCCGCGACCATTCCCGATGCGCTGGCCGGCAAGGACGTCTGCGGACGTGCCCCCACCGGTTCCGGCAAGACGATCGCCTTCGGCGTACCCGTCGCCGCCCGTACCGCCAAGGCCCAGCCGAAGCGCCCCACGGCCCTCATCCTCTCCCCGACCCGCGAGCTGGCCGACCAGATCTGCAGCGACCTGGCTCCCGTCGCCCGGGCGGCCAACCGTGAGGTCACCGCCGTCTACGGCGGCGTGGGCTACGGCCCGCAGCGCAATGCCCTGCGCAAGGGCGTCGACATCCTCGTCGCCTGCCCCGGGCGTCTCGTCGACCTGATCCAGTCCGGCGAGGTCTCCCTCGCCGACGTCGGCATCGTGGTCGTCGACGAAGCCGATCGCATGGCCGACATGGGCTTCCTGCCCACGGTCAAGAAGCTCCTCGACCAGACCAAGTCGGACCGCCAGACGCTGCTGTTCTCCGCCACGCTCGACGGCGACATCGCCGAGCTGACCAAGCGCTACCAGCGCAACCCCGTGCGCCACGAGGTCGGCGACGCCGAGCCCGACGTCCACGCCATGACGCACCACTTCTGGAAGATCCGTCACGAGGACCGCGTCGACCACGCCCGCGACGCCATCACGGCTGCCGGGCCCACCATCGTCTTCACCCGGACCCGGCACGGCGCCGACCGGTTGGCGAAGCAGCTCGACCGCGCCGGCGTGAAGACGGCGGCCATCCACGGCGGCCGGAGCCAGGGTCAGCGGACCCGGGCGCTCGAGGCGTTCAGCACCGGAAACGTGTGGGCGCTGATTGCCACCGACGTCGCAGCTCGCGGGATCCACGTCGACGGCGTCGAGTGCGTCATCCACTTCGATCCCCCCGAGGACGACAAGACCTACCTGCATCGCTCGGGCCGCACCGCTCGCGCCGGCGCCGAAGGGGTGGTGGTGAGCCTCGTGCGTCCCACGAACCACGACGACGTCCGCAAGATGCAGCGAGATCTGGGCCTGGCGCAGAGCCTCACCGCGCCAACGCCCGAGGTGCTCGGCGACGGCACCCGCCACGTCGCCCCGACCCGAGTCGTGTCGGCGCCGTCCGGCGATGGCGGCAGCCGCCACCACAAGAACCGCAACGGAAAGCCGCGCAACGGCAATCCGCGCAACGGTGCCGGCCGCAACGGGGGCGGGCGCAATGGCACCTCACGCAACGCCAACCAGGGCGGCAAGCAGGCCGGTCAGGGCGGATCGAAGGCGGGCAACGGCCGGCAGCGTTCCCGCAAGCCCTCCGGCTCGGGTTCCGGCGGCGGCGGCGGAGCCCGCCGCGGCTGATCGGGTTCAGCCCGACGCAACCCCGAGGAGGATGCGGGCCTTGAGCTCGGTCTCCTCCCATTCACCCGACGGATCGCTGTCGTGGGTGATGCCGCCCCCCGTTCCGAACCGGAGCACCGGGGCGGCATCGCTCGCGTCGATCCAGAACGTGCGGATGGCCACGTTCAGCTCGCCGATGCCGCGGTCGGCGTCGACCCATCCGACGGCGCCGCAGTAGATCCCCCGGCTGACCGGCTCGAGGCGGTCGATGACGGCCATTGCGGCCACCTTCGGCGCGCCGGTGATCGACCCGGGCGGGAACGTGGCGGCCAGGAGCTCCGGCCACCCCGCATCGTCGGTGAGCTCCCCGGCCACAGTGGACACGAGGTGCGCGAGGCCCGGGTGGTGCTCCGTGGCCAGCAGGGCCGGGACGCAGATCGACCCGATCTCGCACACCCGGCCGAGGTCGTTGCGAACGAGGTCGACGATCATGACGTTCTCGGCCTCGTCCTTCGGGAGGAAGTCTTCGGCCGTGGCCGCCGTCCCCTTGATGGGTGACGACCACACGAGGCGGCCCTCCCGACGCAGGAAGCGCTCCGGTGACGCCGATGCCACGTGGACACCCGCGGCCGGCACCCGGACGACTGCGGCGTACGGCGCCGGGTTCCCGACGGCCAGCGCCGCGCCGAGGGCGGCGATGTCTGCATCGGCGGCAACCGGAGCGGAGAGCACCCGGGTGAGGTTCACCTGGTACACGTCACCGGCTTCGATCGCCGCCCGGATCTGGCGCACGCCGTGCTCGAAGCGGCACTGATCCAGCGAGCTGTCCCAGCAGCCCCGGGGCGGCCCGGTCCAGCGGGGTCCCCGCCACGGCCGGGCCGGACGGATGGTGGCGAAGCGGGCGAACACGGGCCGGCCGGCGTACGGGACCACGGCGGCCCAGAACCCCTCGCCCTCCAGACACGCCGGATCCGCGGTGACGTCGACCAGGTCGGTGCACAGCCGCTCGCCCACGACCGCGAGCGGCGTCTGGTCGGCGAGCTTCGGCACGAACAGAAGGTAGACCCCGGGGCCGGTAGCCTCGCCCGGATGTCTGGTCAGCCCACGCCGCGGGTTCGGCGATCGGTCTTCCAGCGCCTGGTCGTCATCGGCAACGTGTTCGCCATCGTGGGATTCCTCGGTGCTGCCGCCGTGCTCGCGTACGGCTACGACAAGTTCGGGCAGATACCCCGGGTCGAGATCGCCGAGTTCCTCAGCGATTCCGACGAGGTCGCCACCGGCGGCGAGGCGGAGAACTTCCTCCTGGTGGGTGTCGACTCCGCCGACGGCCTCGACCCCGACGATCCGGTGCGATCCACTCGGGCCGAGATCACCGGGCTGCGGTCCGACACGGTCATGATCCTGCGCGTCGATCCCGCGTCGAGCCGTGCCGCGCTGCTGTCGGTGCCGCGAGACCTCTACGTCCCCATCGCCGGCACCGGCCGAAGCGACAAGATCAACGAAGCCATCCAGATCGGCGGGCCCGAGGGCCTGATCACCACCATCCAGGACTACTTCGGCATCCCGATCAACCACTACGTCCAAGTCGACTTCTTCGGGTTCGGCCAACTGGTCGATGCCCTCAACGGTGTCCGGGTGTACTTCCCGCACCCCGTGCGGGATCTCAACAGCGGCCTGAACGTCCCCGAGGCCGGATGCGTCACCCTCGACGCCCAGAACGCCCTCGGCTTCGTGCGGTCACGCGCCTACCAGGAGTTCGTCGACGGCCGGTGGCGCACCGACGGCACGGGTGACCTCGGACGGATCCAGCGCCAGCAGGTCTTCATCGTCGAGGCGCTGGCTCGCGCCTTCGAGCGCGGACTGCGGAACCCGGTGACGCTCGACGCCCTGATCAACAGCGGCCTCGAAGCCGTGACCGTCGACGACACCCTCGACGGCCAGGACATCATCGACCTGGCCACTCAGTTCCGCAAGTTCCGTCCGGCGTCCCTCGACGTCTACGAGCTGCCCGTGGTGGCCGACACCGTGGGAGGCGCCGACATCCTCCGTCTGCAGTCGCGCCAGGCCGAGCCCGTCCTCGACATCTTCCGCGACCGCGATCCCGGCGCGATCACGGAATCGTCGGTGCGGGTGCAGGTGCTCAACGGCACCGGGAGCCCCGGCGAGGCCTCGACCGCGTCGCAGGACCTGCGCACCGCCGGATTCTCGATCGCCGGCACGGGCGACGCCCCCGATCTGGGGACGCCGCGAACCGAGATCCATCACCCCGTCGACGACGAGGCGGGCGCCGACCTGTTGGCCCGCTGGCTGGCCAGCGGGGCCCGGCTGGTGGAGGACCCCACCGTGGACGACGTGACCCTCATCACCGGCGAGGACTATGCCGGCGTGCGGGTCGAGCCCGAGCCGTCCACCACCACGGCGTCGTCCGCGTCGACCACGCTGCCCCAGGCGACGACCACCCAGCCCGGGTCGGGGACCGACACGACGGTGCTGGGCACGGTCCCTCGCGAGATCCCCGACGACGTCGACTGCGGATGATCCTGCTGGCGGCTACGAGGCTGTGCTCTGGTAGAACACCGTGTCATGAGCGGAGCCGTGTCATGAGAGGCGCCGGATCGTGAAGGGCATCATCCTCGCCGGCGGCCGGGCCACCCGACTGGGACCCGCCAGCCGCGGGACCTCGAAGCAGCTCATGCACGTCTACGACAAGCCGTTGATCTACTACCCGATCACGACGCTGCTGCACGCCCGCATCAACGACATCCTGATCATCTCCACCCCCGATCAGCGGCCGCAGTTCGAGGCCCTGCTGGGCGACGGATCCCGCTGGGGCTGCGCGTTCTCCTATGCCGTGCAGACCGAACCGCGCGGTCTGGCCGATGCGTTCCTCGTCGGTGCGAACTTCATCGGCGACGACAGCGTGGCGCTCATCCTCGGCGACAACATCTTCTACGGCGTCGGGTTGGGGGAGCAGCTGCAGCAGTACACGCAGCCGGCCGGCGCCGTGGTGTTCGGGCTCTGGGTCCCGGATCCGGAGCGCTACGGCGTCCTCGAGTTCGACGACGACGGGTCGTCCGTACGGGCCATCCACGAGAAACCGGTCGACCCTCCGTCGAACTACATGGTGCCCGGCCTGTACTTCTACGACCAGACCGTGGTCGACGTGGCCGGCGAGATCGAGCCCAGCGACCGGGGCGAGATCGAGATCACGGACGTGAACAACCACTACCTCGAGCGGGCGGCGCTCGAGGTGTGCAAGCTCCCGTTCGCCACCGACTGGTTTGACGTCGGCACCTTCGACGCCATGCTCGACGCCCAGACCTGGGTGGCCGGCCAGCAGCGTCGCAAGGGCATGCTCATCGGGGCGCCGGAGGCCGCTGCGTGCCGGGAGGGGTTCATCACCGAGGACCAGCTCCGCGACTTGGCCACGGCCGCCGACCACGGTGGCGATCTGGCCAAGAGCGGCTATGCCGACCACCTCCTGCGCTTCCTCGACTTCGAGCACGCGGAGCGCGACGGGTGACGGTGTCCATCGAGTCGTTCGACGTACGGACCACGTCCATCGAGGGTCTGGCGGTGCTCGCAATGAAGCAGGTCACCGAGGATCGCGGCGTGGTGCGGGAGTTCTACCGGGAATCGGCGTTCCTCGACGCGGGACTGCCGTCGATGGGACCCTGGGTGCAGCTCAACATCACCGAGACCCGCCGTGGTGCCATCCGGGGGATGCACGGCGAGCCCATGGTGAAGCTCGTCGGTGTCGCGGCCGGCGAGGTCTTCGGGGCCTACGTGGACGTCCGTCCGGAGTCGGCCAGCCGGGGGGCCGTCGAGACGTTCACCCTCGTGCCGGGCATGCAGGTCCTCGTCCCACAGGGCGTGTGCAACGGTTTCCAGGCCGTCTCCGAACCGGCCCAGTACGTGTACTGCTTCGATCGCGAGTGGCAGCCCGCCATGGACGGCGTGGCCTTCACCCCGCTCGACCCGGCGCTCGGCTTCGAATGGCCGATCGAGGTCGACCCGTCCGACCGCTCGCAGGTCTCGGCCAAGGACTGCGCCGCGCCGACACTCGCCGAACTGCTGGATGGAGGGGTCGGCGGACGATGAGGATCCTCGTCACCGGCGCGGCCGGCTTCATCGGCTCGAACTACGTCCGCTACGTGCTGGCCCACACCGACGACGAGGTGGTGGGATACGACGCCCTCACCTACGCAGGAAATCGCTCCACCCTGCGCGACGTGGATGACGAGCACCGCTTCCGGTTCGTGCACGCCAACATCTGCGACCCCACACCGCTCGCCGATGCCATGTCCGACTGCGACGCAGTCGTGCACTTCGCCGCCGAGAGCCACGTCGACCGCTCCATCGTCGGCTCCGACGACTTCGTGCACACCAACTGCTTCGGAACCAACGTGGTGATGGACACCGCTCGCCGGTTGGACGTCGAGCGCGTCGTCCACATCGGCACCGACGAAGTCTACGGCTCGGTCGAGACCGGCTCGTCCACCGAGAACGATCCGCTGGAGCCCCGGTCGCCCTACTCGGCGTCGAAGGCGGGATCCGACCTCATCGCCCTCAGCTACCACCACACCCATGGGGTCCCGGTCCGCGTCACTCGCTGCACCAACAACTTCGGGCCCTTCCAGTTCCCCGAGAAGGCCATCCCGCTCTTCACGACCAACCTCATCGACGGCAAGCCCATCCCCCTCTACGGCGACGGTCTGAACGAGCGCGACTGGATCTACGTCGACGACCACTGCTCCGGCGTCCACCTCGTCCTCACCGACGGCGAGCCGGGCGAGATCTACAACATCGGGGCGGGCAACGAGACACCGAACCGCGACCTGGTCGACCGCCTGCTGGCGGCGTTCGGGGTGGGGGAGGAGCTGGTCTCCTACGTGGAGGACCGCCTCGGTCACGACCGGCGGTACTCGGTGGACATCGCCAAGGTCACCGCCCTCGGCTGGCGTCGCCGGCGCACGCTCGACGAGGCCCTGGCCGAAACCATCGACTGGTACCGGGCCAACGAGTGGTGGTGGCGCCCCCTGAAGGAGCGCGCCTCCTCTGGCGGAGCCCGGCCCGCTGCCGGCTGAGCCCGGCCCGCTGCCGGCTGCGCGGTACCGTTTCGTTCCGTGCGAGTCCTCATCACCGGCGCCGGCGGGCAGCTCGGCACCGACCTCCGCCTCGAGTGCGTCGGTGCCGGCGACGATGTCGTCGCGCTGACCCGACCCGACCTGGATGTGGGCGACCGTGATGCCGTCCGCCAGGCCATGGACAACGCCCGTCCCGACGTCGTCTTCCACACGGCGGCATGGACCGCGGTCGACGCCTGCGAATCGGACCCCGAGCGGGCCTTCCGGGACAACGCGCTGGCCGTGCGCTGGGTGGCAGGGGCCGCGACCGCGGCCGGCGCCCACCTGGTGCACCTCTCGACCGACTACGTGTTCGACGGGACCAAGGACGGGGCGTACCACGAGTGGGACCGGCCGAACCCGATGTCGGTGTACGGCGCATCGAAGCTGGCGGGGGAGCAGGAAGCGCACCAACACGCGCCCGGTTGTGCCGTGGTCCGCACGTCGTGGGTCATGGGCGCCCACGGGGCGAACATGTTGAAGACGGTGCTCGCCCTGCGCGACCGGCCGGAACTGGCCTTCGTGGATGATCAGCGGGGCTGTCCCTCCTTCACCGCCGACCTGGCCGTGGGCCTGCGCCAGCTCGCCATCGCGCGTCTCGGTGGGACGTACCACCTCACCAACCGGGGCGCGGTCTCGTGGTTCGAGTTCGTGCGCGCCGTGCTCGAGGCGCTCGGCGACGATCCGGCGAGGGTGCGCGCCATCACCACAGCGGACCTCGATCCGCCTCGACCTGCGGTGCGTCCGGCCAACTCGGTGCTCGGCTGCCTTGCGTGGCGTGGTTCGCAGCTGCCCGAGATGCCCCACTACCGTGACGCGCTCCGAGCCGCCTTGGGCGAGCTGGCGGGTGCGGTCGAGCAGGAGGATCCTTCATGAGCAAGATCGCAGTCATCGGAACCGGCTACGTGGGGCTCACGACCGGTGCGTGCTTCTCCGCCCTCGGCCACGACGTGGTGTGTGCCGACGTCGACGAAGAGAAGGTGGCCGCGCTCCGACGAGGCGAGATCCCGATCCTGGAGGCCGGCCTCGACAAGATCGTGCACGAGGGCATCGAGTCCGGGCAGCTGACCTTCGTGATCGGCGCGGCCAACGCGGCGGCCGACTGCGAGTTCGCCTACCTGTGCGTGCCCACCCCGCAGTCCGAGGACGGCTCGGCCGACCTGAGCTACATCCAGTCGGCGGCGGCCGAGATCGCACCGGTCCTGCCGCTCGAGGCCGTGGTCGTCAACAAGTCGACCGTGCCGGTGGGCTCGACCCGAATCGTCGAGCAGGCCCTCGGCCGTGGCGACATCGCCGTGGTTTCCAACCCGGAGTTCCTCCGCGAGGGTTCGGCCGTCCACGACTTCATGAACCCCGACCGCATCGTCATCGGCGCCGACGACCAGTCGGCCGCCATCAAGGTGGCATCGCTGTACCTCGGCATCGCCGCTCCGCTCGTGGTGACCGACCCGGCGTCGGCCGAGACGATCAAGTACGCCGCCAACTCGTTCCTTGCCACCAAGATCAGCTTCATCAACGCCGTGGCCGCCATCTGCGAGGCCGTCGGGGCCGACATCAACGACGTGGTCCTGGGAATCGGCTACGACAAGCGCATCGGCCACGAGTTCCTCAACCCCGGGCCGGGCTTCGGCGGTTCCTGTTTTCCCAAAGACACGCGGGCGATGGTCAAGATCGCCGAGGAGGCCGGGTACGACTTCGATCTCCTCAAGGGGGTCATCGAGGTCAACGACGAGCAGTTCGACCGCACGGCGGACAAGGCTGTCCAGCTCGCCGGTGGATCGATCGACGGAAAGCGCGTGGCGGCCTGGGGTCTCACCTTCAAGGCCCGCACGGATGACATGCGCGAATCGCCGGCGCTCGAGGTCCTCGGACGACTGGCGCGGCAGGGCGCCAAGATCCGGGCCTATGACCCCGCGGTGTCCCGCCAGCTCGACGACATCGAGGTGGTGGCCGACCCCTACGACGCCTGCGACGGGGCCGACGTGCTGCTCGTGCTCACCGAATGGGACGAGTTCAAGTGGCTCGACCTCGACGAGGTGAAGGCTCGCATGGCGGCGCCTGCCGTGGTCGACGCCCGCAACCTGCTCGACCGCGCCGCCCTGCGCCGGCGAGGTTTCGACTACCGCGGCGTGGGGCGGAACTGAGCCATGGCACGCGTCGTCGTCACCGGGGGAGCCGGCTTCCTGGGATCGCAGCTCTGCGACCGCCTGCTGGCTCGGGGCGATGAGGTCGTGGCCATCGACAACCTGGTCACCGGCAACATGGCCAACATCGAGCACCTGTTCGACACGGCCGGCTTCACGTTCAACGAGCACGACGTCTCCACCTTCATCTGGGTACCGGGCGACGTCGACGTGGTCATGCACTTCGCGTCACCGGCATCGCCCAAGGACTACCTGGAGATGCCGATCCAGACCCTCAAGGTCGGAAGCCTCGGCACCCACAACTGCCTCGGACTGGCCCGGGCCAAGTCGGCCACCTTCTTCCTGGCGTCGACCAGCGAGGTCTACGGCGACCCCCAGGTCCACCCCCAGGCCGAGGACTACTGGGGTCACGTGAACCCGGTCGGCCCGCGCGGGGTGTACGACGAAGCCAAGCGCTTCGCCGAGGCCATGACGATGGCGTACCACTCCCACCACGGCCTCGACGTGCGGATCGTCCGCATCTTCAACACGTACGGGCCTCGCATGCGGCCCGAGGACGGTCGGGTCGTCTCGAACTTCCTGGTGCAGGCACTGCGTGGTGATCCCATCACCATCTACGGCGACGGCAGCCAGTCCCGTTCGTTCTGCTACGTCTCCGACGAGATCGAGGGCTTCATCGCGCTCCTCGACGGCGACATCACGGGCCCGTGCAACATCGGGAACCAGGACGAGTTCACCATGATCGAGCTCGCGGACCTCGTCATCGATGTGACGGGCTCGTCGTCCGAGATCGTGCACGAGGAGCTCCCGGTTGACGACCCGACCCAGCGCCGACCCGACATCACCCTCGCCCGCTCGGCCCTCGGTTGGGAGCCGACGGTGAAGCTGCGCGATGGGCTGGAGCGGACGGCCGACTACTTCCGCACCGTCATCTGACGCCGTCGCAGTGCGGCCGTCTCAGTCGCCCCGGAAGTCGACCGCCGTGACCTGCCACCCGACGGTGGCGCCGAAACGCAGATCGAAGAGGGCCGAGCCGCCCTCGTATCGGAACGTGCACACCGAGACGGGGGCTGCGGGTCCGCCTTCGCCGTTGCCGCCCTCGACCCCGCCGGTCTTGTCGCCGGGGTCACAGGCTTCGAGCATCCACTCGGTGTTCGAACCGTCGAGGGCGAAGAGCTCGTCGATCGCTTCGGCGGACCCGATCGACTCCGCACAGCCTCGATCCCGGACCCGCCAGGCCTCGTAGAAGGTCTCGGCCACGGGCCCGGGGTCGTCAGGAGACGTGGTGCCGGTGCACCGCCGGGGAGCGATGGTGACCGGAGGCGTCGTGGTGGTGGTCGGACGGGTGGTCGCCGGCGCCGTGGTGGCAGGGGCGGTCGTCCGCGAGGTCGGCGGCCCGGTGGTCGACGTGGTGGTCGGCGTCGTGGCTGACGTCGTGGTGCTCGATGACGTGGAGGTCGACGAGGCGGAGGTCGACGTGGGCAGCGTGGTGCTCGAACCGGTGGTCACCGAATCGGCGTCGTCGCCTCCCGTGCGCACGATGATCAGGGCGATGAGCAGCACGACGATGACGCTGAGCAGGGCGCCGATGGCGATGACCCGCCGATCCGGGCCCTCGCCGTCGGGACCGGTGCCGTCCGGTTCCCCGGGCCCCGGTGGTGGCGGAGGTGGAGCTCCCGGTGG
>JBPPNA010000299.1:0-2446 GCA_051306355.1 Acidimicrobiales bacterium | reverse complement strand
TCGGTGGCCAACGCCTCCAGGAGCGCTTCGGCCTCGAGGGCGGAGTCGGCGTGGTAGGCCGCGCGCATCCGCTTGGCGACCGGGCCGCGCAGCTTCTCGGGCAGGTGGTCGCGGACGTTGCGCAGCTTGTGCAGCTCATGCCGAATTCGGCATGAGTGGCATTATGCCGAGCAGCGGATTATGCCGAGTAGGGCGCCGGAGCCCTTGTGGGGCAAGGGCTCCGGGCTGTTGAAGTCGGCATAATTACAGGTCCGCCAGGAAGGCGAGGAGCGAGTCTGGCGGGCGGTAGCGGCCGGGGGTGGTGCCGGTGGGCGCGGTCCGGGCGAGGGCTCGTTCCTTGATGGCCAGATCGGCGTGCAGGTAGATCTGGGTCGTCTCGACACCTTCGTGGCCGAGCCAGAGCGCGATCACCGAGGTGTCGACACCGACGGCCAGGAGCCGCATCGCGCAGGTGTGGCGCAGGACGTGGGGTGTCACGGTCTTGGTGGCCAGCGACGGGCAGCGCGTCGCCGCGGTGCGTACGTGGCGGGTGAGGAGTACGGCGACCGCGTCGCTGCTCAGCGGACCGCCTCGACGGCTGGGGAAGACGGCGTCGTGGGGTCTTCCGCACCGTTCGGCCAGCCAGACTCCAAGCAGCGAGCACAGCTCGGTGGTCAGCGGTGTGATCCGCTCCTTGCGGCCCTTGCCGTGGCAGCGGAGGTGGGCGCCGGCGCCGAGCTCGATGTCGCCGCAGGTGAGAGAGTTGAGCTCGGATACCCGTAGGCCGGTCTGGACGGCGAGGAGCAGCAGGGTGCGGTCACGACGGCCGATCCAGGTGTCGCGATCGGGCGCGTGGAGGAGGGCATCGACCTCGTCGTCGGTCAGGAACGAGACGAGCTGCCGGTCGGTGCGCTTGGCGGGGATGGCCAGCACCCGCTGGATCAGCGCGGCGTGCTCGGGATGGCGCAGTGCCGCGTAGGCGTACAGCGAGTGGATGGCGGCCAGACGGTTGTTGCGGGTCCTCACGCTGTTGTGCCGCTCGGCTTCGAGGTAGTCGAGGAACGCGCCGATCACGACGGCGTCGAGGTCTTCCAGGCTGAGCCGGGAGGGTGCCTTCCCGACGCGGCGTTGGGCGAAGCCGAGAAGCAGGCGGAAGGTGTCCCGGTAGGAGGCCACCGTGTGCGGGCTGGCCCGGCGCTGGCCGATGAGCCGCTCGGTGAAGAACCCCTCCATCAGGGGAGCCAGCGCGCTCATAGCTCTCGCCTCGCGGCGGCGTCCAGGCGTGCGGCGACCAGGCCGAGCAGCTCGGGGGCCGCCGTCAGATACCAGTAGGTGTTGGCCGGATGGACATGGCCGAGGTAGGTCGACAACAGCGGCATCAGCGCCGCTGCGTCCGCGCCGTCTCGATACCAGCCCAGCAGGGTGCGCACGGCGAAGCTATGGCGCAGATCGTGTGGCCTCGGGCGGCATCGGGCCGAGCGGGGCTCGATCCCGGCACGGCGCACCAGGCCGAGCCAGGTGAGGTGCACGTTGTCGTAGCGAAGGCGGGTGCCGGCGGTCGAAACGAAGAACGATCGGTCCCGCGGACGTGGGCAGTGCTCGTCACGACACCGGGCGTAGTCGGCCAACGCGTCCATGGTGCTGGGGTGCAGCGGGACCTGCCGGGACTTGCCGAACTTGGTCCCGGTGATGTGCAGCAGAGCGCCGCGCAGGTCGACGTCCTCGCGATCGAGCCGCAGTGCCTCGCCGATCCGCAGCCCGCTGACCGCCAAGAGCCCGACCAGGGTCTCGAAAGTGGCCGCCCGCAGCGGCGAAACCAACTCCCGCGCCGCAGCCAGCACAGCGGCGATCTCCGCGTCCGAATACAGGTAGGGCACCGCCCGGTGGCTGCGGGCCGGGAGCAGCCCGGCCGGCGGCACCTGGTGGACCGGGTCGATGACGTGCAGGTGCCGGGCAAAGGCCCGGACCACCGAGAGCCGCTGACCCCACCAACACGAGTCCCCGTTCGCGGGGAACGTTGCCCACGCGAGGGCGTTCTCGGTGGTGATCACCTCCGCGTCGATGGCCTCGAGGTAGCCGAGGTAGTCGGCAAGGAGCTTCTCGGCGCGGGCCAGGTTGAAGCCGACAGCACGGCGGATGACCAGGTACCGGTCGAGCTCGACGCGCAGTCCGGCACTCATGACACCCTCCCCGGCCAGGGCAAGGCGAGCGAACGCAACCGGTCCCGGTCGACCTTCGCGTAGATGGCGGTGCTCAGCATGCTGGCGTGGCGCAGCACCTGGCCCACCTCGGGCAGCGAGGCACCCGTCTGCAGCATCTGCGTCGCGGCGGTGTGACGAAGCCGGTGCGCGTGCACTACCGGCAACCCGGCGCGAACAGACGCGGCCCGAACAATCTGCGACACGCCGCCACTGGTGAGCCGCCGATGCGGTGCCCGAACCCTGGTGAACACCGTGGTGCACTCACA
>JBPPNA010000283.1:0-4300 GCA_051306355.1 Acidimicrobiales bacterium | reverse complement strand
GGGGTGCCCGCCCCCCCCTCGACGCTCCAGGCCGATGGCTCGCTCGACCGGATGCGGGCCGAGCAGCTCCGCCGCTGGCTGTGGGCCGAGCTGCGCGAGGGTCTCGTGGAACGCTTCGTTGCCGACGCCGGCGACGCGGTGCGGACCGCGGAGCTCGACGTCACGGCAGGCCGGACGCTGCCGACGGTGGCCGCGGATCGACTGCTGGACGACCGCCCTTGACCCAGACCTCTCGTTCTTGTC
The DNA here is from genome assembly GCA_051306355.1 of Acidimicrobiales bacterium. Lineage (GTDB taxonomy): Bacteria > Actinomycetota > Acidimicrobiia > Acidimicrobiales > Salinilacustritrichaceae > Salinilacustrithrix. The sequence continues at coordinate 4,057 of JBPPNA010000283.1, read as the reverse complement.
ACCGTTTCGGGCCGCTGTGAGCCCGTTCTGGTGACGAGAACGGTGTCGGGGGTCCGCGGAGCCGGCTCAGCCGGCCAGCTGGCCCACGGCGTGTATGGCCAGCCCGGCCAGTCCACCCACGACGGTGCCGTTGATGCGGATGAACTGGAGGTCGCGGCCGAGGAGGAGCTCGAGGCGGTCGGCCGTCTCGTCGGCGTCCCACTGCTCGATGGTCGAGGCGATGAGACGGGTGATCTCGTCAGCAAAGGTCTCGATGACTGCCCGTACGGTCGACTCGGCCAATTCGTCGAACCGGGCCATGAGGGCCTCGTCCTCACGGAAGCGAACGGCTGCCTCCGCCACGGTCTCGGTGAGCCGACGGCGCAACATCGATCCACCGTCGACGGCCTGGGCCCGAAGCGTCGCCTTGGTGTCGACCCAGAGCGAGTCGAGGAAGCCGCGCAGCGCGGGGTGCTCGAGCAACTCCTCCTTGAGCTCCTCGGCCCGCTCCCGCCAGACATCGTCGTGCTCGAGCCGGTCGACGATGCGTTGCACCGCGATGTCGATGCGCCCGCGCAGTTCGTCCGATCCGCCGACCGTGTCGCCCCGGATGATCGAGCGGACGCCGTCGAGCAGTCGTTCGAAGATCCGCTCATCGATCACGTCGGGCATCCACCAGGGCGACTCCTCGCCGAAGCGACGTCGCAACAGCTCTTCGTTCTCCGCGAGGAATCCGTCGAGACCGCGGAGCACCCCGTCGACCAGTTCCCGGTGCCGACCCTCCTCCGTGACGATGTCGAGCAGCCGTCCGGCGAACGGGGCCACGTCCACCCGGTCGAGGCGGGCACGGATCTCGGTCTCGGCCATGTGCACGAGGTCGTCGTCGCGCACCACGTCGGCCAGCCGCACCACCAGCGTCGCGCCGTGTCCTGCCACCTTCTCTGCATTCTCCTCGACCTCCAGCCATGACGACGCCCGGTCGGCCACGCCGGCCGAACGCACCCGGGCGCCGACCGTGGCCGCGTTGAGGAAGTGCTCCTGCACGAACTGACCGAGCGTCTCGCCGAAGGCGTTCTTGCGGGACACGATCACGGCGGTGTGCGGGATCGGGATGCCCAGCGGGTGGCGGAAGATGGCGACCACGGCGAACCAGTCGGCCAGACCACCGACCATGGCGGCCTCCAGCCCGGCCCGGACGTAACCCGCCGTCCCCTCGTCGTCGGTGGTGAAGGCCACGACGAGGAACGCGACCGCGACGAGTACCAGCAGACCGGTGGCCCGCCGCTTGGCTCGTCGGATGTCGAGCAGGCGCGTCGGCGACGCAGCGGGCAACACCTCTGCGGGCACCGCAGTGCCGGGAGCCTCCACGGGCAACTGGGTGCCGGTCCGGTTCATGGTTCCTCTCCCGGGTCCCGGTCGATCCGGGTCCGCAGGTCGTCGAAGACACCCGTACCCACGATTCGGCGGCGGGAGGCGAACGGGCTCGTACCCTCGGTCACCCGCAGTTCGGCTGACCCGTCGTCATTCTCGCGCACGAACCAGAGCCGTCCATCGCGCAGCCAATGGGCGTTCCGCCGGCGCCCCACCCCCGTATGCGTGGCCGAGACCTCGCAGAAGGCACGAATGTCCCGGCGATCCAGGTGATCGGCGAGCTGGCGGTAGCGGAAGGGGGAGCTGCCGCCCCGAGCGCCGAGGTGGTCCGGTCGGGGTCCAGGGATCCACGACGACCACGCGTCGGCGCGCAGCACGTCGTGTCCGGACGGAACGGGCGCAGACGGCCCGAGGTACGGATCCACGAGGGCACCGTCGACGATGAGCACGGAGTGGAAATCGACCAGGGGCACGTTCCGGCCCGTGCGCAGGTGCTCGACCGCGACCCGCACATCGTGTCCCGTCGCCGACAGCACCGCCCCCAGCCCGGTGCAGTACGGCCAGCACGACCACGACTCGAGTGAGCCACCGAGCCGGGCTTCGAGCGGCGGTGCCGGATCCGGACCCGGAGGTGCGTCACCCCGGTCGACGGCCGACCACTTGGCCGTGGAACCGGCCGGAAACCAGGCCCGGAACGCGTCCACGACCGACTCCAGGCCAGCCGATCGGTCGGAACCGATGGCGGTGAGCACGTCCGCCGCCAACGCATCGTCCACGGACGGAAACGTGCTCATCGCGGCGCCGTGGCCGAGGTACGGCGCGATTTGGTCTGAGCCGGTGCCACGTCGGGCACAGAGGGCGCCATGATCATCATCGGAATCATCCTCGTCCTCGTCGGCATCCTCGTCGACATCGGCATCCTGACCACGATCGGCATCATCCTCGTCATCGTCGGCGCGGTGCTCGCCGTACTGGGCGGCACCGGTCGCGCCGTCGGCGGTCGCAAGCACTGGTACTAGCGCCTCCGCTCCTCGGCGCGTCCGCGCCGGGCTTCCCACTCCCCCACCACACGCATCGAGACCGCCCGTGGATCACTCCCGGGCGGTCTCGGCGCGCCCGACCGCCTCGTGGTCGAGGTCCTGATCGTCGGCCAGGTCGACGATCACCCTCCGCAGCCGACCGGTGAAGGCGAACGGCGCTTCGTAGTCCGACACCGGCGAGACGCGATCGCGACCCACGTCGAGTCCGCTCCACGAGATGGTCACCACGAAGATCCGGTCGGTCTCGAACGACCCGGATTCCTCACCGTCGATCCAGAGCGAACCGTGACCCCGATTCCCCTCGCGCTGCAAGCGGAAGGCGAGGGTGGAGGGTCCCTCGGGGATGCGGTGCGCCGACCGGACCACCTCGTGGTTCCCGCCGACCGACAGGTCGTGGATCAGGTGACCATCGCGCACGTAGAGGGAGTACCCCGAGGTCTCGTCGCCGTGCGCCACCAGGACACCGTCGCCGGCCTCGAGCACCTCTGCGGTGATCGTGTAGGAGCGGCTCCGGAGATCCGGAGCGGCGTCGGTCGGGACGTGCCCCATCCCGGCCCAGAACTCATAGCGGGTCCGTCCGCCCCGATGGCGCTCGGCGTTCTCGGCGAAGCGCTCCACGAAGCGGTCGTCGAGGGGAAGGACCTGGTTCTCGGCTGCTGCGCGCCACCACAGCTCCTGCAGCTCATCCAGCTTCGAAGGATCGACCGCAGCCAGGTCCCGCACCTCGGAGAAGTCCTCGTCGAGGTGATACAGCTCCCATCGGTCGTCGTCGAACGGTGTCCCCGGCGGGTGGTACGCGACCGCCTTCCACCCGTCATGCCAGATGCCACGGTGGCCGAACATCTCGAAGTACTGCGTGGACTTGGGGACCGGCGCGTCCGCATCGCCGAACGTCGGACGGAACGACGCCCCGTCGAGCGGTTGCTGGGCGACGCCGGCGATCGTCGACGGCGGCTCGAGACCGAGGACGTCGAGGATCGTCGGCACCACGTCGTTGGCGTGGCAGAACTGAGGACGGATCCCACCCCGGTCGTCGATGCCTGCGGGCCACGAGATCACGAGCGGATCGCGGATCCCGCCGCCGTGGGTGTTCTGCTTGTAGCGCTTCAGCGGGGTGTTCGCCGCCATCGACCACCCCCAGGGGAAGTTCGAATGCGTGCCGGGACCACCGATGTCGTCCAGCCGGGCCAGCTTGTCCGCCATCGACTCGGGCTGGCCGTTGAACGGCCCCATCGCGTTGACGAACCCCGACGGACCGCCTTCCTGGCTGGCGCCGTTGTCCGAGAGCGCGAGGACCAACGTGTCGTCCGCCATGCCCGACTCCTCGAGGAAGTCGGTCAGACGGGCGATCTGGCGGTCGGCGTGGTCGAGCATGGCCGCATACGCAGCCTGGAGCCGGGTGAACACCCGCTGCTCGTCGCCATCGTGCTCGTCCCAGGCCCGCACGCGATCGTTGCGGGGCGGCAGTTCGGTCCCCGCCGGCACGATCCCCATCGCGATCTGGCGGGCCAACCGCTCGGCGCGCACCGCGTCCCAGCCCTTGGCGAACATCGGCTCGTAGTGGTCGATGATCTCCTTGGGCGCCTGGTGCGGAGCGTGGCACGCACCGAAGGCCACCCAGGTCAGCCAGGGCTCGTCCGGGACGCCGGCCCGATGGTCCTTGAGGA
>JBPPNA010000281.1:0-2409 GCA_051306355.1 Acidimicrobiales bacterium | reverse complement strand
CCGATGGTGGCGCTGCTCTCCGCCATCCTCTTCGGGCTCGTGCTCTCCCGCGTCTGGATGCTGGTGGTCGACATCGAGGAACATCGCCGCATCCGCCGACAGCTCACCCAGTCGGTGGAGATGGAACGGCGACGCACCGAGGAGAACCAGGTCCTGCTGGCGTCGTTGCGGGAGCGGCAGATGCTGTCGGACCGGTTGTCGCGCATCCAGCGCAAGATCTCGACCCGTGCACCCCTCCAGGAGGTCCTCGACGCCATCACCCACGGCGCGGCAGAACTGGTGCACGAGGAGGTGGCTGCGCTGCGATTCATCGACGAAACCGACCCCTCCGTGATGGTGATGGTCTCGTCCACCGGCGTGGATCCCGATGTGGTCGAGCAGGTCCGCCGCCTGCCGTTGGGTGTGGGGGTCGGGGGTCGGGCCATCGTCGAGAACCAGCTGTGCATCCAGGACGCCTACAACCAGTGGGACGGCGCCATCGGCCAGTTCGTCTCGAGTGGGTTGCAGACGGCCATGGCGGCCCCCGTGCACCTCGGCTCAGAGCCCATCGGCAGCCTCGTGGTGGCCACCAACCGACCTGAGCGGGCCTACTCGGAGGCCGAACAGGAAGCGCTCATCAGCTTCGCCGAACACGTGAGCATCGCGCTGAACGACGCCCGCTCGGTCCGGGCGATGAACGACGCTCTTGACCGAGCCGTGCACCAGGCCATGCACGACGAACTGACCGGGCTGTCCAACCGGGCGTGCTTCTACGACCGCGCCGACCAAGCGCTCAAGGCGGCGCGCCGGACCGGCAGCTCGACCGCAGTGCTGCTCTTCGACCTCGACCGGTTCAAGGAGATCAACGACACGCTCGGACACCGTTACGGCGACCGAGTGCTGTGTGCGATCGGCCCTCGCATCCAGCCGTTGCTGCGTGATTCGGACAGTGTCGCCCGTCTCGGCGGCGACGAGTTCTGCGTCCTGCTCTCGCACGTGCACGGGATCGACGACGCGCTGCACGTGGCCCGCCGGATCACCACCGCCCTCGAGGACCCCATCGAGGTCGACGCAATGGCCCTGGTCGTGGAGTCGAGCTGCGGGGTGGCCGTGGCCCCGGACCACGGCGACACCGCCGACCTGCTCCTGCAACGGGCCGACATCGCCATGTACGTCGCCAAGACGTCGCACGCCCGGGTCGTCCCGTACGAAGCAGAGCTCGACCGGAACACGCCGGACCGCTTGGCCCTGCTCCCCGAGCTCCGGACGGCGCTCACCGGCGACGAACTCATCGTCCACTACCAGCCCCAGCTGGACCTCGAGACCGGCGCAGTCCTGGGGGTGGAGGCGCTCGTACGGTGGTGCCACCCCCGTCGTGGGCTGCTCGGTCCGGAGGTGTTCATCCCCATCGCCGAGGACACCGGCCTGATCCACCCCCTGACCACGTGGGTGCTCGAGGCGTCGCTCGATCAGCTCCGCCGATGGATTGACGACCCCGCCGTGGACCTGCACCCGGGCTTCACGGTGGCGGTGAACCTCTCCACCCACAGCCTCCTCGTCGAGTCCTTCGTGACCGAGGTCGCCGTCGCCCTGGCGCGGTTCGGCGTTCCGGCCGAACGACTCGTGCTCGAGATCACCGAGACCACGCTCATGGCCGACCCGGCTCGGGCCACGCGCGTGCTGACGACCCTCGCCGAGCTCGGGGTGCGCTTCGCCATCGACGACTTCGGGACCGGGTACTCGTCCCTGGCGTCTCTCAAAAATCTGCCGGTGCACGAGCTCAAGATCGACCGCTCGTTCGTCTGCGGGATGCACGTCGACTCCGACGACGCCAAGATCGTCCGATCGATCGTCGAGCTCGGGCACACCCTCGGGTTGCGAACCGTGGCCGAGGGCGTCGAGCACGCGGACGCCCGGGACCAGTTGGTCGCCATGGGATGTGACCGGGCCCAGGGCTACCTGTTCGCCCCGGCGATGCCGGCCGGTGATCTCGAGCGCTGGCTCACGACCCGGCGCCACATCGAGGCCACCGCAACCGTGGCCTGATCGAGCTTTCTCTCCTGGCCGGCGGAATGTCCCGGGCAGAGGGAGTAGACAGAAGTCGATGACACGATGGGTGTACAGCTTCGACGACCTCGACGCGGCGAAGGCCGCCGTCGACGACGACTGGGACCGGGTGCGTGGCCTCCTGGGTGGCAAGGGCGCCAACCTGGCCGACATGGCCTCGCTCGGTGTGCGGGTGCCGCCCGGGTTCATCGTCACCACCGAGGCGTGCAACGCCTTCATCGCCGGCGACGGGTCCCTCCCCGAGGGGTCGTGGCAGGAGGTGCTCGACGCGATGGCCGCCATGGAGTCGGCCACCGGGAAGTCCTACGGCTCGGGTCCCGACCCGCTGCTAGTCGCCGTGCGGTCCGGGGCCAAGTTCTCCAT
>JBPPNA010000235.1:0-8216 GCA_051306355.1 Acidimicrobiales bacterium | reverse complement strand
CTGTGATCGCCTCAGGCCGGCAGGCCGAGATTCGGGTCGGCGCCCGTGTCGAGCGGGGATGGGCCGTTGCGCTGGAGGGCGAACCATCCGGCCGAGGCCACCATGGCGGCGTTGTCGGTGCAGTTCGCCCTGTCGGGCAGGTACGCGGCCAACCCGTCCTGCTCGCACACGTCGAGCACGGCTTCACGCAGGCGCGAGTTGGCCGCCACGCCGCCGCCGATGGAGATCCCCTTGGCGCCCGTGTCGATGGCGGCGCGGCGCGTCTTGGTCACCAGCACGTCGACCACCGCCTCTTGGAATGAGGCTGCGACGTCCTCGGATGACACGTCGGCGTGCTTGCGGACGTGGTTGACGACCGACGTCTTGAGCCCCGAGAACGAGAAGTCGTAGGGGCGGTCGGGCAGCGCCCGGGGGAAGGCGATGGCCGTGGGATCGCCGTCCATGGCGATGCGGTCGATCACTGGTCCACCGGGATAGCCGAGACCGAGGTAGCGGGCGACCTTGTCGTAGGCCTCGCCGGCGGCGTCGTCGATGGTGCCGCCCAGCACCCGGTAGCGACCGTGGTCCTCCCAGTGGACGATCATGGTGTGACCTCCCGAGACCAGCAGGACGACGACCGGCAACTCGAAGGTGGGGTCCTCGAGCATCGCGGAGTAGAGGTGGGCCTCGAGGTGGTTCACGGCGATGAACGGCACGTCCCAGACCAGGGCCAGGGCCTTGGCGGCCGACACGCCGATCAGCAGGGACCCGACGAGACCCGGGCCCGTCGTGGCGGCCACGGCGTCGATGTCACCGCCGGCCACCCCTGCCTGCACGACCGCCTCGGCCAGGACCGGGTTGAGCATCTCGACGTGGGCTCGCGACGCGATCTCCGGCACGACACCGCCGTACCGGGCGTGCTGGTCCACCTGAGAGGAGATCACCGACGAAAGCACGTTGACGCCGTCGCGCACCACGGCGGCCGCGGTCTCGTCGCACGACGTCTCGATGCCGAGCACGGTGTGTACGGCGGGAGCGGTCATTCGTCCTCCAGCAGCGTGGGGGTGGGCAGGGCGTGCTCGATGTCGAAGAGCCGGGCCCGGTACTCGGGGGTGTCGATGTCGTTGGCCCACATGATGAGCGCATCCTCGTTGCCGTCCGGCGCTTCTGTCGTCTGCGGGCCAGAGGCCGGCGGGGGGTTCGCGCTCGGGGGGTAGTAGTTCTTCCGCACGCCGGCCGGAGCGAACCCGAAGCGCCGGTACAGCTCCTGCGCCCCCGTATTCGACATGCGGACCTCGAGGGTGAGGGCTTCTGCGCCCTCGGCGAGCGCCCTCCGGGCCAGGACCAGCATCATGCGTGTGGCCACCCCGTGCCGTCGGTGGGCGTCGTTCACGCCGATGTTGGTGATGTGACCATCGCCCGCCACGAGCATCACGCCCGCGTAGCCGACGATGTCGATTCCCGCTCGGGCGACCACGTAGATGCGCGAGTCCTGGTAGCGCAGCTCGGAGAGGAACAGGCTCAGGGACCACGGCCGCGGATTGACATCCTGCTCGATGCGGAGCACGCCGCGCAGGTGGCGACGCCGCATCGGCTCGACCCGGATCTGCGCCCGGCCGGCAGCGCGCCCGGCCGGGTGGCGCCTCTCCATGACCACGCTCAACCCGCCCCGTCTCTCGTGACCCAGTTGATCTCGGCATCCGGCGGACGCAGATACAGCGGCTCGAGCTCCCAGGGTTGCACGAAGTCCTCGCGGATGGCGCGGGCATGGGCCAGCTGCACGAGGGACCCCGCATTGGGGTGCGCGAGGTACTGCTCGGCCAGTTCGGTGCGGACCATGTCGTCCCATTCGGACGCGTAGCGCAGCGCCCCATCGCCTACCAGGAGGTACTCGGTGTCGCTGGCCTGCAGGTCGGCTCGGAGCTCGCCTGCGGTGCTGACGGTCGGGCCGGCGATGCGCTGCACGCCCCCGGGCGTGACCCGGTACCGAGCGTGGAAGACCTCGTTGCGGCGGGCGTCGATCACGGCGACGATCTCGCGCGTGGTGTGCCGTACCGGCCAGGCGAGGAGATCGAGACTGGAGATGCCGATCATCGGCACCCGGAGGGCCTGGGCCATGGCCTTGGCGGATGCGATGCCCACCCGGAGACCGGTGAAGAGGCCCGGACCGACGTCGATGGCGATCACCGAGATCTCGTCCAGCTCGATGCGAGCCTGGCGGCGGACGAAGTCGATCGACGGGACGAGGGTTTCGGCATGGCGTTTCCCGCGCGCCGAATGCGCCGACGCCAGCACACCCTCGTGGCCGCCAACGGCGCAGCCCACCTGCTGGGTGGCCGTGGTGATGCCGAGGATCAGCATCAGCCCGCCACCGCCCATGGCGAGATGGCCTCGCCGATGGTTCGGGATCGAGCTGACCATCCACCGCCGACGCACCGCAGCTCGAGGTCGCGATCGTCGTCGCCGTGCCCGTAGGTCAGCCGGACCTCGAGATAGTCGGCGGGGAGCGCGGGAGCGATGGCATCACCCCACTCGATGAGGAGCACGCCGCCGGAGTCGAGCAGCTCGGCGATACCGACGTCCTGCATCTCGGACAAGCGCTCCAGTCGGTACACGTCGACGTGGTGCAACTGGAGCCGGCCCTCGTAGTGGCGGGCGAGGGTGAAGGTTGGGCTGGTGATCTGATCCTCGACACCAAGGCCCGTGCCGAAGCCCTGCGCGAACGCCGTCTTTCCGGCGCCGAGCTCGCCGGCGAGCAGGACGAGATCCCCGGGCGCGGCGAGCGACGAGAGAGCCCCGGCGAGGGCCCGGGTCTCTTCGACACCGGCTGTCCGGGCGCGCAGGGTCACGGGGCGGAGACTACTGCCGGAGCGATCGGTGGCCGAGCGTGCCGACCGCTCCCGCCACAGCGGCCGTCACCAGGTTCCGGACCACCGACAACTCGGCGTCCACCCGGCCCGTCGCCGCCACCACGAAGGCATCACCGTCGGCTGCCGTGTGGCTCGGGGCGATCGACCGGGCGAGCCCGTCGTGGGCGGATTGCGCGGCGAGATGGCAGCCCATCTTGTCGATGCGTGCGTTGGTGGCGACCACGCCGATGGTGGTGTTCTGGAACGCTTCACCTGTGGACCCGTGGACCACGTCGTCTGGACTGGCGCCGGGCTCACCGAAGGCATTGACCGCCACCAGGGCCGAGATCACGAGTCCATCGTCTCCCTCCATCGTGCGGGTCACGATCCCGCCGGCGCGACGGTGCTCCGGACCCCGCCACTTGGCCACGGTCGCACCCGTTCCCGCTCCCACGGCGCCGATGGCGTGGGGCTCTTCCGTGGCATGCTCTGCGGCCCACCGGCCCTGATCGGCACCCGGTCGGACCGACCCGTCGCCCACGGCCAGATCGAACAAGCCCATGGCGACCACGATGGGCACCACCCCGCCGACGGTCTCGAAGCCGCGGCCCTGCTCGGCGAGCCACTCCATCACCCCGTGGGCGGAGGCGAGACCGAACGCCGAACCCCCGGTGAGCACGACGCCGTCGATGCGGTGGACCATGCGCGAGGGGTCGAGCAGCGCGAACTCTCGCGTCGCCGGGGCGCCGCCGCGCACCTCGCCGGATGCCACCGTTCCGTCCGGGAAGAGGACCACTGTGCAGCCGGTGCGGGCCACGGGGTCGGACCAGTGCCCGACACGCACCCCGTCCACGTCGGTGATCATCGATGGATCCGCGGCACACGCGCCGAGATCGCGCACACCACCTCGTAGCCGATGGTGTCGACGGCCGAAGCCATCTCCGAGGCCGAGATCTCGTCGGAATCCTGCGTCCCCACCAGCACGACCTCGTCACCCACCAACACATCGGCGCCGGGGCCGCAGTCGACGACGAACTGATCCATGGTGACGACGCCCACCATCGGACAACGGCGCCCCCGGATGAGCACCGCACCGCCGGCGAGGCCGAGTCGACGACGCAGGCCGTCCGCGTACCCCACCGGGATGGTGGCAACGGTGGTCTCGCGGTCGAAGCGGTGGCGGTGCCCGTAGGAGACGTGGTCGCCGGCGGACACGACCTTCACCATCGAGACGCTGGACGTCCATCGAAGGGCCGGGCGGAGATCGGCGGCGGTGGCGAGGGCGGGTGACGGCGGGATCCCATACAGGGCGATTCCCACCCGCACCAGATCGAGTCGGGCCCGGGGGAAGGCGATCGTGCCGGCAGAGTTGGCGGCGTGGCGGATGCCGGGTTTCAGCCCAGCCGCCGTCAGCTCGTCGATGGTTCGGTCGAAGATGTCGAGTTGGGCGTCCGTGGTCGGATCGTCGGGTTCATCGGCCAGTGCGAGGTGGGTCATGGTCCCCTCGTGCCGGACACCGGCGGTGTCGGCGATCCGTCGGGCCACGGCGACGGCTTCGTTGGGCTCGCACCCGATGCGGCGCATTCCTGTGTCGATCTTGAGGTGGACCGGGACGGGCGGGACCCCGAGTGCCCTGGCCCGATCCGAGACGGCGACGACGGTGTCGGCCCGGAACACGGTGAGGCGCACACCGGCCGCGATGGCGGCATCGATCTCGTCCGGTCGCGGTTCGCTGAGGAGCAGGATCGGCGCCTCGATGCCCGCGGCCCGCAGGCGGCTCGCCTCGGCCACGTGGGCGACGGCCAGCCACGCCGCGCCAGAACCGAGGGCAGCCTCGGCCACCGGTGCTGCGCCGTGGCCGTATCCGTCGGCCTTGACGACCGCGCAGAAGGTGGCGTCGCCGGCGAACGAGGCCATGCTGCGCACGTTGTGGCGGACGGCGTCGAGGTCGATCTCGGCCACCGAGGCGGGCACGTCAGATTCCTCTGCCGGCCCGGCGGACACGCTCGAAGGCGGCCGGCAGCGCAGCGATGACGTCGGTGGCGATCGTCCCTGGTCGGGGTCCGAGGGATCCGGCGACGCCGTGGAGGTGGGCGCCGAGGGCGGCGGCGTCGAGGGCGGACGACCCGTTGGCCAGGAGCGCGGCGATGACGCCGGAGAGGACGTCGCCGGTGCCGGCGGTGGCCAGGCGCTCGTCGCCGGCCGTGGCCAGGCGAACGGTGCCGTCGGGTGCGGCGACCACGGTGGTCGGACCCTTCGACACGACGACGGCTCCGGTGTCCGACGCCAGTTGCCGGACGGCCCGGATCCGGTCGTCGCCGGGGGGTCCGCCCGCCAGACGGGCGAACTCTCCGTCGTGCGGCGTGAGCACCGTGGGGTTGCTGCGCCCGTCGATCACGTTCGCTGCGTCGCCGTCGAGGGCGGTGAGTCCGTCGCCGTCCACCACCAACGGCAGGGACGATCGGCGCACGAACTGACGGATCTGGTGCTGGGTTGCCATCGCGGTGCCCATACCGGGTCCGACGACGGCGGCGTCGAGGCGGCTGCTGTCGACGATGGCGCCGTCGATGAGGGCGTCCGCCCAGCCGGCCTCCTCGACGGCCACCGAGACCGCTTCGACGGGACCGATCGGGACGGTCACGCCGGGCGCGGCGATCTGCACCATGCCTGCACCGGCCCGTTGGGCTGCGCTCGCCGCCATCGCCGCTGCGCCGGTCATCCCGGGGCTGCCCCCGACGACGAGGACAGCGGCATGCCACTTGTGCGAATCGCGGGCCCGGACCGGCAACAGGGCGCACGCCGAGGCGTCGTCGACGACGTGGATCGTGGCCCCGGACACGTCGAGACCGATGTCGGCGACCTCGACCTCGCCGCACCACGCAGGACCGCGGCCGAGGAGGAGGCCCGGCTTCATGGCGGCGAAGGTGACGGTTCGGTCTGCGCGCAGCGGCTTGCCGATGGGCCTGCCGGTGTCGCCATGCAGCCCCGAGGGGACGTCGACTGCCAGCACGAGGGCATCGCCGGGATCGGGGGGTTCGTACGGGCGACTGATGCCGGTCCCGAACGCGGCGTCGATGACCAGGTCGCATGGGGGCACCGTGGGCGGGGAATCGGTGGCATCGACGAGGATCGTCCGCACACCCCGCCGCTCCAGACGTTTCGCCGCGACGCGTCCGTCGGCGCCGTTGTTCCCGGGCCCCGCGAGGACCACGACCCGCCGCCCGTAGGACCCCCCCAGGAGATCGAGGGCGGCACGGGCGACGGCCCGACCGGCTCGTTCGATCAGCACCTCGACAGGCTCCGGGGCGCTGGCGTCGATGGCCTGCATCTCCTCGACGGTGACGACCGGGATCACGACTCGATCCTGTCACCGAGGGCGACGACGACGGCGCCGGCCGAGAGGGACGTGTGCGTGAGGCTGACCTGCCAGTCGAGCACCCCCCGCGCACCGGCGAGGCGCTCGGCGGGGCCGTACACGCCGAGGCTGGGCTGGCCGCCTTCGGCCCGCAGGACCTCCACGTCGTGGAAGCCGAACGCGCCGAGCCCGACGCCGAGTGCCTTCATCACCGCCTCCTTGGCCGCGAAGCGGACTGCATATCGCTCGGTCGGGTCCGATGCCGCCTCGGCGTAGGCACGTTCGCCGTCGGTGAACATCCGCTCGACGATCGTCGGGGTGCGGGTGAGACTGGTGCGGAAGCGGTCGACGTCGACCAGGTCGATCCCGACGCCGACGACGAACATCGCAGGTGGTCCGGTCCTCAGGAGCGCCAGCGGTCGGCGAGGACGCTCACCGGCTGGGTCAGGAGCTCGTCGACCGGGATCTCGGCCAGCAGATCGTCGCGGAAGGTGGGCTCGGTCTCGGTGACGGCGTCGCGCAGGGCGGCGAGGCGGCGCCGGTAGCCGGAGAGAACACTCCGGGCCGACGCGGCGGTCAGCTGCTCCACGAACCGGACGTGCAGGAGCGTGATACCCGTGGTTTCGCCGTCCTTGACCTCGGGCACGATGACGATGGTCCGGCCGTCGCTGCGGCCCTTGCCCACGAGGACGAGCTGGTCGGAGGCGACCTGGTGCTTGGTGCCCCGCAGCACCGGGTTCGTCTCGGTCCGCAACGGGAGGTCGAGGGCGAGGCCCGAACGGTCGACCACCGTGATCGTGGCGTCATCGTGCGGACCGTCGACTCGCCCCTCGATGCGGTATCGCGTGTAGCCCGCCACCGAGGCGACGGCCGGTGACACGTCGGCCAGCGTGCGCAACGTGGCGTAGGTGAGGCGGTCCCGGGAGGCGCCGGCTTCGAGCACGGCCCGAACGAGCGGCACGTCGAGCAGTGACTCGTCGGTCCGGGAGATGCCAACCGTGACGGTCTTGGCCTGGTGCTTGATGGCGTCGATCGGTCGGGTGAGCTCGTCGATGCCGCGAGTCAGCGCCGAGGTGAGGTCCTCCACCAACACCGAAGGCGTCCCCACCTTGCCGTGATCCAGTTGATACCCATCCAGGGCGATGACACCGGTGGCGTAGCGCAGCAGATTCGACACGCGAACGGCGGTGGATGCTTCCAGGTGGCCGTCGTACCGGCCGCCGCGCAAGCCGTCGAAGAAGGCGGTGACCGGCGCACCGATGGTCCCATGCAGGCGGCTGAGCACGTACTCACCGTCTACAGGACCGTCCTCGAGCGCGTTCTCGATCCCGGCCCGCACCTCGCGCAGTGGCATGGCTTGGGCATCGATGGCGATGGCGGCCTCGTACCCGAAGAGGTGCCCCACCATGGTGGCCAGCACGAAGGCCAGCAAGGGGTGGGTCTCGGGGACGGTGAGAACGGCGAGCGCGCTGGCGAAGCGACCCTCACCCTCGGTGGCGATCACGATGGGCGCCGCCTTGTGGGCCCGGTAGATCGCCACCTCCTTGGCCACGTCGTCGACGTTGGACCCGGTGAGGCCGGCGGCGCACACCAGGATCAGCGGCTCCGAGGACAGGTCGATGTGCTTCGTGTCCTCGGTGGCATCGCAGGCGATCGACTTGTCGCAGAGCTCCGACAGCTTGATCCGCAGCTCCTCGGCGGCGATGCGGTTGGTGCCGTTGCCGACCAGCGCCCAGTACCGCCGCGGCGGGCACCACTCGTGGGCGGCCTCGGCGATCGCCGGCCGGGTCTCCAGGGTGGCCCGCATGGCGTCGGGCAGGTCGCGCATGGCTCGCAGCAGGCTCTGGTCGGGCTTCTCACCCCACTCGGCAGCGATGGCGATGGCGAGCAGGTTGCCGGCGGCGATCTGTGCGTAGAACGCCTTGGTCGACGGCACCGCCATCTCCACGTCGCGACCGTCGGACGTGTAGAGCACGCCCTCGGCCCGGTCGGTGAGGTCGGAGCCCCGCCGGTTGACGATGGCGATCACCGAC
>JBPPNA010000227.1:0-11093 GCA_051306355.1 Acidimicrobiales bacterium | reverse complement strand
GAGGACACCCTGTCGCAGTTCATGCCCACGGCCTGGCCTCCTGCGCCGCTCTGGCTGGTCACGGTCGACGTCCGCACCGGACGACGCGTGGTGCTCGGCCGGCGCAACCCGCCCCGCACCGACCTCCACACTGCCGTGAAGGCGTCCTGTGCCATCCCTGGCTTCTTCCAGCCCATGCGGGTCGGTCGGCGCACGCTGGTCGACGGCGGCATCCACTCGACCACCAACCTCGACCTCGCCACCAAGATCGATCCGTCGGTGATCGTCGGTGTCGTGCCGATGGCCTTCGACCCGACCAGCCCGCCCCGGGGCATCGACCGCGCCATGCGGGGCTTCGCCCAGTCCCGCGTCGCCCGCGAGGTGGCCCAGGCCCGCAGCACGGGCGCCCGGGTCCTGCTCGTGCGCCCTCGCGCCGAGGACCTCGGCGCCATGGGCGGGAACATGATGCGCAGCGGCGACAACGAGATCGTGACCCGCGTGGCCTATGACTCGGCCGCCCGTCAGCTCAGCACCGACCGGAGCCGCGACGTGCTCGCGGAGCTCCGCGACACCGTGCCGGCGTGACCGACCGGGGAGAAACGTTCGACCGGCTGTCACAGACCATCCGGTCCCGTCGCATGATCCGGTCCTTCACCGACGAGACCGTCGCCCCCGCCGAACTCGACATGTTGCTCGACCTGGCTCGGCGGGCACCGTCGGCGGGCAACACCCGGCCATGGGAGCTGCTGGTCCTCACCGGCGACCACACGGCGCGCTACTGGGACACGACGCTGGGGGATCGCCGGTCGACGTTCCGGTGGCAGGGACTGCTGCGGGCGCCGGCTCTCGTCGTGCCCTATGTCCGCCCCGATGCCTACGTCGAGCGCTACGCGGAATTGGACAAGGCCGGCACGGGGCTCGGTGCCGGACCCGATGCGTGGCCCGTGCCGTACTGGTGGATCGACACCGGCGCCATGGTCGAGAACCTCCTCCTGGCCGTCACCGCGGCCGGCCTCGGCGCCTGCTTCTTCGGCCAGTTCGAGCACGAGACGGCGGTCCGGGAGCGGTTCGCCGTCCCCGCTGACCGACGAGCCGCAGGGACGATCGCCATCGGCCATCCCGCGCCCGACGAACCCGGACGCAGCGCCCGCCGCCCCCGGCCGCCCCTCGACGACATCGTCCACCGGGGGTCCTGGTAGGTCAGCCCAACTGGGCGAGCAGCGTGTCCACGTCATCCGCCGGCAGCTGGCAGGCGTAGCGATGGCAGACGTAGGCCCGGCCGTCCTCACGTCCCTCCCACAGCGGTGAGTCGAATCGCTCACCCCAGGCCAGCACGGCGTTGGGCAGGTACCGGCGATGTACGGCGGCGACGAGGTCGGGGCGGCCGCCGGCGACGACGATCTCGGTCGAACCAGAGTGGTGCAGGTCCAGCGCAGCGAGCAGGACCCCGAAACCGGTCGGGGCCTCGCCGGCGAGCCGGCCCGTGAGACGCAGGATCGCCTCGGCGCGGGCGCGGTCGCCGTCGTCGCCGGTGAGTGCGCTCAGGCGGAGAAGTGCCAGGCAGGCCGTTGAGTTGGCCGACGGCTGGGCACCGTCCTGGAGGTCCTTGTCCCTGGTGACGAGGCGCTCGCCGTCGGTGCCGGTGGTGAACAGCCCACCATGGTCGTGGTCCCAGAACAGCTCCACCATCGCGCCGGCCGCGCCGCGAGCGTGCGTCAACCACCGAGCCTCGCCGGTGGCCTCGGTCAGGCGGGTGAAGGCGTCGACCAACGCAGCATGGTCGCCGGCGAAGGCCAGGTGCTTGGCCCCGCTGTCGGCCTGCCAGGCCCGGAGCCACCGACCGTCGTCGCGTCGGAGGTCGGCGAGCAGGAACTCGGCGGTCCCCACGGCGGCGTCGACCCAGTCCGGACGATCGAGCGCCGTGCCGGCCTCGGCCAGAGCGGCGATCCACTGCGCGTTCCACTCGGTGAGCACCTTGTCGTCGAGCCCGGGCCGGGGGCGCCGGGCCCGGGCCTCGAACAGCGACCGCCGGGCGGTCTCGATCTCGGGGGATCGGACCCAGTCGCCCCGGTGGTGGGTGCGGGCCGGGATCCACTTCCCCTCGAAGTTCGGGTCCCGGTCGAGCTCCCAGTACCGGATGGCCGCCTCGGCGAGCGAGACATCGTCGATGATTGCTCGTACCTCGTCGGGCGTGAACACGTAGAAGGCGCCCTCCTCGCTGTGGCCCGACGCATCCAACGAGTCAGCATCCTCCGCCGACGCGATGCCGCCACCTGGCTGGCGGAGATCGCGGAGCACGTAGTCGACGACCTCGGTGGCCACCTGTCGGTAGCGCTCGTGGCCGGTGACCTGATGGGCGTGGATGTAGAGCTTCAGCATTCCGGACTGGTCGTAGAGCATCTTCTCGAAGTGGGGGACCACCCAGTGCGGATCGACGGAGTACCGGGCGAAGCCGCCGCCGAGGTGGTCGAACATGCCGCCCGATGCCATGGCGTCGAGTGACGTCTCCACCATGGCCTGGGTCACGGCGGACCCGTTGCGGGCGAGCGTGCGGACCACGAAGTCGAGGTTCTGCGGCGTCGGGAACTTCGGGGCGTGACCGAATCCGCCCCAGTCGTCATCGTGCACGCTGCGCAGGTGGCGGTAGGCGCCCTCCAGCACCTCCGGGCCGATGATCTCCTCGCTGGCCTCGAGCTGGCTCGTCCGACCGAGGGCCTCGGAGAGCTGACCGGCCTGGTCGAGGAGCTCCTCGCGCCGGTTGGTCCAGGCGTCGACGATGGCGGCCATCAGGTCACCGAAACCCGGCATGGCCTGCCGACCCGCCGGGGGGAAGTAGGTGCCCCCGTAGAACGGGCGGCCGTCGGCGGTGAGGAACACGGTCATGGGCCAGCCGCCCCGACCGGTCATGGCCTGCACGGCGTCCATGTACACGGCGTCCACGTCGGGTCGTTCCTCCCGATCGACCTTCACGTTGACGAAGTGCTCGTTCATGTACGCGGCCGTCGTCTCGTCCTCGAACGACTCGTGGGCCATCACGTGGCACCAATGGCAGGCCGAGTACCCGACCGACAACAGGATCGGCACGTCACGCCGCTCGGCCTCGGCCATGGCCTCGGGCCCCCACGGCCACCAGTCGACCGGGTTGTCGGCGTGCTGGCGCAGGTACGGACTGGATTCCCGGGCAAGACGGTTCACGCCTCCGACGCTAGGGCGGGGACTACGTTGCGCCGACATGGAGATCGGACTGGACGGACAGGTCGCCCTCGTCACCGGGGCGTCGAAGGGCATCGGCAAGGCCATCGCCAAGACGTTCGCCGGTGCCGGGGCCAAGGTGATGCTGAGCTCGCGCAAGCAGGACGCGCTCGAGGCCGCAGCGGCCGACATGGACGGCGAGACCGCCGTGTTCGCGGCCAACGCCGGCGACCCCGACGCCGCCGCGGCGTGCGTGCAGGCCACGGTCGATGCCTTCGGCGCCGTCGACATCCTGGTGAACAACGCGGCCACCAACCCGTACTACGGCGCCGCCATCGACATCGACCTGCCCCGCTACGACAAGACCTTCGAGGTCAACCTCCGCGGCCCCCTGGTCTGGACCCAGGAGGCGTGGAGAGCCTCGATGCGCCAGCGCGGTGGCGCGGTCATCAACATCGCCTCCATCGGCGGCATGACGGTGAGCGACGTCATCGGCATCTACGACACCACCAAGGCGGCCCTGATCCACCTCACCAAGAACCTGGCCACCGATCTGTCGCCCGGGGTGCGGGTGAACGCCATCGCCCCCGGCCTGGTGAAGACCGACATGGCCAGGGCGCTGTGGGAGCCCAACGAGGAGGCCATGGCGAACCACACGCCCCTCGGGCGCCTCGGCGAGCCCGCCGACATCGCCAACGCCGCACTGTTCCTGGCCTCGGACCTGTCGTCGTGGATCACCGGTCACACCCTGGTCGTCGACGGGGGCGCCCTCATCAGCCCCCACGGCTGAGCCGCCAGGGGTTCAGGCCAGCTCGCCCCGACGGACCTTCCCCAACGAGGTGCGGGGGAGTGACGTGCGTATCTCGAGCTCCTTCGGAGCGCACCACGCCGGCAACTCGGCCCGCACCCAGTCACGGAGCTCGCCGAGTGACGGCGTCGAAGCCCCCGCGGCGAGCTCGACGACGGCCACCACCCGGTGACCCCATTCCTCGTCGGCCCGCCCGACCACGGCGGCGTCGGCGACGGCGGGATGGGCCCGGAGGCGACGCTCGACCGGGTCGGGGTGCACGTTCTCCCCTCCGGTCACGATCATGTCGCCCTTCCGACCGAACACGGTGAGTACGCCGTCGTCGAGCCGGCCGAGATCGCCGGTGTGGAGCCAGCCCTGGGCGTCCACGGCCGGGGTGCCGTCCCGGTAGCTGGTCGCCACCATCGGCCCCCGCACGAGGATCTCGTCGCCATCGATGCGCAGCTCGACCCCGCCCAGCGCCACCCCGTCGTACACGATGCCGCTGGCGGTCTCGGTGAGCCCGTAGGTGGCCACGCTGTTGACCGGGCGGTCGGGTGGGGGCGCGGAGCCGCCGAGCACGATCCGCTCCCACGCTGTGGCGTCGATGCGCCGGAGCGCGGTGCCGACGAGCGAGACGTGCGTGCACCCGGTCTTTGCGGCGGCATCGACCGCGGCAGGGTCGAAGCCGTCGTGGACGGTCAGCGGGGTCCCCGAGTGGTGCGCCCGCGTGACGACGGAGAGCCCGCCGACATGGGCGAGCGGGAGGCAGGCCAGCCAGCGGTGTCTCGAAGGGTCGACATCGAGGAACGACGACGTCGCTCGGGCGGACGCCGCCACCTGCGAGTGGGTCAGCTCCACACCCTTGGGAGCGCCCGTCGTCCCGCTGGTGGGAACGACCAGCGCGACGTCGGGATCGATCCGCTCCCCGGCACGGAGCGCCGAGACGAGCTGGTCGGCCCTTCGACCGGGGAAACGCGGGTCGACAGGCAGGACGGCATCGCCCCGGGCCCACGTCCGGACCAGTTCGTCGACGAACCGCCGGCCCGTCGCCTCGATCGCCACCAACGTCGCCACACCGGCACGCTAGACCTGCCGGTCGTGCCTGAGTCCCAGCCTTCCGACTCCCTCCCCTCCGGTGCACGGGCATGGATCGCCGGCGCCCGTCTGCGCACGCTTCCCGCCGCCATCGTCCCGGTCGTGGTGGGGACGGCGGCGGCCAGAGGTGTCGATGGTCCCCTCATCGCCTGGCGCGCCGTCGCGGCCGGCATCGTCGCCCTCGCCCTGCAGGTGGCGACGAACTACGCCAACGACTACAGCGACGGCATCCGGGGCACCGACGATCCCGGGGCCCGCACCGGGCCGGTCCGCCTCGTCGGCTGGGCGCTGAAGGAGCCAGGCGCCGTGAAGCGGGCCGCGATCATCTGCTTCGCCGTCGCCGGTGCCGTCGGCTTCGCACTGGTGGCCGCCGTCGGCTGGGAACTGATCGCCGTGGGCGTGGTGAGCATCGCCGCCGGCTGGTTCTACACCGGTGGTCCGAAGCCGTACGGCTACCTGGGTCTCGGCGAGCTCTTCGTGTTCGTCTTCTTCGGCGTGGTGGCCACCGTGGGATCGACCTACGTCCAGGTGGAGGAGATCACCGCGCTCAGTCTGCTGGCGTCGGTCCCCGTGGGTCTGCTGGCCACCGCCCTGCTGGTCACCAACAACCTCCGGGACATTCCCGGCGACACCGTCGTCGGCAAGCAGACCCTGGCCGTGCGTCTCGGCGACGTCCGCACCCGGCAGCTCTACGTCGCCATGCTGGCCGTGGCATTCCTGCTGCTCGTCCCCCTCGCACTGGAACGCCCCGCCGTCGCCGGTGCCGCCCTGGCCCTGGTCCTGGCCGTCGGGCCGGTGCAGCGGGTCCTGGCCGGCGCCACGGGCCCGCAGCTCGTCCCGGTGCTGGTGGCCACGGGCCAGGTGCAGCTCGCCTTCGGTCTGCTGCTGGCTTCCGGGCTGGCTCTCTCGGCGTGACCGCCGCGGATGCTAGAGCCCGTACCGTTCCAACCAGCCCCGCACGATCTCCAGGAACGCCTCGGGCTGCTCGAGGTGGGCGGCATGGCCGGCATCGGGCACCAGGGCCAGCGTGGCGTTGGCGCCGATCGATGCCGCCAGCCGCTCGCCGAGCACGGCGAACTTGTCGTCGAGCGCGCCCGCCACGACCAGTGCGGGCATGTCGAGCCGATCGAGTCTGTCCCACGTCGGATCCTGGTTGCCGGTCCCGGCCTGGAGGAGCGAGTTCGCCAACCCCTCGACCGTGTTCTCCATCCGCTCCAGGAGGAACTGGTGCTGGGACGGGATGCCGGCGAACATCGGGTTGGCGACCCACCACTTCACGAACTCGACCAAGCCCATGGTGCGGACCCGTTCCGCCATCGTCCGGTCGGCCTCGGCCCGGTCTGCCCGCTCGGTCGGGTCGTCGATGCCGGCAGTGGCCCCCACCAGGATCAACCCGCGCACCAGCTCCGGGTTGGCCAGCGCGAGGTGGATCAGGTAGCGGCCCCCCATCGAGTAGCCCAGGTAGACGGCCTCACCCCCCTGGTCGGCGATCATCCGCCCGCCGTCCCGCAAACCGGCCATGACCTCGGCCGACATGCCGTGGCCGGGCGCATCGACCCGGATGACGGTGTGGTCTCGCTGCAGGTCGGCGGCGATCGGCTCCCAGCAGGTGCGGGTCTGGGTGAAGCCGTGCACCAGCACCATCGGCGGACCCTCGCCGTCGCGCTCCGCGTGCAACCACATGGTCGGGCATGGTGACATACGACCCGTGAGCGACGAACGCGGGTGGAGCCCGGACGCCCAGACCACCTTCTGCGCCACGCTCGTCGACGAGTGGGTGCGGTGCGGTCTCACCGACGCCGTCATCTGCCCCGGCTCCCGCTCCACCCCGCTGACGCTGGCCCTGGCCACCGACGATCGGGTCCGCACCCACGTCCACCACGACGAGCGCTCCGGATCGTTCCTCGCCGTGGGTCTGGGCGCCACAACCCGCCGGCCCGTCGTCGTGGTCACGACCAGCGGCACCGCGGTGGTCCAGCTGCACGCCGCCGCCGTGGAGGCCGATCTCGCCGGCGTCGGTCTCATCCTGTGCACGGCCGACCGCCCCCCGGAGCTGCGCGATGTCGCAGCCCCCCAGACCGTCGACCAGACCCACCTCTTCGGGCGCTCGGTGCGCTTCTTCACCGATCCGGGCGTGGCCGACGGATCGCAGGCCGGCACGTGGCGGTCGCTGGCGGCCCGGGCCTGGGCCGAGGCCACGGGCGACTGGCCCGGACCCGTCCACCTCAACCTCCCCTTCCGGGAACCGCTGGTCGGTGAGCCCGGCCCGCTGCCTCCGGCACGCGCTGCGGGTCCGTGGCACGCCCGGCTCCGGGCGGCGCGCTCGGCCCCGGTGCTCGACGAGGCCCTCACCAGCGCACGTGGGGTGGTCGTCGCCGGACGAGGCACGTCGGACCCCGATGCGATCGTGACCTTGGCCCGGTCGCTCGGATGGCCGCTCCTCGCCGACCCGGCGTCCGGCTGTGCCGGGCCCGACAGCATCGACTGCTTCGACCCGATCCTGCGCACGGCCTTCGGCGATCGTTCCCTCCCCGACGTCGTCATCCGCTCCGGTGGCATGCCGGCGTCGAAGGTGCTGGGGCAGTGGCTCGACCGTGCGGCACCGGAGGAGGTGGTCGTGGCGCCCCAGGGGTGGTGGCCGGATCCCGCCCACCGTGCCGCCGTCATGATCGACGCCGTGCCCGCCGTCGCCGAGGGTCACGAGCCGGTGGCCGAGTGGCTCGACGCCTGGCGCGCCGCCGAGACCGTTGCGGCCGGCGCCATCGACGAGGTGCTGGCAACCGACCCGATGTGCGAACCGGGCGTGGCACGCCACCTGACGGTGTCTCTGCCGCCTGGTGCGGTCCTCGTGACGTCGTCGTCGATGCCCGTGCGCGATGTCGAGTGGTTCGGCGCCGGTCGCCGTGACCTGCGCGTCATCGCCAACCGGGGAGCCAACGGCATCGACGGTGTGGTGTCCACCGCGGTCGGGGCCGCCCTCACCGGCGCGAAGACCACGCTGCTCATCGGCGACATCGCCTTCCTCCACGACGTCAACGGGTTGCTCGGTCTGGCCGACCGGGGTGTCGATCTCACGATCGTCGTGATGGACAACGATGGCGGTGGCATCTTCTCGTTCCTCCCGCAGCGTTCGAGCCTGCCCGGTGATCGCTTCGAACGACTCTTCGGGACGCCACACGGCCTCGACCTCGTCGCGGTGGCGCGCGCCCACGGCGTGGATGCCGACGAGGTCGACACCCTCGCCGCGCTTGACTGGAAGCCCGGCGTGCGGGTGTGCGTCGTCCGCTCCGATCGCGACGCCAACGTCGCCGTCCACGCACGGCTCCACGCCGCGGTGGCGACAGCGCTCGAGCGCTGAGGATCAGGGGCGGAGGATGGCCGAGAGCACGGCCTGGAACTTGGCGTCGGTCTCGGCCAGCTCGGCCTCGGCATCGGAGTCGGCCACGACGCCCACGCCGGCGAAGAGCCGGGCGACGTGTCCTTCGACGATCGCCGAACGGATCCCGACCGCCCACGTGCCGTTGCCCGCCGCGTCCACCCAGCCCACGGGGCCGGCGTAGCGGTCCCGGTCGAGGTCCTCGTGAGCGGCGAGGTGGGCGAGCGCCGGCGCCAGTGGCCAGCCCGACACCGCCGGCGTGGGGTGCAGCGCGCTGACGAGGTCGAGGGCCGAGGCGGCCGGCTGCGACAAGCGCCCCTCGACCAGGGACGCGAGGTGCTGCACGTTGGCCACCGCCACCACGGAGGGCTCGGGTTCGGAGTCGACGTAGGAGCAGAACGGCAGGAGCGTGTCCCACACCATGTCGATGGTGATCTGGTGCTCGGCCCGGTCCTTGGCCGACGCCAGCAGCTTCGCGGCCAGGCGGGCGTCGGCTGCGGGATCGCCGCCACGCCGAGCGGTGCCCGCCATGGGATGGGCCCGGACGGTGTCGCCCACCCGGGACACGAGCAGCTCCGGTGACGCGCCCACCATCGATCCCACGGCAAAGCTGAAGCAACCCGGGAAGCTCCGGCGCAGCCGGGCGAGCAGGTCGCGACGGGGGATCGGCGCGTCACCGGTGACCCGCACCTCTCGGGCGAGGACCACCTTGTCGAACCGGCCCGCGGCGATCTCCTCGGTGGCGTGTCGGACCGACGTCATCCACCGGTCGGGGTCCTGGACCGCCTCGACCTCGAAGCGTCGGGCCCGGGGCTCGACCACCTCCGGCGCCAGGAGCGGGAGCTCACCCGACGGATCGTCTGCCGGACCACCGATGTGGGTGATCCACCGGGTGCCGTCACCCGCCCGTCCGACGAGGAGCCGGGGCACCACGAAGGCTGCGGCACTCGACGAGAAGGGCAGCGCAGCGAACGCCACCGGGCCGGTACCAGGTCGGCCGACGTCGTCGTCCACCAAGATCTCGCCCAGGCGCGCACCGACCGCAGCCAGCTCGTCCGATGCCAGGGACCCGACCTCGATCCGCAGGGCCTCGCCCCGTCCGGCCAGGCCGTCGTCGCCCTTCTCGAACACGATCCCGTCGTGGCCGGCCACGTCGAGTAGATCGACGTCGGCGTCGAGACGGGTGGTCCGCGCTCGCAGCACGCCCGTCGAGCTCACCCGGTGCGGGTGCCCGTGTAGAGCTGGCTGATGCCACCGGTGAGCAGCACCCGGTCGACGTCGCCGAACCCGGCATCGACGATCAGCTGGCGCAACTCCGCCGGCTCGGGGAGGTAGGCCACCGACTTGGGCAGGTATCGGTACGCCGCCCGGTCGGAGAGCCAACCGCCGATGACCGGCACCACCGTGCCGAAGTAGATCGAGTGGCCCCACCGCAGCAGGGCGTTCGGGGGCTCGGCCACGTCGAGGAGCGCGATCCGTCCCCCAGGGCGGAGCACTCGGGCCAACTCGCCCAGCATGGGCTCGAGGTCGACGAAGTTGCGCAGGGCGAATCCGCAGGTCACGCCGTCGATCGAGTCGGCGGGGAAGGGGAGCACGAGACCGTCGCCGTGGACGAGGGGAGCGGCCGTGCGGGCGGCGGCCAGCATCCCGAACGACAGGTCGGCACCGACCGGCCGGTAGCCGGCTCGCTCGAGATCGATGCACATGTCGCCCGTCCCGCAGGCGAGGTCGAGGACGACCGATCGGGTACCCAGACCGAGGGACCCGATGGCCTTGCGCCGCCACCCGACATCGAGCCGGAACGTCATGATCCGGTTCACCAGGTCGTAGCGGGGGGCGATGGTGTCGAACATCGCCCGGACGGCCCGGACCTTGTCCTCACCCTCGGGGAGGTGGTCGGCGTCGGGGAGGGCGCTCACGTGGTGATCCTACGGACAGGACGAGCCGTAGAGTCACGCCGTGGCCGCCCACGCACACTTCCGGATCGCCGGCATTCCGATCCGCATCGAGCCCGTGTTCTGGCTGGTCACCGTGTTCCTGGCCTTCAACCTCAGCGACGTCCAGCTGATCGTGATCTGGGTGGCTGTCGTGCTGGTGTCGATCCTGGTGCACGAGCTGGGCCACGCCATTGCCCTGAAGGCGTTCGGGCAGCGCTCCAGCATCGTGCTCCACGGCTTCGGCGGCGTCACCCTGTCGCAGCGTCGGCTGGGCAGGACCCAGTCCATCCTGGTGTCGCTGGCCGGCCCCGTGGCCGCCATGGCCCTGCTCGGTGTCCCGGCCTACCTCCTGCGGGAGAGCGACTACGGCCAGGACCTGTGGTTCGGCTACGAGGGCGGGTTCGGGTTGTGGCCGGTGGTCTTCTTCGCCGTGTACGTGAACATCTGGTGGTCGATCGCCAACCTCCTGCCCATCCGCCCCCTCGACGGCGGCCACGTCATGACCGAGCTCATCGGCATCGACAAGGCACGCATCCTGTCGATCGTGGTCGGCGGCGCCGCTGCAGTGTGGGCCTACACCCACTCCGACACGTTCCGCTACGCCGCGTTCTTCGCTGCCTTCCTCGCCTTCATCAACTTCTCGGAGTACCGGCGGGCATCGCAGGGCACCGCCGCCCCCTCGGCCTTCGACATCAGCGCGCCGTCGGGAGACGTCGGTCGCGGG
>JBPPNA010000211.1:0-9188 GCA_051306355.1 Acidimicrobiales bacterium | reverse complement strand
ATCTCGTTGAGCCGGATGGCGTAGCGGTCGAAGCTGTCGCCGTAGTCGCCGACCAGTACATCGAACTCGACCTGGTCGTAGAAGAGGTACGGATCATCACGTCGCAGATCCCATGGCACGCCGGTGGCCCGCAGGATGGGGCCGGTGGCGCCGAGGGCGATGGCCTCGGTGTCGGTGATGACGCCCACCCCCTGCAACCGCTCGCGATAGATGGGCTGGCCGGTGAGCAGCACGTCGAACTCGTCGAGCTGTTCGGGGAGGTAGTCGAGCAACTTCAGGGTGTCGTCGCGCCAGCCGTCGGGGAGGTCGGCGGCCACGCCACCGGGGCGGATGTAGTTGTGGTTCATCCGCAGGCCTGTGATCTTCTCGAGCAGGCGCAGCGTCTCCTCGCGCTCGCGCCAGCCGTAGATCATCATGCCGACGGCGCCGACATCCATGCCGTTGGTGGCCATGTACAGCAGGTGCGAGCTCATCCGGTTGATCTCGGTGAGCAGCATCCGGATCCACTGGGCCCGAGGCGGGATGTCCTCGTCGATGCCGAGGAGCTTCTCGGTGGCCATGGAGAAGACGAGCTCGTTGAACAGCGGGGCCGCGTAGTCCATCCGGGTGACGTTGGTGGGACCCTGCAGGAACGTGAGATCCTCGCCCGTCTTCTCCATGCCGGTGTGGAGGTAACCGATGATCGGCTTGGTGCGAAGGACGGTCTCACCCTCGAGCTCGAGCATGAGCCGGAGCACACCGTGCGTCGACGGGTGCTGCGGGCCCATGTTGATGATCATGGTCTTGTCGTCGCCCTCGCCGACGCTCGACAGGGCTGCCGCTTCGGCCTCGGACATCCGGAGGGTGGCACCCGACTCACGCAGGAGCGTCTCGGCGCCGCTCTCGGCACGCAGCGACATCTCCTGGCCGCCCTCGTTGGTGAAGGAGGAATCCTGGCCGGCGTACGTGCTCATCGTTCGTTCACCACGCCTTGTCGCTGCGAAGCGTGGTGACGAGTCGTCGGGTGCCTCATCGTTCGTTCACCACGCCTTTGAACTGCACGGGGATGCGGCCGATGGCGTAGTCCTTGCGCAACGGGTGGCCCTCCCAGTCCTCGGGCATCAGGATGCGGGTGAGGTCGGGGTGGCCGTCGAAGCGGATGCCGAACATGTCGTACACCTCGCGCTCCATGGCCTCGCTGCCCGGGTGGATGTCGAAGAGACTGGCCACGCTGGGGTCGTCGACGGGGACCTGGACCCTGATGCGGATCCGACTGCGGCTCTCGTGGCTGAGCAGGTTGACGACCACCTCGAAGCGCTCGGGCCCGATGCCGTCGGGGAGGTGGCGGGGGGAGCCGTAGGTCAGGTAGTCGACGGCGGTGACGTCGATACAGACGTTGAAGCCCTCCTCGTCGCGCAGGCGCTCGACGATCTCCGCGAGGCGGGCGCGGTCTGCATGGATGACCTGCTGGCCCCGCGAGTAGGTCACCAGCTCGTCGTACAGCCGCTCGGGCTCGGCGGTGGTGTCGTCGACCACGGGCTCCTCGTCCGGGTCGTGTTCCTCGTGCTGCGGGTCGGTGTCGCTCATGACCTGCCCAGCGTCACGGGCTGATCCGAGCCGCTCTGACCATCGAGCTGGGGAAGCACGATCCCGGCACCGGCACCCGTCTCCTCACGGCGGCGGAGGATCTCGCCGGAGAGGACCTTTTCGTGGATGGTGTTGATGGCGTGGATCAAGGTCTCGGGTCCCGGAGGGCAACCCGGTGCGTACGCGTCGACGGGCACGATCTGGTCGACGCCCTGCACGATCGCGTAGTTGTTGAACATGCCGCCGGAGCTGGCGCACACACCCATGGACAGGACCCACTTGGGCTCCATCATCTGGTCGTAGATCTGGCGCAGCACCGGCGCCATCTTCTGGCTGACCCGACCGGCCACGATCATGAGGTCGGCCTGGCGCGGGGAGGCGCGGAAGACCTCCATCCCGAAGCGCGACATGTCGTAGTGGGCGCCGCCGGCCGCCATCATCTCGAGCGCGCAACAGGCCAGGCCGAATGTCGCCGGCCACATGCTGGACTTACGGGCCCAGTTGACGAGATCCTCGACCCGGCCGGTCAGGACGTTGTGGTCGAGGCCTTCGAGACCCTCTGACATGTCCCATCCCATGGGCGTTCACTGCTTTCTCTTCGGCAGGGGGTCAGGCCGCTTCGGTGGGTCGGATCGGCTCGCGGCCGTCCAGACCGACGCGGCGGACGGTGGACGCTGTGGTGCGGTCCGAGGAGACCATGTCGTCCCGGTGCGACCTACGCCGGGCAGGGCCCCAGTCGAGGGCACCCTTGCTGAACTCATAGGCGAGCGAGACGACGATCGGCACCGAGAAGAGCAACACGGCGAACAGCCCGTGGACCCCGAGCTCCCGGTAGATCGTGGCCCAGGGGTACAGGAAGATGATCTCGATGTCGAACACGATGAACGACATGGCGACGAGGGCGAACTTCACCGGGAAGCGCTCCGGTGGCTCGCGCGTCGGCACGATGCCGCTCTCGTAGGGCGAGTACTTCGCTTCGGTCCGGCGGTCAGGGGCCAACAGCTTGCGGGTGCCGAAGCTCCCGGCGACGAAGACACCGGCCAGGATCAGCAGGACCGCGAGCGGCAGGTACTGACCCAGCATGCTCAGACCCGCTGCACTTGCGCTGCGGCCAGGTTGGCCTCGAGGATCCGTTCACGCTGGTGCAGCACCCAGCACAGGAGCCCGAAGAGCAAGCCGCTGCCGATGGTCACCACCGCAGCCGGGAAGCGGAGGTCACCGATGTCACGGATCATGACGACCGAGATGACCGGTTCGTTCGGATCGACCTCGGGCGTGGGGGGCGCCTCACCGGGGACCGCCTCCTGCTCGATGACCTTCTGGACCTGCACCACGGCGTAGCGCGGCGGGTTCTTGATGGTGAGCGCGCTCACCACCTGGGTCTTGATGCGGTCCCACCGGCTGGGATCTGCGGGCAGGCCTTCCTTGCCCCCGGTCTCGAACGCCTCGAGAACCACGTAGTCGGCCGGGCCCTCGATGCCGAAGTCGCAGGTGTCGCAGTCGGGCAGCTGGTCCGACACGGTGGCTTCGGCCTCGCCGCGCGCCGGGTTTGATGCGGCCAGGAGCTGCCACCCATCGGTCGCGTCCTGCAGCTCCTCGTCGAGCGCGGCGAAGGCGCCGGGATCCTCTTCGGCCAGGGTCTCGAGCAGCTCGTAGTCGACGCCGTCGTCGTCCTGGGGAAGGACCGAGAGATCGAGAGCCCGGACGGTCTCGGTCACTGCCGACGAGGTGTCTGCGGCGTTGTACTCGACGACCTGCCAGGACGGTGACTCGCCCTGCATGCCGATGCCGTAGATCCACCAGATGACCCCCATGATCGCCATCCAGCCGAAGAAGCCTGTGAGGGCGAGCAGGAAGCCGAGACGGCTCCCGGTGTTGGTACCGAGCAGCAGGTACACCGAGCCCATCAAGACGACGACACCGACACCGACGGCGAGGATGCCGCGGATCGTGGGGTCGAAGGCGATGCCGGCGATGAGGTTGAGGGTCTGCATGGCGGCTCAGCCTTCGTCGTCCAAATCGGTCGCGTTGCGGGCTTCGCCTTCGGTCAGGCCCCGCTCAGCGCTCTGGGTTGGTTCGTTGTCGGCCGCTGACGAGTCGTCACCGAGGGACTCCACGTACCGGGCGACAGAAGCGATCATCTCGGCGGTGAACATGCCGTCTTCGCTGTCGTCCTCGGTGTTGGGGTTGTCCCCGAACCCGGGCATCTGGCCCTGCTTGCCGAGACCGTTCTGACCGTAGACCTCACCGTCGACGGTGCCGACGTGGAGGAACTCGGCCAGTTCCTCGATCGTGGCGAACTGCCGGGGGATGATGCCGGACCGCAGCGAGGGTCCGAACGCACCCGAACCGTCGGGGTACTCGATGTAGTCGACCAGATCTGCGGTCTCGGGGGCTGCGGTGTCGGCCTCGATCGACCAGCCCCGGGTGTGGCACCGGCCGCAGGCATAGGCGCCGCCGGCGAAGCCGCTGTCCTGACCGAGGTTGAACAGCGCCTCGCCGGTCTCGAGCGACTCGTAGTCGATGTCGTCGCCCTCGGCCAGCTCGAGGGCGGACCGCAGCTCGCTCTCGACCGCCTCCTTGGACTCGTCGCTGGAGATCTGGATGGATTCGAGATAGTCGATGATGTTGTCGATCTGCTGCTCGGTCAAGGGGCCGCCACCGGGTGCGCCCCAGGCCGGCATGGGCGAGAACGGCCGGCCGTAGTTGAGGACGAACGCCACCTCGGAGCGGTCGTAGCGCAGGAGCACGGTGTCGAGCGCGGGTGCGATCCAATCGACCTGGGCGACGAACTCGTTCTCGTCGTCGAGGATGGTGTAGGACGCAGCACCGCCGACGCCCTCGGGGCCGTGGCAGGCGTTGCACTGGGCACCCTCGGTGTACAGCTCCTCGCCGCGCGTCTCGAAGACGCGTCCGAACTCCTCGATGGCCCCCTGCTGACGGCCCGGCTCGGCCAACCAGTAGGCGGGGAGGCCGATGCCGACGATGGCGAGCGTGGCCAGGCCCATGGTCAGGGTCCGATCGAGCTTCTTGGTCTCGAGCTCGTCGTCGTCGAGATACGGCTTGAGGTTGGCGGCCAGTTCGAGCTCGGAGCCGACCTCCTCGCGCCCGGCCCGGACGTTGAAGAGGGCGTAGACGACGAAGCCGACCATCGCGACGAGCGCAATGACGGTGCCGATTGCTTGCACGGTGCTCGCAGCGAGCACAGCGGAGGTCAGAGGGGTCATGGTCGTTTCGTCTCAGGCTTGGCAGATCAGTGCGACGCGGCGCTGATGCAGTTGGGGCCTTCCGCTTCCTGGCCGGTGGTGTTGGTCCCGATGGGTGGGCCCTGGATGATCGTTCCGGTGTCGACGGTGAGGGCGCCGCCGGACACGCTCATGGCGAACCGGTCGAGTCCACGAGGAGCGGGCCCGCCCTTCTTCTCGCCGACCTGGTTGTACTGGCTGCCGTGGCATGGGCACTCGAACCACTGTGAGGTGACGCACTCGGGCACGCGACAACCGAGGTGGGGGCACTTCTGGTAGAGGGCGACGATGCCCTCCTCCATGCCGGCCAGCTCGGGTGCGGAGTAGGCGGCCCTCGCCTTCTCGAGTGCACCGGTGGGGTACTCCGTGAGCCACATGCGACCCTCAGGGCGGTAGAGGAAGCCGTTGTTGGACTGGATCTCGGCCTTGAGTTCGCCGATGTTGCCCAGGTTGAGGGCCGAACCGAAGCCACCGCCGGCCTGGGGCCAGAGGAAGGCGATACAGGCCGCGCCGAAGCCGGAGAGCCCGATGACGAAGAACCCGGTGATGGACCGGTTGAGGAACTGGCGGCGGGTGGCACCGAGCGTGTCGGGGTCGGGCGGGACCCACGCGGTGGGAGCGGCCGAGCCGGCGGTGACCAGCTCCTTGCCGGATTCCCGACGTTCGAGCGCTGCAGCCAGTTCGAGCTCCTTGCCCGACGCCGTGGCCTTGCCCTCGGTGCGGGCGGACACAGGCGCAGTGCCGCGGTCGCGCTCGCGCGTCTCGCGGGAGAGCGCACCCACCGCCTTGGTGGTCTCGTTGCGCCGGGCGGCGGCGAGCAGCAGCACACCGGCCAGCACGACGAAGCCGGCGACGGCGATGATGGCGATTGTCGAGGTGTCCATGGGTTACCTCTGCGTTGCGGGGGTCGGCGTTGGGGGGGCGTGCATGCGGGGTGAGCAGGTCACAGCTCGAAGAAGAGGCCGGCGTTCCAGGGGAACACGAAGTTGAAGCCCGGTCCCCGGAAGAACGAGCCGATGATGACCAGCACGGCCCAGAACATCAGGTGGATGGTCATGAGCGAGATGATGAACTTGCGGTCGTTCGGCTTGTTCGACGGGTTGCGATCGCTGTAGGGCGCCAGGATCAGGGCGAAGAGCGCCATGCCCGGAATGGTCACACCGGCGACCATGGGATGGAACATGGTGAGCAGTTCCTGCAGGCCGAGGAAGTACCAGGGCGCCTTCGACGGGTTCGGCGTCTCGTTGAAGTCGGCCAGCTCGAGCAGTGGCGCGTTCACGAAGATCGAAAAGATCAGCAGGAAGGCGGTGACGGCGAGGGCGGCCACGAACTCGACCACGAGCAGGTGCGGCCACACGTGGACCTTGTCGAGTGGCGTGGACCGGACGTCCTGGATGGAACCGGATTTGACGACCGTGAGGAGACGCTGGGTGTGACCACCGGGCCCGGTGGGGACCGGCCCGCCATCGGTGGCGACCGCCGCTGCGGCAGGTGCTTTGGTGGCGACCGCGGTGCCGCCGCCGCCTTCGGGGGCGTCCTCGCCACCGCCGGCCTTCGCCGCCTTGGCGGCCTTGGACCGCTCGAGGAGGTGGGCGGGGATCTTGGAGGCGACCTCGGACTGCTCGGGCGTCGCTTCGGCGTCGCCGCCTGCCGCAGCCGCGGCGTCGCCGCCGCCGGCCTTGTCGGCCGCTGCCTTCTTTCGCGCCTCTTCGGCGCGCTTGCGGAGGTGTTCTGGGATCTCGGTCATGGTGTCCTTCCCGAGCCTACAGAGGCCCCGAGATGCCGCCGTCCTTGCGGACCCGCCAGAAGTGGATCGCCATGAAGATGACGATCACGAACGGGAGCATCAGGACGTGCAGTACGTACCATCGCAGCAAGGTGTCGGAACCGATCTCGACGCCACCCAGCAGCACGAAACGCACCTGGTCGCCGAAGACCGGGGTGTACCCCATCATGTTCGTGCCCACGGTCACGGCCCACAGGGCGAGCTGATCCCACGGCAGCAGATACCCGGTGAATGACAGCAGCAGGGTGAGCGTCAGCAGGATCACGCCGATCACCCAGTTGAACTCCCGCGGTGGCTTGTAGGCGCCGTGGTAGAAGACGCGGGCCATGTGGAGGAAGACCGACAGCACCATGAGGTGGGCGGCCCACCGGTGCATGTTCCGCACGAGCAGGCCGAAGGTGACCCCGGTCTGGAGGTTGTAGATGTCGTCCCAGGCCGCGGCCGCGGTGGGGCGGTAGAAGAACATCAAGAAGATGCCGGTGACGGTCAGGAGGATGAACAGGAAGAACGACAATCCACCGAGGCACAGCGTGTAGCTGACCTTCACGGCATGGCGCTTCACCTTCACCGGATGCAGGTGGTAGAGGACCGAGTTCATCACCACGTAGGAGCGGTTCCGGGGCGAATCGGTGTAGCCCTTGCGAAAGATCGAGCCCGGCCGGAAGATCGAGTTCCACGCCTGGGACGACTGCACGTTGTCGGGCAGGTCCTTCAGCGACTTCTGCATCCGCTCGCTGAACGATGGCTTGTCTTCGGTGGTGCTGGCCACGGAGGGTCTCCTTAACCGAGCCGCATGCCATAGCCGTAGCCATGGGTCGGGGTGCGTTGGTGGGGGTCGCCGGCGGCGCCCGGGTCCCCGAGTTTGCCGAGGATGATGACGCCGGTGGGACACCGGTCGACGCAGAGCGCGCAGCGGGTGCACACGTCGTCGTCGATGGTGAAGATCACGTGGTCGCTCGGGTCGAGGCCGGGCATCTCGGTGCCGATGGACTCCTCGATCGCCGATGGGCTGACCATGTGGATGCACTTCCACGGGCAGATGTCGACGCATCCCTCGCACATGATGCACTCGGACTGGTCGATGTGGATGAACTGCTTCGGCTTGACCGCAGCCGACAACCAGGCGGCGTCGACCTCTTGGAGGACGTAATCGCCCCGGAATTCGGGAAGTGGAGGGTTCGCGTCGGTCTTCGCCATCGATCAGCTCTTCTTCACCAGTGGGCGGCCATAGCTCGACGTGGGGACGACGGCCGCGGCTGCCTCGGACCGCTTCTTGCGGTCGTTCCACCAGGCCCAGATCCAGATCTGGAGCCCGAGCCCGACGCCGTAGATCACCACAGCGACGAGGTCGCGGATGTGCAGCTTCGTCAACGTGAACGGGACGATGTTGTCGAGCGTGCCCGAGTTCGGGCCGGCCAGCAGGGCGTCGGGGCGCCAGTTGAGCTCGTTGTCGGCCCAGCTGAGCCACTGGTGGGGGATCACGCCGTACCACCAGAACATCAAGAAGAAGGCGAACCCTGCGGCGAGGTAGGCCTGCCCCCAGGTCAGCGGCGCGCCGGGCTCCCGACGGGTCGACCCGTACCAGACCACGGCCACGAGGCCGAGGATCCCGATGAAGGTGGAGAGTATGAAGGCAACCACGGCGTTCCGAACCTCGTGAAATCGATCACAATGGGGGTTCCTGGGCCTTGGGCGAAGACCTCGGGCCCGATGGAGATGGTCTACCACGGGCCCCGGAGGCCATACACATCGGCCCATCTCGGGCCGTCCCGCTCCCCCGTCGGCGAGATCGACCGGTCCGTCGCTTGGTCCGGACGGCCTCCGACTGCCTACCCTGTCGCCGTTCACCGCCGTCTACGGGAGGCCCGTTGACCGAGATCCCCGAACACCTCCTGAAGCGCTCCCGCGAGCGCCGCGCCGCCATGGGCGGTGGCGACGACGCGCCGGGCGACGGGGACACGGGGGACGCCCCCGCCAGCGCATCGGCTGCACCGGCCAAGGCGGCGGCGTCGCCCGCCGCCATGCCGGCACATCCGGCACCGGTCGAGGCGGCCACCGCACCGCCGCCCTCCCCCATGGTCCAGGCGTACCAGAAGCGACGCAAGATCCCGTTCTGGGCCATGCCGGTCCTCGCCGCCATCCCGGTGTGGGCGTACGTGTACGTGGGCACGCTCGATCCGCCCCCCGCCGGCGAGGGCCCCGTTGTCCTCGGCGAGGAGGCCTACGCCGGAAATGGCTGCGGCGGCTGCCACGGCGCCGGCGGCGGTGGCGGGGTCGGTCCCGCCTTCACCGGGGGCGCCATCTACGAGACGTTCCCCACCTTCGAGCAGCACTTCCAGTGGGTCCGCCTCGGCTCCGCCGGCTGGTCGGAGGCCGTCGGCCCCACCTACGGTGCTCCGGAGAAACCGGTGAACGGCGGCATGCCCGGCTTCGGCGAGGACTCCGTGTCGGATGCCGACCTGCTGTACATCGTGATGCACGAGCGCATGAGCCTCGGCGGCGAGAACCCGACCGAGGACGACGCCGCCCGCCTCGAGATGGCGGCGGAGATCTTCTTCGAGAACCCCGAGATGACACTCGACGAGGTCCTC
>JBPPNA010000209.1:0-16477 GCA_051306355.1 Acidimicrobiales bacterium | reverse complement strand
CATCATCAGGATCCGGCCGGTGCCCTGCTCCTGCACGATGGCGGGGACGAGGCCATCGGCGTTGAACGTGACGTTGGCCAGATGGGCCTCGTCGTAGTCGATGGGGGTGGCGGTGGGACTGGCCATGGTCGGGCATCGTAGAGGTGCCGATGCCGGCCGCCCCACACCGGTTCCCTACAGGTAGAGCCCGGTGCCGCCCTCTTCGAGCCGCTCGGCTGCGACGGCGTGGATGTCGCGCTCGCGCAGGATGATGAAGTCCTCGCCCCGGACCTCGACCTCGTAGCGGTCCTCGGGGTTGAACAGCACCCGGTCGCCCACCTGCATGTTGCGGACGTTGGCGCCGGTGGCGATGACCTCGGCCCACGCCAGGCGCCTGCCCATCTGGGCCGTGGCCGGGATCAGGATGCCGCCGGTGGACTTGCGCTCGCCCTCGCCCCGGTCGACCGAGACCAGGATGCGATCGTTCAGCATCTTGATGGGCAGCTTCTCGGTCGCCATGAGCGGTCGACGCTACCGGCGATGCCGGCAAGCTCCTCCGGGAGGTCAGCGGGCCGGACGGACGGTGACGCCTGCCGCGGTCAGGTGATCCTTGGCCTCGGCGACGGTGTGCTCGCCGAAGTGGAAGATGGAGGCGGCCAGGACGGCGTCGGCGCCGCCCTCGGTGACCCCGGCGACGAGGTGGTCGAGTGAGCCGACCCCGCCCGAGGCGATGACCGGGATGCCCACGGCGTCGCACACCGCCCGAGTGAGTTCGAGGTCGAAACCGTTGCGGGTGCCGTCGCGATCCATCGAGGTGAGGAGGATCTCGCCGGCTCCGAGTTCCTCGCACCGACGGGCCCATTCGACGGCGTCGAGGCCGGTGGGGGTACGGCCGCCGTGGACGAACACCTCCCAACCGGGTGTGCCGCTCTCGTCGACGTCGCGCGCCTTGGCGTCGATGGCCACCACGGCGCACTGGGTTCCGAACTCGGTGGCGATATCGGCGATCAGCTCGGGCCGATCGACGGCGGCGCTGTTGACCGAGACCTTGTCGGCTCCGGCCCGCAGCAGCCGACGGGCGTCCTCCACGGTGCGGATCCCGCCGCCGATGGTGAAGGGGATGAACACCTCCTCCGCCGTGCGGCGGGCCACCTCGAGGATCGTGTCCCGTTGGTCGGACGACGCCGTGATGTCGAGGAAGACCACCTCGTCGGCGCCCTGTTGGTCGTAGCGACGGGCCAGCTCGACCGGATCACCGGCGTCGATCAGGTCCACGAAGTTGACGCCCTTGACCACCCGGCCGGCGTCGACGTCGAGACACGGGATGATCCTGGCGTTGCGCACCATCCCACGCTACGGCGTTACGGAGCGCCTGCCGATTCAGGAGGCGAGGGCCGCGACCGCCGCAGCGATGTCGACGAGGCCCTCGTAGATGGCGGTGCCGACGATGGCGCCGGACAAACGCCGGCCGGCTCGTTCGAGGCCGGCCAGCGCGACGAGGTGCACCAGGTTGCCGACGCCGCCGCTGGCGATGACGTCGAGGTCGGTGAGCGCCAGCAGTTCGGCGAGGCCGTCGAGGTCGGGGCCGCCGAGGAGGCCCTCCCCCTGGATCTGGGTGACGACCACGGCGGCGGCGCCCGACCCGTTCAACCGGCCCAGGGTCTCGGCGATGTCGAGGCCCGATCCCTCGGTCCAGCCCTTGATCGAGACCTCACGACCACGCACGTCGAGCCCGAGCGCCACGGGCTGCGCTGCAGCGACGGCCTCGACCAGTTCGGGGTCCTGGACGGCCGCCGTGCCCATGACCACCCTGGTCACGCCGGCGTCGGCGAGGGCTCGGGCGGCATCGACGGAACGAACGCCGCCACCGGCCTGCACCGGGATCGAGACCGCCTCGCACACCCTGGCGATGAGATCACGGTTGTGGGCCTCGCCGGTGCGGGCGGCGTCGAGATCGACCATGTGGATCCACGGCACGCCGGCAGCCTCGAAGGCGAGCGCCACCTCGACCGGGTCGTCGGCGTGGACGGCCTCGCGATCGAAGTCGCCCTGCACGAGCTGGACGACCTTGCCGCCCCGCAGGTCGATGGCCGGGTACAGGTCCATCAGGCGCCGGTTGTCCGGGTGAGGGCGATGAAGTTGTCCATGAACGCCAACCCGGCGGTGGATGACTTCTCGGGGTGGAACTGGGCCGCGTGCACGTTGTCGCGCTGCACGGCGGCAACGACCGGGCCGCCGTAGTCGCAGGTGGCGGTGACCAGGTCGGAGACCGGCGCGGCGTAGCTGTGCACGAAGTACATCCAGATCGGGTCGGGCAGGCTCGCGAACAGGGGGGACGGCGTCACCACGTCGACCACGTTCCACTGCATCTGGGGGTGCTTGACGCCCTCGGGGATGCGAGCGCACTCCCCCGGCAGGATGCCCAGCCCCTTGCGCCCGGGCGTCTCCTCCGACCCCTCGTAGAGCAGCTGCATGCCCACGCAGATGCCCAGGAACGGTGTTCCCGTGTCGACGGCCTCGTGCGCCAGGTCGTGTACACCGGTGCGGTCGACCGCGTCCATGCACGCCCCGAAGGCACCGACGCCGGGCAGCACCACGCCGGCGGCGTCGCGCACCAGGGATGGATCGGCGGTGAGGTGGGCCTCGGCGCCGTGCCGTTCGAGCGACTTCTGGGCCGACCGGAGGTTGCCGATGCCGTAGTCGAGGACGGCGATCAGGGGCTTCTCGCTCACCGCGCCGGTCACAGGGCGCCCTTGGTGGACGGCACGCCGGCCCCTTCCACCCGCACGGCGTCGCGCAGCGAGCGCGCCACGCCCTTGAAGGTGGCCTCGATGACGTGGTGGGTGTTGGTGCCGGCCCGCTTCGTGATGTGCAGCGTCATGAGCGCCGAGGACGCGAACGATTCCAGGAAGTGCTGGGCCATCTCGGGGTTGAAGGGCGGGTCACCCAGAGGCAGGACCTCGCCGAAGGGCAGATCGATGGCAGTGAACGCCCGGCCGGAGAGGTCGAGGGCGACCTCGATCAGGGCCTCGTCGAGGGGGTACAGCCCGCTGGCGAAGCGACGCACGCCGGCCTTGTCGCCCAGCGCCTCCCGGAAGGCTTGACCGACCACGATGCCCACGTCCTCGACGGTGTGGTGCCCATCGACGTGGAGGTCGCCCTCGGCCTTGACCG
Source organism: Acidimicrobiales bacterium (assembly GCA_051306355.1). Classification (GTDB taxonomy): domain Bacteria; phylum Actinomycetota; class Acidimicrobiia; order Acidimicrobiales; family Salinilacustritrichaceae; genus Salinilacustrithrix. Next base: position 13,324 of record JBPPNA010000209.1, on the reverse strand, counting down.
TGAGGTCGAAGCCACCGTGACGGCCGAGCTGGTCGACCATGTGGTCGAAGAACGGCAGGCCCGTGGTGACGTCGGCGGTGCCCGAGCCGTCGAGGTCGATGGTGACCTCGACCTCGGTCTCCTTGGTGGAACGCGTCACGGTGGCGGTGCGGGTCATCAGTTCTCCAGGATCGAGGCGAGCGAGGTCAGGAAGCGGTCGTTCTCGGCACCGGTGCCCACGGTGATGCGCAGGCAGCCGTCGAGGCGGGGCCAGGTGGCACAGTTGCGGACCAGGACCGAGTCGTCGAGCAGGCGCTTCCACACCGCTTCACCGTCGAGCCCACCGCCGTCGGTTTCGGGTCGGAAGAGGATGAAGTTGGCCGCCGACGGCCACACCGTGACGGGGAGCTCGGTGAGGGCGGCCGAGACCCGGCCTCGCTCCTCCACCAGCGTGGCGACACGCTCGTGCATCTCGGCCTCGAAGCGCAGCGCCACCCGACCGGCGGCCTGCTTGAAGGAGTCGAGGTGGTAGGGCAGCACGACCTCCTGGAGCTCGGCCACCAGCCACGACGGACCGATGAGGTAGCCGAGCCGAGCCGCAGCCATGGACCACGTCTTGGAGTAGGTGCGGGTCACGACGATGGGGGCCTCGTCGTCGACCAGCTCGAGGGCCGACCACGGGGCGAACTGGCCGTAGGCCTCGTCGACCACGACCAGACCGGGGGCGAGGTCGGCAACGGTGCGGATCGTCTCCTCGGACTCGACCATGCCGGTGGGGTTGTTGGGTGAGCACAGGAACGTGATGGTGGGGTCGTGCTCGCCCAGCACTCGCCGGACCTCGTCGAGATCGAGAGCGAAATCGTCCGTCCGCTCCCCCGACACCACGGCCGTGTTGGTGATTCGGGGGATGTGGGAGTGCAGGGCGTAGGTGGGCTCGAACGTGGCCACCGACCGACCAGGCCCGCCGTAGGTGAGGCACAGGGTCTGGAGGACCTCGTTCGACCCGTTGGCCACGAAGACCTGTGATGCCGTGACGCCGTGGAGGGCACCGATGGCCTCCCGCAGGGCGAGGGCGGCGCGGTCTGGGTAGCGGTGCCAGTCGATGCGGGCGATCTCGTCGGCGAGCGCGTCGCGGAAACCTTCGGGTGGAGGCTCGGGGGCCTCGTTGGTGTTGAGCCGGACCTCGACGTCGACCTGGGGCGAGTGGTACCCGGGGTGGAGGGCGAGGTCGTCCCGGACGGACGGCCGCCTCATCGCGGGAGCCGTTCGACCCGTTGGCGGACCGATTGGGCGTGGGCGGCCAGCCCCTCGGCCTCGGCCATGGCCTGGACGTGGGGGGCGATGGCGCGTAGGGCGGCCTCGTCGAGGGAGACGACGTGGACGTGCTTGCAGAAGTCGTCCACGCGCAGGGCGCCACCGAAGCGGGCCGAGCCGTACGTGGGGAGGACGTGGTTCGGGCCGGCGGCGTAGTCGCCGACGCTGGCCGGTGCCCACGGGCCGCAGAAGACCGCGCCGGCGTGCTTCACCCGGTCGAGCAAGGCGTCGGGGTCGGCGGTCTGGATCTCGAGGTGCTCGGGGGCGATCACGTTCGACACGTCGACCGCGGCATCGGGACCGTCGACCAGGACGGCGTAGCCGGCGTCGGCCAGCGTGGCCTCGATGTGGGCCCGGCGGGGGCTGGCCGCCACGATCTCGGCCACGGCGGCGTCGACCGCAGCCCGGACGCCGTCGTCCCAGCAGATCAGCCAGGCGAGACCGTCGGGGCCGTGCTCGGCCTGGAGGACGATGTCGACCGCCACGTCGGCCACCACGGCGGCCGAGTCGGCGATCACGACGACCTCCGATGGTCCGGCGAAGCTCGACGGCACACCCACGAGACCGCGGGACGCGACCTCCCGTTTGGCCTGGGCCACCCGTGCGCTGCCCGGGCCGACGATCACGTCAACGGGACGGATCGATTCGGTGCCGTACGCGAGGGCGGTGATGGCGGCGGGACCGGCCACCCGGTACACGTCGTCGACGCCGGCGATGGCCGCAGCGGCGAGGATGCCGTCGTCGACCGAACCGTCGGGTCCGGGCGCCGTGCACAACACGGTCTCGGGCACGCCGGCCACCTTGGCGGGCACCGCGGTCATCAGGGCAGTGGACAGCAGCGGAGCCAGCGCGGACGGCACGTACAGGCCGGCCCGGTCGACGGGCCGGCGAAGCTCGCGCACCACGAGGCCGTCTCGCTCGTAGCGGGCGCCGTCGTGGATCTGGGCCGAGTGGTAGGCGGTGATGTTGGCGTGGGCCACCTCGAGCGCGGCCCGAAGCTGGGGTGACACACGGTCGAGGGCGCCGGCCACCACATCGGGATCGACCCGGATGTCGTCGATGCTTACGTTGTCGAAGCGGGCGGTCAGGTCACGCAGTGCCTGGTCGCCGCCGCTGCGGACCTCCTCGATGACGGCCCGGACCTGCTCGATGGGTGGTTCCTGGGCGGCCTTCGGACGCGGCAGCACCGCTCGGAGGGCGTGGGGATCGGACGTGTCGGTGCCACGAAGATCCAACGTCGTCAAGGGGCCGGTCACCCGGGCGAGGCTACCGGGGTCACGATCCCGCCCCGAAGCGGGTAGACACCGGGGCGTGACCAGCGACGCAGCAGAGCTCTCGTCGATCAGCAGCGCGCTCGAGGAGCTCGCCAAGCGGATCGTCACCATCGCCGAACGCCGGGACGGCGACCCGGACGATTCGGTGTCCACGGGCTTGTTCGAGGTCGACCGATCGCTGCGCAACGCCGTGCGCCAGCTGGAGCGGGCCCGCAGCCGGGTGCGCTAGTCAGAGATTGCCGCGCCGGTCCTGGTCGCGCTCGATGGCCTCGAACAACGCCTTGAAGTTGCCCTCACCGAAGCCACGGGCGCCCTCGCGTTGGATGATCTCGAAGAACACCGTGGGCCGATCGGTGATGGTCTCGGTGAAGATCTGGAGGAGGTGTCCCTCGGGGTCGCGGTCGACGAGGATGTTGAGCCGCTTCAGGTCGTCCCAGGCCAGACCGTCGACGCCGTCCATCCGCGCCTTGGCCTCGGCGTAGTAGGTCTCCGGGACCTGCATGAACCGCACGCCTCGGGCACGGAGCGCGTCCACGGTGACGACGATGTCGTCGGTGCGCATGGCGATGTGCTGCACGCCAGGACCGTCGTAGGTCTCGAGGTACTCCTGGATCTGGCTCTTCTTCTTGCCGTCAGCGGGCTCGTTGATGGGCATCACGATCTTGGTGCCGTCCCACACGACTGTGGACATCAGGGCCGAGTACTCGGTGGAGATCTGGTCGTCGTCGAAGTGGGTCAGCTGGCTGAAGCCCATGATCTCGGCGTAGAAGCCGACCCAGTCGTCCAGGGCGCCCTTCTCGACGTTGCCGACCACGTGGTCGATGGCCACCAGGCCCACCGGCGGCCCCACCGGCGTCGGAAGGAGGTTGTCGGTGTGATAGCCGGGCTCGAGGCGGTCGCCCGACCAGCGGGACCGGTCGACGAAGGTGTGGACGGTCTCGCCGTAGGCGCCGATCTGGGCCAAGACCACCTCGCCGTCGTCGTCATGCTCGGTCCAGGGTTCGCGCACCGACCGGGCCCCGCGTGCGACGGCCGCCTCGTAGGCGGCGCGAGCGTCGTCGACCAGCCAGGCCAAGTCGTGCACGCCGTCACCGTGGGTCCGCACGTGGGTGGCGATGGGCGAGTCGGCCGAGAGGGCGCCGGAGACGACGAAGCGGATCTCGCCCTGCTCGAGCACGTAGCTGGCCTTCTCGCGGACCCCGCTCTCGGGACCGGCGTAGGCCGTGCACTCGAAGCCGAACGCGGCGATGAGGAAGCCGGCGGTGGTGCGGGCGTTGCCCACCCAGAACTCGAGGCAGTCCCAACCCCGCAGCCGGGTGGCGGGGCTGTCGATGGTGGCTGGGCCGGTCCGGGTGGTGGTCATCGGATTCCTCGTGGCGTGTCGTCGTCGAAGCGGTCGAAGAAGGCGGTGAGCACGTCGAACACGAAGTCCATCGACGGCGCGGCGTAGAGCACCGGCTGGTACTGGGTGATGTCGTAGTCGAGGTTGCCCATGGCGGCGAGGTCCCAGTCGCGGATCTCGGCGTCGCGGAAGACCTGGATCTCGCCGTAGCTGGAACACAGTCCGGCGCCGTAGGCCCGGATCGAGCTGCCTGCCGGGCCCTCCTCGTGCACCACGCCGAACTCCAACGTGAACCAGAAGACCTTGGAGAAGAACTCGAGCGCCTCGTCGGTGGTCACCCGCTGCGAGGCCCGTCCGGCGGCCTGGTAGAGGTCGGCGAATGCTCCGCTCCCCAGCATGTTGCCGTGGCCGACGATCTCGTGGATGAGGTCGGGCTCGGGCGTGTAGAAGGGCACCGAGTGGTGGCGGATGTACTGCGTGGACAGGAACCGCCGATCGGCGAGGGCGCCGTAGAAGTCCGCGGCCGGGACCAGCCCGGGCACCGGCTGGATGTGGAATCCGGTGAGGCCGTGGACGGCCGCGTCGACCTCGCGCAGCTGCGGGACACGCCCGGTGGGCAAATGGAGGCGGGCCGCACCCCGGCGGTACTCGGCGCAGGCCAGGTCGCGATGGAGCTCGGTCAGCTCACCCGAGACGGTGCGCCACACCTCGTCCTCCTCGGCGGTGTAGGTCACGTCGGGGATGGGTCGGCCCGGTTCGTGCGCCGCGCCGACCGAGGCGATGACATCGCGTCGCCGGCGGTAGTCCTCGTCGTGCACTCCGGGATGATCGTCGGGCAGTTCGACTGCTGCAGAGACGGATTCGGAGCCAGACACGGTGACCAGCTTCACATCTGCTGAGCGATCTGTCCAGGGGTCGGCGGTCGCGCCTGGACGATTTGCTCAGACCACCTGCCGAAGCCGAAAAAATGCACGGGCGCCGACCGCAGTGCGACCGGCGCCCGTGGCGGGCGATGGCGCCCGGGTGGGGTGGGCGCCATCGCGGCGTCGTCGAGCGGCGGATCTCGACGACGCGCACAGTCGCAGGTGGCGGGAACCTGGACTGACCAAGACGATATCCCCGTCCCCCGGCGTGGGGGCATCGACTACTTCGTTTTTCGGGGCTTGTGCGGAGATGTGGGCAGTTCGGAGATGCCGAAGGACGGACAGAACCACGCAAGGGAGCAGTCACCGCACGCAGCGCGGCGAGCGGTGCAGATCCTGCGTCCGTGGAGGATCAGTCGCAGGCTGAACAGACCCCGCTCGCCGGCCGGGACCATCGAACCCAGGGCGTGCTCGACCTTGACGGGATCGGTCTCGTCGGTGAGGCCCAGCCGGATGGCGAGGCGGCCCACGTGGGTGTCGACCGGGAGGCCAGGCTCGTCGAGGGCGACAGAACGGATCACGTTGGCGGTCTTGCGGCCCACACCAGGGAGCGCGACGAGGTCGTCGCGCCGGCGCGGCACCTGACCGCCGTGCTCGGCGAGGAGGAGCTGCGCCATGCCCTGGAGGCTCTTGGCCTTCTGGCGGAAGAAGCCCGTGGCGTGGATCACCTCCTCGACCTCGGCGCGGTCGCTGCCGGCGAGGGCCTCGGGATCGGGCCAGCGGCGGAAAACCTCGGGGGTGGTCATGTTCACCCGCTCGTCGGTGCACTGCGCCGAGAGGATCGTGGCCACCAACAACTCGAACGCGTTCCGGTGATCGAGCTCGCACAGGTCGACCGCCGTACCCGGGTAGTCCTCGGCCAGCACCTCGTGGGCGGCTCGCGCCCGTCCGGGTGAGGTGCGGGGGCGGCGGCGACCGGACGGCGGATCGGGGTTCGGGAGCCGCGTGCGGGGCATCCGGCGACCCTAACGGGAGCGCCGCCGACCCCGGTTACCCTCGGCATCGCATGGCAGATCTCGAGATCAAACGACACCTCGACGACGACGACGTCCGAGAGGTCGAGCACCTCATCGACCGGGTGCGCGCCGCCGATGGGCACCAGCCCATCGACGAACACCGCTGGGTCGACGCCGCCCACGGGGGCCGGTCCGAGTTCGCCGGCCTCGTCCTGCGGGAGCTCGGTCACGACCACCTCGTGGCCTACGCCCAGGTCACCCACGGCCCTCAGTCCTGGGCCATCGACCTGCTGATCGATCCGCACCACCGCTACGACGCCCTCACCATCGCGCCCCGGCTCCTGGGCGAGGCTGCGGACCTGATCGGGGCCGAAGGCGGCGGCCACGTGCACTACTGGGTCTACGAACCCACCGAGGCTCACACCCGCATCGCCGCGGAGGTCGGGCTGGAGCCGGGCCGGGACCTGTGGCAGATGCGGGTCCCGCTGCCGATCGCCGAGACCACCGACATCGTGACCCGTCCGTTCGAGCCGGGCCGCGACGAAGCGGCGTGGCTCGAGGTCAACAACGCTGCCTTCGCGTGGCATCCGGAGCAGGGCGCGTGGACCATGGACGACCTGCGCAACCGGCAGCAGGAACCGTGGTTCGAACCCGACGGGTTCCTCCTCCACGAGCGCGACGGGCGGCTGGCGGCCTTCTGCTGGACCAAGATCCACGACGCCAACGACGACACCGAACCGCGGGGCGAGATCTACGTGATCGCCGCGCACCCGGACTTCCACGGCCAGGGTCTCGGCAAGGCCATGTGCGTCGCCGGGCTCTCCCATCTGGCCGCGACGGTGGACACCGGGATGCTGTACGTCGACGCCGACAACGAGCCCGCCGTCGGGCTCTACCGGCGCCTCGGCTTCACGGTCCACCACACCGACCGGGCCTTCGTGGGCGACGTGTAGCTACACGGACACGCCCACGGCCGAGCCGATGGCGAAGGTGAGCGCCGCGGGCAGCGCCGTGAGCAGCACCTGTCGGATCACGGGCCGGACCCAGCCGCGATCGGTGAAGCGAGCGACGGCGACGCCGATGACGACCGCGGCGACGAGCGCAGCGACGAGCGAACCAACGATGGCCGCCGTGCCCGAGCCGAACAGCCACGGGATCAGGGGCACGATCGCACCGACGACGAAGGCGAAGAACGATGACACCGCGGCCGCGGCCGGCGAGCCGAGCTCGTCGGGGTCGATTCCCAGCTCCTCGCGGGCGTGGGTCTGCACGGCGAGGTCCTCGTCGGCCATGACCGACGCGGCGAGGGCCCGGGCCGCCTCCGGTTCGACGCCGCGGGACTGGTACAGCTGATCGAGTTCGGCCGTCTCCACGTGGGGGTTGCGTCGGATCTCGATCCGTTCGAGCGCCACCTCCCGCTCGAAGAGCTCGGCCTGGACCCGCATCGAGTTGTACTCGCCCGCCGCCATGGAGATGGCGCCGGCGACGAGGCCGGCGAGGCCGGCGATGCGAACCACCCCAGGGGCGGGGTCGGCGCCGGCCACGCCGAGGATGAGGCCCACGTTGGAGACGAGGCCGTCGCTGGCACCGAACACGGCGGCCCGGGCCGCACCGCCGCGCACATCGCGGTGGTGATGCTCGGGCATGGGGGGCTCGGGGCGAAGCCCCTCGGGCGTGGACTGCGGGCTCGCGGGCACGGGTTCCAGCGTACGTGCCCGTACCCTGCATCCCCGTGAACACCCGTTACGACGTCGACCGGGCCACGCTCGGTGTCCTGCTCGACGGTGAGCCGCGCTACCGGGTGGACCAGGTGTGGGACGGCCTCTACACCCAACTGGCCGACCCTGGCGACATCACCAACCTGCCGATCGCCCTGCGGGATCGTCTGGACACGGAACTGCCGGCGTCGCTCGACCGGACCGAGGAGTCGATCAGCGACGACGGCGACACCGTCAAGTGGCTCTGGACGCTGCGCGACGGCGCAACGGTCGAGACGGTGCTCATGCACTACCCCGACCGGTCGACCGTGTGCATCAGCACGCAGGCCGGTTGCGCCATGGCGTGCAGCTTCTGCGCCACCGGCCAGGCCGGCTTCGAGCGACACCTCAGCGTCGGTGAGGTCGTCGAGCAGGTGGTCGTGGCCACTCGTGTGGCCCGGCCCCGGCGCCTGTCGAACGTGGTGTTCATGGGTATGGGCGAGCCCCTGGCCAACTACGACGTGACCTGGGCCGCGGTCCAGCGGATCCACGGCGCCCTCGGGCTGTCGGCCCGCCACATCACCATCTCCACCGTGGGCGTCGTGCCGGGCATCGAGAAGCTCACCGCCGAGCCCCTGCCGGTGAACCTCGCGGTGTCGCTGCACGCAGCCAACGACGCGCTGCGGGACGAGCTGGTGCCGCTCAACCGTCGCTTCCCGATCGGGCGGCTCCTGGAAGCGTGTGCCGACTACGTCGACGCCACCCATCGCCGCCTGTCCTTCGAGTGGGCGATGATCGATGGCGTCAACGACCGGGACCAGGACGCCCGTGAGCTGGCCGACGTGGCCCGATCGGTGCGGGCCCACGTGAACCTCATCCCGCTCAACCCGACACCGGGATACGCCGTGCGAGGATCAGCGCCCGAACGGGTCCGCGCCTTCCGAGACCAGCTCGATCAGCTCGGGGTGAACGCCACCGTCCGCCAGAACCGGGGCACCGAGATCGATGCCGCCTGCGGTCAGCTGCGGGCCAACCACGAGGCCACCCCGGTCGCACCACCCCGGCGGCGTTGATCGCCCTCGTCGTCAGGTCCGGTGTGAGGTCCGGACGAGGACCGTGCGGCCGGTGTCGGTTCGGATCGCTCGTACGAGGTGCTCGCCGGGCAACACCCGGGCGCCCGACCAGATCACGCTGTCCTCCACGATGCCCTCCACGACGGCGTCGGCGCCGATCGCCGATCCGCCGGCCGCCTGCAGGTTGGCGTCGAGGTAGTCGGCAGGGTCGGCACAGTCGACGAAGGGTCCGAGGTGGTGGACGGTCTCCACCCGGCCCTCGGCATGGGCGTCGCGCCACAGCACCTCGTACAGGCCCGATGGCACCGCCTCGAGTCGCTGGACATCGTTCCATGCCATGACTGCACCGGCGATGCGCGACGACGGTCCGAACGGGGTGTCGCCTGCCACCAGCACCCGGATCGACTGGCCGTCCCAGTCCCGGACCAGCTCGTCGGTGCCGCCGGGACACCACGTGTCGCCGTTGACCACGACCAGGGCCCGACCGTCGATCCAGGGGCGCAGCGCACCCACGGCCCCGGCGGTGCCGAGGCGCTCACCCTCCTCCACCGAGACGGTGGCCCGGTCGCGCACGTGGTCGCGCAGCGTGGGCTGCGACTCGTGCACGTTGACCGCGAGATCGTGGGTCACGAGTCGGAGCCGGTCGATGGCGTGGTCGATCAGCGGGCGGTCGGCCACCGGGCACAGCACCTTGGGGCGATCGATCGTCAGCGGACGCAGACGGGTGCCTGCTCCGGCGCCGAGTGCCAGGCCTGCGAGACTGTCATCCATGGAGACCCGCCGCTGGATCAATCATTCCCTGCCCCAGACGCTCGGCAATGCGGTGCTGTTGTTGTACATCAGCGCAGCCTTCGACGCGCTGGGCGGGTTCATCGGTACTCCCCTCGGCATCCTGATCATCGCCGCCAAGGTCGGGGCCGGGTTCGGCATCGCCAACGAACAGAAGTGGGGCTACCAACTCGGCGTCGGCGTGGCCGTGGCGGTCATCGTCGGCGGGCTCACCGGCATCCTGCCGGCCGGGATCATCTCGCTGTTGTTCGACATCCTGCTCGTCGCCCTCCTCCTGCACACCCAGAGCCGGGAGCACCAGCGCATCTGGTTCAGCTGATTGGGGGCGGCCACGACCGTCCACCTAGCGTCCCCTCCGACGAGTTCGCAGCAGGGGGAAGCGCACCATGGAGTTCAATCTCGCAGACGTGTTCGAGTCGGTGGCCGCTGCGGTCCCCGAGCGGGAGGCGATCGTGTGGCGGGATCTCCGGCTCACCTATCGCGAGCTCGATGATCGGGCCAACCGCCTCGCCAACGTCCTGGCGGACGCCGGCCTCGGCGCCCGCAGCCCGCGCCAGGGATTGGGCGGCCACGAGAGCCACCTCGACCACCTCGCCGTCTACCTCTACAACGGCAACGAGTACCTCGAGGCCATGCTGGCCGGGTTCAAGGGCCGGGTGGCGCCGTTCAACGTCAACTATCGCTACGTCGAGGAGGAGCTGCTGTACCTCCTCGACAACTGCGAGGCCAGGGCCATCGTCTTCGACGGTCGATTCTCGGCCACCCTGGCGGCCGTCCTGCCCGAGCTCCCGCAGCTCACCACCCTGATCCAGGTCGGTGACGAGCCGCTGCTCGACGGCGCCATCGCCTACGAGGCCGCCCTCGCCGCCGCAGCGCCGACCCCGCCCGATGTGGATCGCTCGGCCGACGACCTCTACATCCTCTGCACGGGTGGCACGACCGGCATGCCCAAGGGGGTGCTGTGGCGCCAGGCCGACATCTACATGGGTGCGATGGGTGGGCGCGACCTGTCGACCGGCGAGGAGTTCGCCTCGCTCGACGCCATCGTGGACAACGCCAGCAGCGGCGGTGGAGCCAAGATGCTCCCGGCCCCGCCGTTCATGCACGGGGCGGGGCACTGGATGGCGTTCAACGCCTTCAACTCGGGCAACACCATCGTCATCCAGGACGAGGTCACCAGACTCGACGCCGCGGCCATGTGGGACCTGGTCGAGCGCGAGAAGGTCAACATCATGCTCATCGTGGGCGACGCCTTCGGCCGGCCGCTCGTCGACGCGCTCGAGGTCGGGGATCACGACGCATCCTCGCTCCTGGCCGTCGTCTCCGGTGGTGCGCCACTCAACTCCACGTTGAAGGACCGGTTCCTCGCCCAGCTCCCGACGGCCATGATCATGGATGCCGTGGGTGCCTCCGAGACCGGCTCACAGATGAGCCATGTCTCGGCCGCCGGCGCCAAGGCCTCGACCGGCACGTTCACGCCCGGTCCCGGCGCGGTCGTCGTCTCTGCCGATCTCTCCACCGTGCTCGGACCCGGCCACGACGGCAACGGCTGGTTGGCCCAGGAGGGGCGTGTCCCGCTCGGCTACCTCGGCGATGCGGACAAGACGTCGAAGACCTTCCCCGTGATCGACGGGGTCCGGTACGCGGTGCCCGGCGACCGGGCGCGGCTCACCGCCGAGGGCGAGATCGAGCTGTTCGGCCGCGACTCGGTGACGATCAACTCCGGCGGCGAGAAGATCTTCGCCGAAGAGGTGGAACAGGCCCTGGCCCACCATCCCGATGTGTTCGACGTCGTGGTGGCCGGCCGACCGTCAGAGCAGTGGGGCAACGAGGTGGTGGCCATCGTGCAGTGCCGCCACGGCGTCACCGTCGACGAGGAGTCGCTGCTGGCCGAGGCCGCCAGCCACATCGCGCGCTACAAGCTGCCCAAGAGGTTCGTGTTCGTGGACTCGGTGCTGCGCTCGCCGGCAGGCAAGGCCGACTACCGCTGGGCCCGGGAGCAGGCCGCCGCCGGTTGAGTCGTGTCTCGGCGCTGGGGCCGGCCCTGCTACCGCTACAGCGGCAGCTTTCCGGTCGCGTTCTTGACCGTCTTGTTGTCCTTCCAATCCGAGATGGTGCGCTCGGCGATGCGCCACTGGTGGACCTCGTCGGCGCCGTCGGCGAAGCGGGCCCAACGGGCTTGCTTCATCATCTCGCCGAGCGGCGTGTCGGAGCTGTAGCCGAGGGCGCCGTGGACCTGGATGGCGCGATCGATGATGCGCCACAGCGAGTTGGCCACGAAGTGCTTGGCCATCGACACCTCGGGACGGAAGTCGACCACGGAGGGATCGTTGCCGCTGGCGTCGATGAGCGAGGCGGCGTGCAGCACCATGAGCTTGGACTGGTACAGCTCCATGGTGGAGTCCGCGATCATCCACTGGATGCCCTGCTTCTCCGCCAACAGGGAGCCGTGGGCGAAGCGGTTCAGCGAGCGGTCGACCATGAGTTCCAGGGCGGTCTCGGCCTGGCCGATCCACCGCATGCAGTGCGCCAGCCGGGCAGGGCCGAGCCGGTACTGACCCAGGAGGTGGCCCTGGCCCTGACCGCCCAGCATCTGCGACTCGTGGACGCGCAGGTCCTCGATGAGGATCTCGCAGTGGTTGTGTGAGCCCGCCAGGGTCTCGACGTCACGCACGATCTCCCAGCCGTCCTGGGGCAGGTCGATGATGAAGGCCGAGTTGCCGGCGCGAGGGTTGTCGGGGTTCTCGTCGGTGCGGGCGATGAGGATGGCGAACGTGGCGCCACGGGCACCGGAGATGAACCACTTGTGGCCGTTGATCACCCACTCGTCGCCGTCCTTGTAGGCGTTCGTCTGGATCAGGGTCGGGTCGGAGCCGGCCACGTCGGGCTCGGTCATGGCGAAGCACGAGCGGATGGCCTGGGGCTTGCCGTCGGGGCCCTTCTGGTAGCCGTCGCACAGGGGCTTGAGGTACTTCTGCTTCTGCTCGTCGGTGCCCCAGTGCAACAGCGTGTGCATGTTGCCCTCGTCGGGTGCCTGGGCGTTGAGGGCCGACGGACCGAAGCGCGACCGGGCGGCTTCGGCCGAGACGGCGGCCATGGCCACGTGGCCGAGGCCCATGCCACCCCACTCCTCGGGCATGTGGGGCAGCCAGAGCCCGGCTTCCTTGGCCAGCTCCCGCATCTTGATGTAGTGCCGGACGAGGAGGCCACGATCGTCGGGGTTGTCGGCGATCTCCTGCTCCATCGGCTTGACCGTGTTCTGGATGAAGTCGCGGACCTCGAAGCGGATCGCTTCGACCTCGGGCGGGAACGTGAAATCGATGGCCATGGCGGCCAGTCAACCGGGACTTGACCGGGCGGTCAACTGAGGGCGGTCAACTGAGGCCGGCTCGCACCACCGTCCAACCGGCGTGGGCGCGCACCGGGGCGAGGTCGGGTTCACCGTCGAGCAAGCGGGGAGCGGCGAAGCCGTCGGCGATGGCGCGCCGCACCCACTCCAGCGCCCGGTCGGCGTCGCCCGCACGCGACCAGGAGCACGCCACGTCGAAGGCGGTCTGTGCCCGGGCGGCCGCGCCCGAGTAGACGATCTCACCGACAGCAGCAGCGTGGTCGTAGCGCTCGCCGTAGTGCAGGTGGGTCTGGAGACTCCCGGCCGCGGCGATGCCGTCGGGGCCGGCGTCGACGAGGCGTCGAGCCAGGGTGAGGACCTGGCCCGAGTCGGCGGCCACGGCTGCCGACACGAGGTTGGACGGGCCGGCGGGGCTGGCCAGATAGGCGTCGGTCAACGGTTCGATCGCGCCGTCGGCGGCGAGGGCGACGGTGGCCTCGACGAAGGGGCCCACCGGCCCGGTCGAGCGCTGGAGCACGCGCCGGGCACCGGTGGCGTCGCCGCGGCGGAGGAGGTTCCAGGCGAAGGATTCTGCGGCCGCGTGTTCCACACCGCCTGCCAGATCGACCACGGGTGCGGTCGGGGGGCC
>JBPPNA010000169.1:0-10083 GCA_051306355.1 Acidimicrobiales bacterium | reverse complement strand
GCCCACACCATGCGGTCGGGCATGGCCACCTTGGCGCCGATGGCGGCCGGGACGGAGAAGCCCATGGTGCCAAGGCCGCCGGAGTTGACCCAGGTGTAGGGGTGGTTGAAGTGCCCGTACTGGCTGGTCCACATCTGGTGCTGGCCCACGCCGGAGCAGACGATGGTGTCCGAGGGCGTGTTGTCGCGCAGGGTCTCGAGGACGAACTGGGGCTTGAGGCGCTCCCCCGCCATCGGCTGGTCGTAGTGGAGGGGATGCTTCTCCTGCCACCCGCTGAGGGTGGACCGCCACGCCGAGATGTCGGCCTGCGTGCGGCCACCGTCGAGCTGGGCCCGGATGGCGAGCACCAGCTCCTCGATGATCAGGCGGGCGTCGCCGACGATGGGCACGTCCGGGGTGCGGTTCTTGCCCAGCTCGGCCGGGTCGATGTCGGCGTGGATGACCTTGGCCTTCGAGGCGAACTCGTCGAGCTTGCCCGTGACCCGGTCGTCGAAGCGGGCCCCGAGGGTGATGAGCAGGTCCGTCTCCTGGAACGACATCACCGCGGTGTAGTTGCCGTGCATGCCCGGCATGCCGAGGCACAGCTCGTGGTCGTCGGGGAAGGCGCCCCGCGCCATGAGGGTGGTGACCACCGGGATGCCGGTGAGCTCGGCCAGCTCCCGCAGGGCGTCGGCGGCCCGGGCCTTGAGGATGCCGCCGCCGGCGTAGATGACGGGGCGCTCGGCGGCGAGGATCAGCTCGGCCGCCTCCTTGATCTTGCGGGGATGTCCCTTGGTGGTGGGCCGGTACCCGGGGAGGCCGGCGGCCACCTCTTCGTCGGTGGGCCAGTACCAGTTCATGGCGGACGCCGGGTTGCCGGGGTCGACGATGTCCTTGGGGACGTCGATGAGCACCGGGCCGGGCCGACCGGTGGTGGCGATGTGGAACGCCTCGCGGACGATGCGGGGGATGTCGGCCGCCTCGGTGACGAGGTAGTTGTGCTTGGTCACCGACATGGTGATGCCCGTGGTGTCGCACTCCTGGAAGGCGTCCGACCCGATGGACGGGAACGCGACCTGGCCGGTGATGCAGACCATGGGGACCGAGTCGAGATAGGCGTCGGCCAAGGGCGTGACCACGTTGGTGGCGGCCGGACCGGAGGTGACGATGCACACGCCCGGCCTGCCGGTGACGTGGGCGTAGCCCTCGGCCATGTGGCCGGCGCCCTGTTCGTGGCGGACCAGGATGTGGCGGATCGACGAATCGATGATGGGGTCGTACACGGGAAGGATGGCCCCACCGGGCAGGCCGAACACCACCTCGACACCTTCGAGCTCGAGGGCTCGGATGAGGGCAGACCCTCCGTTGGTCGGTTCGTTCAGTTCCACTGCTGCTCCTGTCCGGAAAACCACGACGGCCTCCCGTTTGGGAGGCCGGACTGCGCACGCGAAATTGGGGTTCGGCGTGCGCTAACGGATCACTACCACGCTTCGATCGCGGATCATCGGGCCCATCCTGGCAGGCGTCGGCGAAGGGCCACAACCCGAGCAGCCCGAAAGAAGGAACCCGGCGGACCGGGCCTGGGCTCAGGCGAGGCCGGCGACGTCCTCGAGCTCGTCGAGGGCGTCCTCGAGCAGGTGGCACAGGTCCCACAGGTCGGGAACGGCCTCCCGGCAGGCGACGAGACCGAAGTCGCAGCTGCCGTTGTAGGACTGGATCGTGATGTTGAGGCCCTGGGTGTCGCCGATGGCCGACACCGGATAGAAGTGCAGCATCTCGGCGCCGGCGGCGTAGAGGGGGATCTGCGGGCCGGGAACGTTCGAGATGATGAGGTTGAAGGGCGGGTTGATCCGGTTGGCGAGCGCGGTGCGGGCCATCACCCGGGAGGCCCGGGCAGTGATGGCCGGCGGGGCGAAGTCGGCCGCCTCGGTCAAGAGGTGGGCGGGCAGGGCGCCGAGGCTCTCCTTGGCCCGCTGGGTGTCCTGGTTGATGATCTGCAGCCGCAGGATCGGATCCTCGATGTCGGTGGCCAGCGCAGCCAGCATCCCCGACACCTGGTTTCCGTAGCTGTTGGCGGCGTCGTCGCTGCGGACCGACACCGGGATCATGCACCGCAGCGACTCTTCGGGAAGCTCGCCCTTGCCGAGCAGGTAGGCGCGCAGCGCACCCGAGCACATGCCGAGGACGACGTCGTTGACCGTGACGCCCAGTTCGGTCTTGACCGCCTTGACACGATCGAGCGACACGCTCGTGAAGGCGAAGCGGCGGTGCGGACTCACCTTGTTGTTGAACGGCGTCCGGGGGGCGGTGATGCCGCCGGTCTTCGACAGCTGGACGGGATCGTCCTCGACCCGACGTTCGCCCTGGCCGAACATGCGGGCCACGGGGGACGGAAGGGTCTTGGCCAGGCTGCGGAAGTCGACGGCCCGGCCGATCTGGGGCAGGTCCTGGAGAGCCCGCACCACGAACCGGCCCTGCTTGTAGGGGCGGGTGGCGAGCGAGGCCAGGCCGCGGACGAGCATCTCCTGCTGCGACGGGATGCGCTCGGTCGGTGGAAGGGGTTCGGGTTCAGTCGGCTCGGCGTCGGGCTCGAGGTCGAGGATCATGCCGAGCAGCTGGGCGCCACCCACGCCGTCGATGGCGGCGTGGTGGATCTTGGTGAGCTGGGCCACCTTGCCGTCGGGGAGGCCGTAGATCACGTAGAGCTCCCACAGCGGGCGGCTCCGGTCGAGGGGACGGGCGATGATGCGGCTGACCAGCTCGGCGAGCTGCTCGTCTCCACCGGGCGGTGGCACGGCGGTCTGGCGGATGTGGAAGTCGAGGTCGAGGCCGGGATCCTCGACCCAGTACGGGTGGTCGAGGTTGAAGGGCACCTCCACCAGCCTGCGACGCATGGGGTCGAGCAGGTGCAGGCGCTCGGCGAAGACCTGCTTGGTGCGCTCATAGGTGGCGCCCGGCCCGTCCTTGGGGTCGTAGATGATCAGGCTCGAGACGTGGCCGAACGTGGCGTCGGTCTCCATGTAGAGGAACGTGGCGTCGACCCCGGTGAGCTGCTGCATGTCGCCACTGTGGCAGAACGGCTGCTCAGACGGGGCGGAAGTGGTTCGAGGCCGTGGTCATACCGCGGCGGGGTCCTCGGTGTCATCGAGGGTGAGCAACGGGTACGCACCCTCGTCGTCGTGGGTCTCCTGGCCGGTGACCGGTGGGTTGAAGGTGCAGACCAACCGCAGGTCCTGCTCGGCGCGCACGACGTGCTTGTCGTGCTGGTCGAGCAGGTAGATGGTTCCGGGGGTGATCTCGTGGACCTCTCCCGTGGCCTTGTCCTCGATCGTGCCCTTGCCCTCGATGCAGTACACGGCCTCGAGGTGGTTCTTGTACCACATGTGGGTCTCGGTGCCGGCGTAGAGGATGGTGTCGTGCATGGAGAAGCCCATGCGGTCCTGGGCGAGGGAGAGGCGGCGCGACTCCCAGGTCTCGGCCTTGACGACGCGGTCGGTGCCGCGGATGTCTTCGAGGTTGCGGACGATCATCGGTTGTAGACCTCCGAGTGGTGGGTGCGGTGCCCGTCGGTGGGTGGGGTCTCGGCTTCGTGCTCGCGGCGCAGGTCGTCGACCATCTGCTCGTCGAAGTCGGCAGCCACGTCGGCCAGGATCTCGAGACCCCGGTCGAGGGCCTCGTCGGTGATCACCAGCGGCGGGAGGAGCTTGAGCACCTCGCCGTCGGCGCCGGCCGTCTCCACGATGAGCTTCCGCTCGTAGGCGCCCTTGGCCATCATGTTGGCGATCTCGGGGACGCTGGTCTCGATGCCGAGGATCAGACCTCGACCCCGGACGTCGGTGAAGAGCCCGGGGTGATCGGACATCAGCGACTCGAGTCCGGCGCGGGCCTTGGCCGACTTCGACTCCACGGAGCGGGTGAGCGCGTCGTCGGTCCAGAAGTGCTCGAGCGAGGCGGTGGCGGTCACGAAGGCGGCGTTGTTGCCGCGGAAGGTGCCGTTGTGCTCGCCCGGCTCCCATACGTCGTGCTGGGGCTTGAGCAGGACGAGGGCCATGGGCAGGCCGGTTCCGGCCAGGGACTTGGAGAGCGTGACGATGTCGGGCTCGATGCCCATGCGCTCCCAGGAGAAGAATGGTCCGGTACGACCACAGCCCACCTGGATGTCGTCGACGATGAGCAGGATGCCGTTGCGCTTGCAGATGTCGGACAGGCCGCGCATCCACTCCTCGCTGGCGGGGTTGATGCCGCCCTCGCCCTGGGTGGTCTCGACGATCACGGCGGCGGGCTCGTCGAAGCCGCTGGACTCGCCGGTGATCATGGTCTCGAGCACGTGCAGGCTGTCGATGTCGTCGCCGAGGTAGTTGGCGAAGGGCATCGACGTGGCGTTGGACAGGGGCACGCCGGCGCCGCCGCGCTTCATGGCGTTGCCGGTGACCGAGAGCGAGCCGAGGGTCATGCCGTGGAAGCCGTTGGTGAACCCGACGACGCGCTCACGGCCGGTGACCTTGCGGGCCAGCTTCAGGGCGGCCTCGACGGCGTTGGTGCCGGTGGGGCCGGGGAACTGGAGCTTGTAGTCCAGGTTCCGGGGCTTGAGGATCACGTCCTCGAAACGTTCCATGAAGTCGCGCTTGGTGGTGGTGGCGATGTCGAGGGCGTGGATGAACCCCTGCTTGGCGAGGTGGGTTTGGAGGGCCTCGATCAGCTCGGGGTGGTTGTGGCCGTAGTTCAATGCACCGGCGCCGGCGAAGAAGTCGAGGTACTCGGTGCCGTCCTCGGCCACCATCGTGTGGCCGTGCGCCGACTCGAAGACCGCGGGCCAGGACCGGCAGTAGCCGCGGACCTCGGATTCAAGACGTTCGAAGATCGTCATGGCTCGTTTCCTCTGGGGTTGTCGGTGTTCGCGGAGCCGAACGGTCCGATGCGGAACAGGACCTCGGCCTCGTGTCCGGGCGGGAAGTGCTCTTCGGCGAAGAGCTCCTCGGTGGCGACCGGCGCGTCGTGCCGCTCGCCGAAGCGTCGGAACAACGTGTCGGACGCCGTGTTGGTGGGCGTGACCGTGGCCTCGAGGTGGTCGGCGCCGCAGCGCTCGACCAGTTCGTCGAGCAACATGCCGGCGATGCCCCTGCGGCGGTACGACGAGTCGACACCCACCTGCCAGACGAACACGGTGCCGGGTTCGTCGGGGCGCCGAAACGCCGTCACGAAACCCACGGGGGTGCTGTCGTCGTGCTCGGTGGTGGCCACCACGGTCGTGTCGCGGAAGTACTCGGTCCACAGCAGGTAGGCGTACGGCGAGTTCTCGTCGAGGCCGTTCGCCTTCGCCAGGGCCCAGAGCGCCGACCCGTCCGCCAACCGGGGCGACCGGTAGCGGAGCGCGACGTTCTGTGCGTTGCCGGATGCGGGTGCCACGGAGGGTTCATACCTACGAGACAAAGGGGGCAGAACACAAGACACCGAGAGATCTGTCACAGCACATGACCGCATTGACGGGCACGCACCGGGTCAAGCCTCGGTGACGGCACCCTTGTCGGCGCCGGCGGCGAGGCGGGCGTACTTGGCCAGGACACCCTTGGTGTAGCGGGGCTCGGGGTGCTTCAGAGCCTTGGCCCGCTCGTCGAGCACGTCGTCGGCCACGAGGAGGTCGATGGTGTGGCCCTTGACGTCGATGCGGATGGTGTCGCCCTCCGCGACGAGGCCGATGGGGCCGCCGGCGACGGCCTCGGGCGCCACGTGGCCGATGCAGAACCCGTGCGTGCCGCCGGAGAAGCGGCCATCGGTGATGAGGGCGGCATCGCCGCCCCGCCCGGCGCCCTTCATGGCACCGGTGATGGCCAGCATCTCCCGCATGCCGGGCCCGCCCTTGGGGCCCTCGTAGCGGATGACCACCACGTCGCCGGCCTCGATCTGCCCGGCGAGGACGGCGTCCATAGCGGGCTGCTCACCGTCGAAGACGCGGGCGGGGCCCTCGAAGTGGTCGAAGTCGATGCCGGCCACCTTGACCACCGAGCCCTTGGGGGCGAGGGAGCCGGTGAGGATGGCGAGGCCACCGATGTCGTGGATCGGGTCGGACAGGGGATGGATGACCTCGCCGTCGGGCGCCGGCGGGTCGATGTCGGCCAGGTTCTCGGCCACCGTCTTGCCCGTGACCGTGAGGCAGTCGCCGTGGATGAGGCCGGCGTCGAGGAGGTGGGCCATCACAACGGGAACGCCGCCGATGCGGTCGATGTCGACCATGTGGTACTTGCCGTGGGGCTTGGTGTCGGCGATGTGGGGAACCTTGGCCGCGATCTCGTTGAACACGGCGAGGTCGAGCTCCACCTCGGCCTCGTACGCGATGGCCAGGAGGTGGAGGACGGCGTTGGTGGAACCGCCGAGGGCCATGGTGACGGCGATGGCGTTCTCGAACGCCTCCCGGGTCATGATCTGGCGGGGTCGGATGCCCTGCTCGATGAGGTTCATCACCGCCTTGCCACTCTCGTAGGCGAGGTCGTCGCGTCGCCGGTCGACGGCGGGGGCGCTGGCGCTCCCGGGCAGCGACATGCCGATGGCCTCGGAGATCGACGCCATGGTGTTGGCCGTGAACATGCCGGCGCAGGCGCCCTCGCCGGGACAGGCGTTGCGCTCGATCGCGTCGAGCTCGGACTGCTCGATGGTGCCCGCCGACCGGGCTCCGACGGCCTCGAACACCGACACGATGTCGAGGGCCTGGCCGTTGTGGTGGCCGGGCAGGATGGACCCGCCGTAGAGGAACACTGCGGGGACGTTGATCCGGGCTGCGGCCATGAGCATGCCGGGCAGCGACTTGTCGCAACCGGCGAAGGTGAGGAGGCCGTCGAGGCGCTCAGCGTGCATGACCGTCTCGACCGAGTCGGCGATGACCTCTCGCGAGACGAGCGAGGCCCGCATGCCCTCGTGGCCCATGGAGATGCCGTCGGAAACGGCCACGGTGACGAACTCGATCGGGTAGCCGCCGGCGTCGCGCACACCGATCTTCGACCGCTTGGCCAGTCGGTCGAGTGGCATGTTGCAGGGGGTGACCTCGTTCCACGACGAGGCCACACCGATCTGGGCCTTGCCCCAGTCGGCGTCGGTCATCCCGATGGCCCGCAGCATGGCCCGGGCCGGCGCCCGCTCCATGCCGTCGGTGACGTCTCGGGACCGCGACTTGACGTCGACGACGGTCTCGCTGGTGTTCGTCTCGCTGGTGTGGTCGGTGTCGCTCACGACGGGCAGGCTACGCGAGTGCCGATCCGCAGCCCGCACGACAAAGAGATCGCGCGGCTCGCCGTCCCCGCGCTCGGCGCGCTCATCGCCGAGCCGCTCTACGTGCTGGCCGACACGGCCGTGGTGGGCAACATCGGCACCGACGAGCTGGCCGGCCTGGCCGTGGCGTCCTCGGCGCTGCTCACCGGCTACGCCATCTTCATCTTCCTCGCCTACGGCACCACGGCCGCCGTGTCACGGCTGCTGGGCGCGGGCAAGGAGGACGAGGCGGCCACGCAGGCCGTGCAGGGGCTCTGGCTCGCCACCGTCATCGGGGTCGTGGTGGCGGGGGTGGTGATCGCCATGGCTGGCCCGATCGTGACCGTCCTCGGTGCCGAGGGTGCAGTGGAGACCAACGCCCTCGTGTACCTGCGGATCTCTGCGCTGGGCATCCCGGCCCAGCTGCTCACGTTCGCCGGCACCGGGTACCTCCGCGGGCTCCAGGACACCCGCACCCCCCTCGTCGTGGCGGTGGGCGCGGCCATGGCGAACCTGGTGATCGAGCTCGTCCTCATCAACGGACTCGGCTTCGGCATCGGGGCGTCCGCCCTCTCCACGGTGATCGCCCAGGTGGGCGGCGCCCTCGTCTACCTCCGGCTCATCACCACCGCCACCTCCCGGCTCGGCGCCGCCCTGCGGCCCGACTGGCGAGCCGTGCGGCGCCTCGGTCGCACGGGTTGGGACCTGCTGGTCCGGACGCTCGCGCTCCGTGGTTCCCTGACGCTCTTCACGGCCATCGCCGCTCGGATCGGCGCCGTCGAGGTCGGCGCCCACGAGGTGGCCTTCGCGATCTGGAGCCTGCTCGCGCTGGCCCTCGATGCCATCGCCATCGCCGGGCAGGCCATGATCGGCCGGTTCCTGGGCGCGGACGACACCGCCACGGCGCGCGACGTCGGCCGACGGATGCTGCATCTGGGCACGGCGGCCGGCATCGCCCTCGGCGCGCTCGTGCTCGTCGTCCGACCCTTCGTGCCCGACGTGTTCAGCAACGACGGCGACGTGGTGTCGCTCGCCGGGTTCCTCCTGCTCTTCGTCGCCCTCCTCCAGCCCGTGAACGGTGCCGTGTTCGTCCTCGACGGCCTGCTCATCGGCGCCGGCGACATGGCCTTCCTCGCCAAGGCCATGGTCGGCGCCGCCCTGGCCGTCGTGCCCCTGGCCGTCTACGTGTCGGTCGCCGGCCTCGGCATCGGCTGGGTGTGGGCGGCGATCACGGTGCTCATGGTCTCCCGTCTGGCGGTGCTGGCGGTCCGCTGGCGATCCGGGGCCTGGGCGGTGACCGGCGCCGAGCGGTGAACGGTGAACGGTGAACGGCATGGACCGGGTTCTGGCCCCGTCCCGCGCCACCCAGCACGCCACCCAGCTCGACCGGTACGGGTCCAGAACGGGGGGTGGTCGTGGTGGAGGTGGACGGCGATGAGCCCCCGTCGCCGCCGGTGCACGCCGCGAGGGCGACCAGCACTCCCGCCCGCAACCCGGCCGCTCTCACCCCTTACGCTGTACGAGCAGCTGGTTGACCACCTTGCCGTCGGCCTGGCCCTGGGTCTCCTTCATGACCTGTCCGACGAAGAACCCCTGCATCTTCCCCTCGCCACCGACGAAGCGCTCCCACTCGTCCGGGTTGTCGGCGATGAGGCGATCGACCAGGGTCTCGAGCTCGGAGGTGTCGACGGCCTCGAACCCGTGGGCGGCGGCGATGTCGGCCGGCGATTTCCCGGTGGTGGCCATCTCGGCCAGGACCTGCTTGGCCTGGCTGCTGGTCAGGTCGCCGGCCTCGGCCATCGTGACCAGCGCGGCGAGATCGGCCGGGACGATGTCCTCCGCGCCCTCGTGGGCGAGGTCGTGCTGGACGTGGGTGAGGGTCCGGGCCGGAGCGGCGCCGGCGTCGATGGCGGCCACGGCCAGCGCGTCGAGACCGCGGTCGACGATGATCGTGACCGCGTCGTCGGGGAGCTCGACCCCCGCCCGCGCCGCGAGTGTGGCCCGACGGTCGGCCGGCATGGGCGGCAGAGCGGCGTCGATGGCGGCCACGTCGGCGGCGGTGGGCACGAGGGGCACGAGATCGGGCTCGGGGAAGTACCGGTAGTCCTCCGCCTCCTCCTTCGACCGCAGGGTGTGGGTGCGGCCGTCGTCCTCGTTCCAGTGCCGGGTCTGTTGGATGATCCGCTCGCCCGTGGTGACCACGTCGACCTGGCGACGGGCCTCGTAGTCGATGGCCCGGCCCAGCGACCGCAGCGAGTTGAGGTTCTTGATCTCGCAGCGGGTGCCGAACGGTGTGCCCGGGTGGTGTACGGAGACGTTGGCGTCGACCCGCATCGACCCCTCCTCCATCTTGGCGTCGGACACGCCAGTGGCGAGCAGCACGGCCCGCAGCTCCGACACGTAGGCCCGTGCCTGGTCCGACGAGCGCAGGTCCGGCCGCGACACGATCTCGACGAGGGGGACGCCCGAGCGGTTGTAGTCCACCAGCGAGTAGCCGGCGTCGTGGATCCTGCCCTTCGTCGAGGAGTCGGCGCCCCCGACGTGGGTGGACTTCCCCGTGTCCTCCTCGATGTGGGCCCGCTCGATGCCGATGCGAGTGCCGTCGGGCAGGTCGAGGTGGCCGTCGACGTTGGTGGGTCGGTCGTACTGGGAGACCTGGTAGTCCTTCGGCATGTCCGGGTAGAAGTAGTTCTTCCGGGCGAAGACCGACGGCTTCACCTCGCAGTGCAGCGCCCGGCCGAGGCGCATGGCGTACTCGACCGCCCGGCCGTTCAGTACTGGCATCGAGCCGGGAAGGCCGAGGCACACCGGGCACACGTTGGTGTTGGGCTCGTCGCCGAAGTGGTTGGGACAACCGCAGAACAG
>JBPPNA010000159.1:0-3592 GCA_051306355.1 Acidimicrobiales bacterium | reverse complement strand
GACACGACGAGGTTGCCGGCCGTGTCCCACATGAGGCCACGCGCCAGGCCGCGACCACCGGACGCGCTCGGGGTGTCCTGGTCGTAGAGGATCCATTCGTCGGCGCGGAACGGGCGATGGAACCACATGGCGTGATCGAGGCTGGCCATGAACACGTCGGGGTCATGCCAGCTGCCGTGGGGGAGCAGGGCGGTGTCGAGGAGCGACATGTCCGAGGCGTAGGTCACCACGCAGGCGTGCAGGACGGGGTCGTCGGGGAGGGTGCCGGCGGCCCGCATCCAGACCCGCTGACGGGGCGGCAGCTCCTGGCGGCGGTCCTTGGGCTCCCAGTCGACCCAGCGCATGTCGATGGCGCGCGGGCGCTCGTACCAGTCGCCCAGCTCGTCGGCAAAAGGTGCAAAGCGCTGGCGGAAGTCCGGGAGCGACTCCGCCGGGGGCGTGTCGGCCAAGGGGGAGTCGAACTGGTGCTCGAACCCCTCCTCGGGGACGTGGAAGCTCACCGACATGTTGAAGATGGCCTTGCCGTGCTGGATCGCCACCACCCGACGGGTCGTGAAGGAGCGGCCGTCGCGGATGCGATCCACCTCGTAGAGGATCGGAGTGGTCGGGTCTCCGGGACGGAGGAAGTAGGCGTGCAGCGAGTGGATCACCACCGACGGACTGACGGTGCGGGCCGCCGCCACCAGTGACTGGCCGGCGACCTGGCCCCCGAACGTGCGCTGGCGGTCCTCCTCGGGAGACTGGCCGCGGAAGATGTTCATCTCGATCGGCTCGAGGTCGAGCAGTTCGACGACGGCGTCCAGCGCCTCCTGATCCATCTCCTCATCATGGCGCATTCCCCGACTTCCGCCGCCGGCCTCTGTCCGCGCCATGATGAGGCCCGATGGATCCCGAGCTCCGTTCCGCCGCCGAAGCTGCGCGCGGCTTCATGCCCCCCGACGAGGGACTCGCCCTGTTCGACGCAGCCACCGCCGTGGATGTCGACGGGCCCCTGCTGGAGGTCGGCAGCTACTGCGGCAAGTCCAGCATCTACCTCGGCGCCGCCGCCCGTGAGCTCGGCACCGTGCTGTTCGCCCTCGACCATCATCGCGGCTCCGAGGAGAACCAGCCCGGTTGGGAGTTCCACGAGCCCGACCTGGTCGATCCCGGGGTGGGCCGCATCGACACCCTGCCCCGGTTCCGTCGGGCCGTGCACGATGCCGGCCTCGAACCGCACGTGGTCGCGGTGGTGGGCGACTCGCCGACCGTGGGACGCCACTGGACCACACCGCTCGCGTTCTTGTTCATCGACGGCGGGCACGGCCGGGAGCCGGCCCATGCCGACTACGACCGGTGGGTCCGCCACGTTCGACCCCGAGGCACGCTCGCCATCCACGACGTGTTCCCGGATCCTGCCGAGGGCGGTCAACCGCCCTACGAGCTGTACCTGCGTGCCGTGGCCGGCGACTTCGATCCCGTTTCGGCCACCGGCTCGCTGCGAGTGCTCCGCCGGCGCAGTTGAACGGCTCCACGCGCCGGTCGTTCTGACGACCGAGGCCGTGGCGACCACGTCGCCATCTTCGGTCGCCTCGAGGACGCCCTCCAGGCCCGTGAGTTTGCCCGGTCGGGCTACGGCACCGGGTGGGAGACGGTGGCGGGGAACAACAGGTCGAGGTAGCGCTGGGCGGTGGGCTGCGGCTCGTGGTTGGCCAGGCCCGGTTGCTCGTTCACCTCGATGATCTGCTGCGAGGCACGGTCCACGGCCTCGACCATGAGGTCGACCCCCGCCACGGGGAGGTCGAGCACCGCCGCGGCCCGGACCGCAACCTCGCCGTGGTCGCGATGGAGCTGATCGGTGACGTCGTGGATGGTGCCGCCGGTGTGGAGATTGGCCGTGGCCCGTACGACGAGCTCTCCATCGGCGGCGAGGACGTCGTCGAACGAGTGTCCGGCGTCACGGACGGCGGCTTCGGTGATGCCGTCGAGCGGCACGGTGAGGCCGGGTTCGGAGCGGTGGTTGCGGCCCTCGATGAGGGCCCGCACCGTGGCGGTACCGTCGCCGATGACCGTGGGCGGACGACGCACCGACGCCGCCACCACGCCGCCGCCGATCACCAACACCCGAAGGTCGTCGCCGGGACAGCGGGCTTCGAGCACCACGGTGGGACACCGCTCGGCCGCCAGGTCCCTGGCCGCCACCAGTCCCTCCGCTCCGGTCACGCCCACCGTGATCCCGTGGCCCCCCTCTCCCCGGGCCGGCTTCACGACGATCTCACCGTGTTGGTCGAGGAACCGCTGGTCCTCGACGCCACCGGTGGCCACCATCCCGGGGGGCACGGGCAGCCCGGCCGCCGTGAGCACACGTCGCGTCACGGCCTTGTCGTCGCAGCGGCGGAAGGCGATCGCAGACGTGAGCTCGGAGAGGGATTGGATCATCTCGATCGAGCGGTCCCCGTGCCGGAGGCGCAGCTCACCTGTATCCGGATCGAGGATCTCGACTTCGATCCCACGACGGAGGGCTTCGTCGATGATGATCGTGGTGTAGACGTTGCAGGCGCCGTAGTGCGCCGGCGGCCCCGTCACCGCTCGTCCCCCACCAGTGCGTCACCCACCGAGGCCACACGTCCGTTGGCCTCGTTGACCAGCCACACGAACAGCGCCTCGTGTTCCGGTTCCGCGATGAGCAGTTCCGGGTGCCACTGCACGCCGATGATCGACCGGTCGTCGGTGGCCTCGATGGCCTCCACGATCCCGTCTGCGTCGCGGGCGGTGCACCGTAGGCCGGCGCCGAGCCGATCCACCGCCTGGTGGTGGAGCGAGTTCACCGTGAGGTGCCGCCCGCCGCACAGCTGATGGAGACGGGTGCCCTCGTCGATGGCCACCGGGTTGGCGGACACGTCCCAGTTCTCGATGTCCTTGTGCTCGTTGTGCGTCACGTGGGGCACGTGTTGGAGGAGCGTGCCACCACGGGACACGTTGAGCACCTGCATGCCCCGGCACACGGCGAGGACCGGGAGACCGATGTCCTGCGCGGCATCGAGGAGGGCGAACTCGAAGGCATCACGAGCCTGATCCACCCCCACGGTCTCCGGGGCGCGCTCGGCGCCGTAGCAGGCGGGGTCGACGTCGCCCCCACCGGACAGCAGGAGGGCGTCCAGCCCGCCGACCACGTCGCCGACGTGGGCGGCGTCGACCGGCGGGAGGAGCACCGGGATGCCACCGGCGATGACCACCGCCTCCACGTATGCCGCGTCGAGGGTCACGAGCGGACGCTCTATCTCCAGGGTCGGGGAGATGTGAGAGCTCGGGTTGGTGGTGATGCCGATGCGGGGGCGCACGGTTTCGACCATAACGGTCTGACCCGGGTTCAACTCCCCGGGGCACTCGGGTAGAGGGTCGGGATGCCCGATGTCTTGACCCTCGGTGTGGAAGAGGAGTTCCTCGTCGTCGACGCGACGTCCGGTGAGCTCGTCCCCCGTGCCGCCGAGATCCTCGAAGGTTGCGGCGGGCGGGGTGATCTGCGACTCATGGGCGAGCTGAACCTGTGCCAGCTCGAGACCGACACCACCGTGTGCCACGACCTCGACCAGGCCCAGGAGGAGCTCTGCGACCT
>JBPPNA010000149.1:0-3493 GCA_051306355.1 Acidimicrobiales bacterium | reverse complement strand
CCGTCGCTCATCGATTAGGCCCACGTGTCGGCCGAGAAGTTCGGGTTCGTCAACGTGCCCAACGCGGTGTGGATCGACGAGGACGGCGTCATCGTCCGTCCGTCGCATGCCGCGCACGTGAAGCAGTCGGTGCTCCGCGAGATCGAGGTGACGCCCGACATGGGGTACCTGGGCGAGATGCTCACCGAGATCAAGAAGTTCAATGCCTCACCGGAGACGTACCGGGAGGCGATCGTCGACTGGGTGGCGCACGGCGCCGCCAGCGCGCACGCGCTGTCGGCCGACGAGGTCGTCGCCGCGTCACGGCCCATGTCGTCGGACCACGCAGAGGCCGCGGCAGCCTTCGAGCTCGCCCAGCACCTCCACCGCAGCGGCCACACCGACGACGCCGTGGCTTGGTTCAAGGTCGCCCACGACAAGCACCCGGAGAACTGGACCTACAAACGCCAGGCCTGGACCTTCGCCACCACTCCCGACGGCGAACCGAGCGACCTCATCCAGCGGGCCGACGACGTCTATGAGACATCGTGGCTCGAAGAGGTCCGCCGCCTCGGCCCCGAGGGGTACTACGAACCGTTCTCGACGACATAGGTGTCGGAGACCGACGACTGCTTCGTCGATTTCGGGTCGACATCGGCCCAGAGGTCGGGGAAGACGCGGCCGACCTTGCCAGTGAGGTACTCGCCGTAGGTGCCCTCGTGCGAGAACACCGATCGCCCGTCCCAGCGCTGCGGGGACGCGCCCGTGTCGCCCAGCCCCGGCACCGGGGTGATCTCGGCGTCCCAGGAGGGGTCGAAGAAGAAGGGGAACGACAGACGGCTGCGGGGTGGCCGACGTACCCGATGCGCGGTCGATCGATAACGACCACCGGTCATGCGCTCGAGCATGTCGCCGATGTTGCAGACGAAGCTCCCCTCGACGGGCGGGACCTCGATCCAGCCGTCCCTGGCCCGCACCTCGAGCCCGCCGACTTCGTCCTGGCGCAGGATGGTGAGCAGGCCGTAGTCGGTGTGTTCCTGCACCCCCCAGCTCGCGCCGGGGACCGATCCCGCTGCCGGGTAATGGAAGATCCGGAACAGGATCGTGGGGTCGGCCGTGATGGTGGCGCGGAACCACTGCGGGTCGAGCCCCAGACCGATGGCGAGGAGCTCGCACAAGCGGTGGCCGAGGTCGGTCAGCTCGGCGAGCGCGGCCAGCACGAGCGGTGCGAGCTCCGATGGCCTCCGGGGGAACAGGTTGGCCCCGTGGAGGGGCCGGCCGGCGCGCACCGCCGGATGGTCCGCTCCGAGCTCGGCCCCGAAGTAGATGCCCTCCTTGCCGTCCGGCACGCCCGAGGTGAGCTCGCCCCCCGGCGGGAACCATCCCCGCCACGACGGTCCTGCGACCGGCATGGCGATGGCGGCCTTGTCGGAGTCGGGCAGGGAGAAGAAGCGCCGGCTGGCTTCCTCGAGTCGGGAGAACAGCGTCGCGTCGATGCCGTGACCGACCACGACGAAGAACCCGTGGACGCTGCAGGCGGTGTCGATCGCCTCGGCTGCTCCCTCGTCGCTGCAGTCGACCACCGGGATGCGGTTCACGATCGGAGTCTCGCAGAGAGTCGCCGATGTCGTTCTGGTAGGCAGAAGATCATGAAGCTCTCGATGACACTCAACTACTCCGGCGACCCCGTCCAGGCTGCCGCCACCGCCGCCGACTACGAACGGGCCGGCGTCGACATGATCTGGGTCGCCGAGCTGTACAGCTTCGACGCCATCAGCATCCTCGGGTTCCTGGCCGCCAAGACGGAGCGCATGCAACTGGCGTCGGGGATCCTGCCCATCTACTCGCGCACGCCGGCGCTGATCGCCTCCACCGCGGCCGGTCTCGATGCCGTGTCGCAGGGTCGCTTCGTGCTGGGGCTCGGTGCGTCGGGCCCCCAGGTCATCGAGGGATGGCACGGCGTTGCCTACGACAAGCCCCTCACCCGTACCCGGGAGATCATCGACATCTGCCGCATCGTGTGGAAGCGAGAGCGGCTCAGCTACGAGGGGAAGGCGTACACCCTGCCCCTCCCCGAGGACCAGGGCACCGGGCTGGGCAAGCCGCTCAAGCTCATCAACCACCCCGTGCGGGAGGAGATCCCCATCCTCATCGCCAGCCTCGGACACAAGAACGTGGCCATGACCGCCGAGCTGGCCAACGGCTGGCTGCCGGTGTTCTTCCATCCGGAGAAGGCGCGCGACGTGTGGGGCGAGGACCTCGACGCCGGGTTCGCCAAGCGTGCCGACGATCTCGGTCCCCTCGACATCGTGGCCGGTGGCACGGTGGCCCTCACCGACGACAAGGCGCAAGCCCAGACCATCCGCGACTTCGCCCGCCCCATGACGGCGCTCTACGTGGGCGGCATGGGTTCGAGAGACCAGAACTTCTACAACAACGTCTTCCGACGCTACGGCTACGAGGACGAAGCGGCGCAGATCCAGGAGCTCTACCTCCAGGGCAAGAAGGACGAGGCCGCCGCCCTCGTCCCCGACGACTTCCTCGACGCCACCGCGATGGTGGGCGACGAGGGCTGGGTCAAGGACCGGATCGAGGCCTACCGGGCCGCCGGCGTCACCCACCTGTCGATCACGCCCATCGGCGACGATCCCCTCGGCACCATCGAGAAGGTCAGGGCCTGGGCGGAATGATCGAGCCGGCGAGTCGGGCCTCGTCCCATTTGGGGACGGTCGGGCAGGTACGGTCGGGCCGGATGGCGCAGATCGACGGCCCGTATGAGCGTCTCGGTGTCCTCGCCCGTCAATCCGTCGTCGTCAACGAGGGCCTCGTGCACCTCGAGCTGTTCACCATGCAGGGTCTGCTCACCGTGTTGTGGCATGGCCCGCAGGACGCCGAGCGGGCGGTGATCGCCGTCGGCGGCGCCATGGGAGGCCTGCTCGGTCCGGCTGACGGGCTCTACCACGACCTGGGCGTCCGCTTCGCGGCGGACGGGATCGCCACGTTGCGGGTCTCGTACCGGGCGCCCAACGACTTCGATCGCTGCGTCCACGATGCCCTCGCCGTGGCCGACATCGCCGCCCGGCAGGGGGCCACCCGGTTCGTCACCATGGGCCACTCCTTCGGCGGCGCGGTGGCGGTGCAGCTGGGGATGGCGATGGGCGACTACACCGGCGGGGTGGTCACGCTCGCCACGCAATCGGCCGGGTGCGAGAACGCCGAAGGTCTGGCCGACATCCCGATGCTGCTCGTGCACGGAGATCGGGACGAGATCCTGCCCTCGTTCGCCAGCGAGGTGGTGCACCAGCTGTCGGGCGGTCACGGGGAGCTCGTGATCCTTCCCGGGACCGGGCACCTGTTGGTCGAGGCCGGCGATCACCTCCGGAACCGGCTCGGTACCTGGATCCCCGAGCGCCTCGCCGGGGCGTAGACGACCGACGTCGCTCGCTCAGGTCCCGGTGTCCAGGGCCCGGCGCAGTGGGCGCCACCCGAGGATCACGACCGCCAGGTAGAGCCC
>JBPPNA010000126.1:0-6964 GCA_051306355.1 Acidimicrobiales bacterium | reverse complement strand
TCTGGTGGACCTGCCACGGCTGGCGCGTGCCCTGCTTGGGGAACTCGTGGGCCGAGCGCTGGACGTACCCTGCGTCGAGGCCGAGCAGGGGCGTCGGCGTGACCGAGGCGTCGTCGTTGACCGGTGTGCACTGGCGCATGCCCGTGGCCCGCATGTGGTTGAGCATCCGGGTGACGTAGCCGCAGGTGAGGTCGCACTTGAGCGTCCACGATGCGTTCGTGTACCCGATGGCGAGGGCCAGGTTGGGGACGCTCTCGAGCATCATCCCCTTGTAGGTGAGCTTGCTGGCCAGGTCGAGCACCTCGCCGTCGACGCGGACCTCGATGCCGCCGATGAAGAGCAGCTCGAGGCCTGTGGCGGTGACGACGATGTCGGCCTCCAGCTCCTCGCCGCTCTGGAGGCGGATACCGGTTTCGGTGAAGGTGTCGATGTGGTCGGTGACCACGGAGGCGTCGCCGGCGCTGATGGCGTCGAACAGGTCGCCGTCGGGCACGAGGCAGAGGCGTTGGTCCCAGGGGTCGTAGCTGGGCTTGAAGTGGGTGTCGACGTCGTAGCCCTCGGGGAGCTGGCGCTTCGCCTCCCGGCGGATGACGCGCTTGACCAGTTCGGGCCGGCGCCGGCTGAGCTGGAACGACCCCTGTGACATCAGGGCGTTCAGCCACTTGACGATGGGTGCCGACCAGCGGATGGGGAGCACCTTGCGGATGAGGTTCACCACGGGGTTCTTGGCCGGGAGGGCGACGATGTAGGTGGGGGAGCGCTGCAGCATCGTGACGTGCTCGGCGTCCTGAGCCATCGAGGGGATGAGGGTCACGGCGGTGGCGCCGCTGCCGATGACCACCACCCGCTTGCCCGCGTAGTCGAGGTCTTCGGGCCAGTGCTGGGGGTGGACGACCTGGCCCAGGTAGTCGTCGATGCCGTCGAAGTCGGGCTGGTAGCCGTGGTCGTAGCGGTAGTACCCCGAGCAGGAGAAGAGGAACCCGCAGGTGAGCTCGATCGTCTCGCCGGTACCGCTGCCGTCTGGGGCCGTGCGCTCCGCCGTGATCGTCCAGTGGGCGTCGGGGGTGGACCACTCGGCACGGACGATGCGGTGGTTGAAGCGGATCTGGGCTTCGATGCCTTCCATCGCGGCCGTCTCGCGGATGTAGTCCAGGATCGCCTCGCCATCGGCGATGGACTCGGCTTCGTCCCAGGGGCGGAACGAGTAGCCCAGCGTGTACATGTCGGAGTCGGACCGCACGCCCGGGTAGCGGAAGAGGTCCCATGTGCCGCCGATGGCGTCGCGGGCCTCGAAGATGGCGTAGCTGGCCCAGGGACACTCGGTCTGGATGTAGTGCCCGGCGCCGATGCCGGAGAGGCCGGCGCCGACGATCAGGACGTCGAGGTGCTCGATGGACATGGGCGGATGTTACCCACAGTACGCATTCCACCCACCGTGAACCGCGTCACGTCCCCGTGCGGAGCGGCCTCCGGGGCCGGTTGACTGGCCCGATGCAACCAGAACTGCAGGATCGACGGGTGCTGATCACCGGTGCGTCGTCGGGCATCGGGGCCGCCACGGCGGACGCTGTCACGGCGGCGGGAGGCCGGGTCGCGCTCCTGGCACGCTCGGTCGAGGTGCTCACTGCGCACGGGGCACGGCTCGGTGACCGGGCCATCGTCGTCCCCGCCGACGTGACCGATCCCGGCTCGATCGCCGCCGCCATGGGACGGATCGAGCACGAGTGGGGCGGACTCGACGCGGTGGTCAACTCGGCCGGGGTCGTGCGCCCCGGCGGCATCGACGTCACCGAGCCGGCCGACTGGAAGCTGACCTTCGACGTCAACGTCCTCGGCGTGCTGCACGTCATGAAGGCGGCACTGCCGCTCCTGCGCCGATCGGAGCTGGCCGACATCGTCAACATCTCGTCGATGTCGGGACGCCGCCGGGCCTCGGTGGCGATGACGGTGTACTCGGCGTCGAAGTTCGCGGTGCACGTCCTCTCCGACGGGCTCCGCGAGGAGCTGTCACCGGACGGCATCCGGGTCACCATCGTGTCGCCCGGCTACGTGCAGACACCGATCTTCGACGAGGTGTCGAACGACGAGCTGCGGGACCGGTACCAGCAGGCGCTGGCCGACAAGGGCCTGGCCCCGGAGGCCGTGGCTGCACAGGTGGTCCACGCCCTGGGCCAGCCAGCGGGCGTGAACGTGTTGGAGCTGGCGGTGCTCAGCACCGGTCAGTGAGCTACTCGTCGGGCTCCGGCACGACGTGCACCACGAGGACGGACCCCTCGACCATGGGCGTGTCGGGGGCGGGGGACTGCTCGACCACGGTGCCCGGTTCGGCGTCGGCGGGAGGGTTCTCGGCGTCGCGCTCGAAGATCTCCCAGTCGTTGTCGGATGCCGTGGTTCTGGCATCCTCGACGGAGGCGCCCGTCACGTCGGGAGCCGGCGTGGTCTCGACCGCGTCGCCCTCGTCGAGCTGCGCCTGGAGTTCGTCGCGCTCGGCGGTGACCTCGTCGAGCTGGGTCTGGAGGTCCTCGACCTGGCCGGTGAGGTCCTCGACCTGTCCGGCGAGCTCGTCGCGCTCCGCCTCGACGTCGGCCATGGCCGCGGCCTCCTCCTCGGCGGCCGCATCGTCGACCTCGGCCGTCTCGTCCACCTCGGCGTCGTCGTCGCCGCCGTCGAAGATCACGAACCCGATGAGCAGGCCCAGCAGCCCGACCACCAGAGCAGCGCCGATGGCGAGCCCCGTGGAGACGCCCCCTTCGCGCGGTGGCTCCGGGGGCAGCGTCCGTCCAGACGCCTCGGTGCGCTCCGTACGGACCACCGACGTGGGGTCGTCCGCCGCCGGCTGACCACCGGTTTGCGGGATCGGTCGGGTGGGATCTGGATCCGTGGGGCCTTGATCACTCATGTGTCGGTCCTCTCCATCGTCGTGGGGCGAGGGTAGTCGTTTTCCGAGTCACCCTGACTTGGGTGGGCAGGCGCGAAGATGACGCGGTGACGAGGAGCGACGCGTGACGAGGCAGGGCCCGGAGCCGACGGCCCCGTACGACACCGGTGAGTGGGTCGACGTCGGCCGTGACGGGCTGTGGCACCCCAGCGGCGGCGAACGTGCGCGCGCCATGCTGATCCTCGCCGTGTTCGTCGGCTCGCTGCTGTTCCTCGCCGGCGTGGCGAGCGTCGGCGGGAAGGACGACGACGCCGACGTCGCCGCCCGGTCGACCACCTCCACGGAGCCACAGGTGGTCACCACCACCTCGATCGTCCCGACCACCGAGTTGGATCCCGCATCGCTCGACGGCGTACCCCCGCCGGGCGTGTGCGAGCCCGACATCGGCCGGGAGGGCGCGGCGATGCGCGATCGGTCCGACGTCGTGGTGCTGGTGCTGAACGGGACGTCGCGGAGCGGTCACGCCGGTGCCTTCACCGATGACGTCGACGACCTCGGCTACGGGACCATCGTCCCCGCCAACGCCGGCCGGCTCTCGGTGACCACCATCGAGTACGTGCCCAGCTACTGCGCCGAGGCGGTCCGGCTGCTGTTCGAGCTCGGCGTCGACGGCGCCGAGGTGCAGCCACTGGATCCCGACACCGACGTGTTCCTCGGCCGCGCCGCCCTCCTCGTCACCCTCGGGATGGACTCGCTGTAGTCAGGACCGGCGAGGTGGCCGGGTCTCGCGGGCCACGCCCAGATCCCCCAACATGACGAAAGCCGAACGGGCCATGGCGTCGATCTCCGCGTCAGGCCGGTCGTCGCTGCGGGCCGCAGCCCAGGCGGCGAGCACATCGCCGAGCTGATCCAGCACCAGGGCGACCCGCAGCAGGGCGACCACCGTGGCGTCGTCGCCGCCGGTCTGGTCGCTCGCGGTCAGCGTGAGGAGGTGCGGATCACGTGCCAGCCGCTTGAGGTGGGGCTTCAACGCCCCATCGGTGCGCCGGACCAGTTCGAGGACGGCCCCTGCCCGGGCCGGCTCCGGCTGGGCGTAGCGCACCAGTGCGGCGCGCAACGACCATCCGTCGACACGTGGTCGCTCTGCGTAGTCGATGACCGCCTCGAGGTCCTGCACCAAGCCGATTCTGGCCGACGATGCGGCCATGACGTCGCCGGAACGGCGCAAGTCGATCCGGTTACGATGGAACGGGTTCCCCCATGGGCCCAGAAATGCGTGCTAGAACGCTTTCACGCCCCGAGGCTGTCGCGAAGAACTCGCGTTTGGCGCTCCGTTGGCGATCGGCGGGCTGTCGGTCGGACGTTGCGCAGGACTGGGGGTCGACCCTGTTATCGAGACCGGAGCTTGTGCCGATGTCTGCAATGTCCCTATCCCGTACCTCTCTGATGGCGCGCCTGTTGGCGCTCTTCGCCGCGATGGCGCTGTTCGTCGCGGCCTGCGGTGACGACGACGACGACTCCGTCTCGTCCGACGACACCGCGGACGACTCGTCCGATGACACCGGCGACGACGACGGTGAGATGGCGTCCGGGAGCATCGAGGCCGTCGAACCGTTCTTCCCCTCCGACGCCGAGGGCAACGAGGTCCTTCCCTGCGGTGCGTACGGCTTCCGCCTCGACAACCAGGACTTCCGAGATGCGTTCAACGAGCAGTTGAACCAATTCCGCGAAGACGGCACCACCATGGAGATCATCACCGGGTACGAGGACTTCTCCGAGGCCGACGTCGAGAAGGCCAACGAGCTCACGGTGGACGACATCGCTGCGGACGCTGGGTCGGGTGGTGAATCCGGAGACGGCCTGCTCGAGGAGCTCCAGAGCAGCGGTTCGATCACGATCGGAATCGCCAACGAGGTGCCGTTCGGCTTCGTGGACGACGACGGTGAACCCACCGGCATCGCCCCCGACGTCGCCACTGCTGTCCTCCAGGAAATGGGCATCGACAACGTCGACGCCCAGGTGGTCGAGTTCGGGCAGCTGATCGGCGGTCTCCAGGCCGGCCAGTTCGACATGATCGCCGCCGGCATGTACATCAACGAGGAGCGCGCCGAGCAGATCCTGTTCTCCGATCCCGACTACTGCATCGCCGAGGGCCTCGCCGTCCCGGCCGGCAACCCCGAGGGCATCGTCGACTACGACTCGTTCGTCGAGAACTCGGACCTCACCCTGGCGGTCGCCACCGGCACCGTCGAGGTCGGCTATGCGGAGGATGCCGGCATCCCCGATGGCCAACTGGAGGTGTTCGCCGACATCGACAGCATGTACAGCGCCCTCGAGGCCGGCGAGGTCGACGCCGTCACCGGCACGGCCGCAACCGTCCAGCGCCAGGTCGACTCCCGTTCGTAGCGGTTGACCGTCGTGGCTCCGGGTCCACGCACGTGGATCCGGAGCTACGGTACGTTTCCCTTCAAGTTCCAACGGCGGGAAGTGAGTGCCCATGAACTCGTGGCTTCTCGAGTCGAACCAGTACGAGTTGCTCTTCGACGGAACGTGGATCACAGTCCAGATCCTCGCCTACTCCTTCGTACTCGGCGTCCTGCTCTCCCTGGTGGTCGGCGTGGCTCGGCTGTCCAACCGCGAGTGGCTCCGAGGTCTCGCCCTCGTATACGTGGAGATCGCTCGAGGGATCTCCTCGATCGTCCTGCTCTTCGTCATCGCCATCGCCATCCCGATCCTGCTCGATGTCAGTCAGTCGTCGCTGATCCTGCTGGCCTCCATCGCCCTCGGCCTCAACATGGGCGGCTACGGAGCCGAGATCGTCCGCGGCTCGATCCAGGCCATCCCGAAGGGTCAGACCGAGGCATCCATCGCCTTGAACCTCAGCCCGACGCAGCGCTTACGCCACATCGTGCTCCCACAGGCCATGCGGCTGATCCTGCCGCCGATGGGCAACCTCACCATCGAGATCCTCAAGGGCACGGCGCTGGTCAGCCTCGTCGGTGTCACCGACCTCATGCAGGCCACGAACCTCATTCGCTCGCAGCAGCTGTTCTCCGAGTCGGCGTCGGACCAGACGATCATCTTCGTCAACGTGCTGCTCATCTACTTCGTCCTCGCGCAGTTGATCAACGGGGCCTTCCGCCTGGCTGAGTGGCGGCTGAACAAGCAGTACCAGGGAGGCGTCGCCGAGGTGCCCGAACCGGCCCATGCGCCGGCGGCGGGGTTGACCAAGTGACCGCCCCGACGGAGGGGACCGTGGACACCCCCGCCGAGATGATGCAGTATCGGCCGCACCGCAGCTGGTACCGCAGGGCCGACGTCGTGGTGCCGCTCCTGGCGATCCTGCTCGGCTACACGTTCCTGGTGTTCGGGGTCGAGGAGGAGTCGTTCTTCCGGACGGAGATGACGGCCGACGGGACCGAGAACTTCGACTGGATGTACTTCTGGCACCTCGTTCCGCTGATGTGGGCGGGTCTCCTCGTCACCATCAAGGCCACCGTGCTGGGGTTCACGGTCGCCGTCGTGGTCGGCTTCGTCCTGGCGCTGGGCCGGCGCTCGCAGCGTCGGGTGGTGAGTTGGCCGTTCGCGTTCCTCATCGAGTTCATCCGATCCACGCCACTGCTGGTCCAGCTCTTCTTCGCCCAGGCGCTGGTCCGGTCCTCGGACACCCTCTCCCTCGAATCCATCAACATCTTGATGATCGGGCTCGGCATCCACTACGCCACCTACTGCTCGGAGGCCTACCGGGCGGGGATCAACAGCGTGCCGGACGGCCAGTGGGAGGCCTCCACCGCCCTCAACCTCGGCTCGGTGACCAAGTGGACCCGCGTCGTCGTCCCGCAGGCGATACCGAACGTGCTGCCTGCCCTGGGCAACTACTTCGTGGCCGGGTTCAAGGATGCCCCGCTGGGGTTCATCCTCGGGGTCCCCGGGATCCTGTTCTTCGCCAACACCATCCGTGGCAGCGACTTCCGTGTGACCGAGCCCTACATCCTCGCCGGTGTCGGCTTCCTCATGGCCAGCCTCCCTGCAGCGTGGTTGGTCCGACAACTGGAGAAGAAGATCGCATATGAGCGCACCTGAGAC
>JBPPNA010000108.1:0-3808 GCA_051306355.1 Acidimicrobiales bacterium | reverse complement strand
GACGGAGATCGTGGCACCCCGGCGCGTGCGCCGAAGGGTTCGCACAGCGCCGGATCGACGCGGCGGACTCCGGAACATGGGGACCTCGAGACCCTGGAGGCGGGATGCCTCGCTGAGGGTCCGCACGGCGTGGGCGAAGTGGACCGAGGACGACATCGCCCCCCATGGTGCGACAGGAGGGGTGACAGGAACCCCGGACGTGGCGCCGCCGGGTTCCTGCTGCTGGGTTCCTGTCACCCCTCCTGTCGCACCATGGGGGGCGATGTCGTCCTCGGTCCACTTCGCCCACGCCGTGCGGACCCTCAGCGAGGCGTCCCGCCTCCAGGGTCTCGAGGTCCCCATGTTCCGGAGTCCGCCGCGTCGATCCGGCGCTGTGCGAACCCTTCGGCGCACGCGCCGGGGTGCCACGATCTCCGTCGTCGTGGCCGACCGTCCATGGACCAACGTGCTGGCTGACCTCATCGACGGCATCGTGGTGGTCAACCGGCTGGAAGGTGGTCCGGCCATCCGCTGTCGCACGGCGCTCTGGTCGGCGCTGGAGCGGGACGCGATCATCGCGGCCTGAGCCCGACCTCGGTGTCGGACGATGACGTGTCCTACGGTCGTGGCCTCGTGGAGTCGTATCGCATCATCGCCAACCACGTGGACCTGGACGGGATCCCGGTCGACGTCGGGTATGCCGACGTGTTCGTCGTGATCCGCGACGACGAGGACCAACCGGCCCGCACCGACTGGGAGGCCCAGTTCCACACCGAAGCGCACCTGCCGGTCGCGATGGCCCGCCACGATCTCGCCTTCGGGATCCCGGACGGGACGTTCCTGCGCGGGGCGGCCATCGTGCGCTTCACCGACGGCTACCGCCACCTGTTCCGCGGCGACGACGATCTCGACGGGTTCTCCCGTTGGGACGGCTGAGGCGACTACCGGCCGGTCACCTTGGGTAGGGGTGCCCGGACCTCCGAGGAGAACCATGTCCAGCCAGGATGACGCCACCTTCGTGGGTGATGCCACGACGCCACCGTGGCGCCAGCGGGCCGCAGCGATGTGGCGCTACGCCCGGTGGCCGGTCTTCGCCGGGGCCGCGGTCCTCGTCCTCCTCGTCCTCTTCGGGGCCTGGCTGTGGGTCACCACCGACCTCCCCGACGCCGACGTCGCCGGGAACTCGGCCATCCTCGTCGATCGCAACGGCGACGAGCTCGCCGTGCTCGCCCAGGACGGCCTGCGCATCGAGGTCGCCCTCGACGAGATCGCGCCCAGCGTCACCGATGCCCTGGTGGCTGCGGAGGACCGTCGGTTCTTCGATCACGACGGCCTGGACCCGGTGGGCCTGTCCCGCGCCGTGTGGAACAACCTGACCAACGACAGCGTGCAGGGCGGGTCGACCATCACCCAGCAGCTGGTCAAGAACCTCTACCTGACCAACGAGCGCACGGTGACCCGCAAGATCCGCGAGGCCGTCCTCTCCGTCAAGCTCGAACAGTCCTCCAGCAAGGAGCAGATCCTCGAGCGCTACCTGAACACCGCCTACTTCGGGCGCGGGGCCTATGGCATCGAGGCTGCCGCCCGCACGTACTACGACACCGCAGCAGCCGAGCTGACACCTGACCGGGCGGCACTCCTGGTCGGGATCCTGCGCGCACCGGAGGGTCTCGACCCCGACGAAGAGGCCGATGCGGCACGCGAGCGGCGCGACTCGGTGCTCGACGCCATGGCCGAGCTCGGCACGCTCGACGTCGAGGCCGCCACTGCGGCGAAGGGCGCTCCCATCGAGGTTCTCCCGACCTCATCGCCCACCACCCTGAGCGCCGGCGTGGCGCCCCACTTCGTGGAGCGGGTCCGCCAGGACATCGTGGAGCAGTTCGGCGAGGGGGCTCTCTACGACCGCGGCCTGGTCATCCACACGACGCTCGACATCGCGGATCAACAGGCGGCGGAGGCCTCGGTCGCCGCCAACCTCGACGACCCGAGCGATCCGCAGGCCGCCGTCGTCGGCATCGACCACACCGGCGCCATACGCGCCTGGGTGGGTGGCAAGGACTTCGACGAGCTCCAGGTCGATCTCGTCTCCGACGACGCCGGATCCGGTCGGCAGCCGGGCTCCACCTTCAAGCCCATCGTGTTGGCGGCCAACTTCGAGGCCGGGTACGGCGCCGGCCAGCGTTTCCCGGCGCCGCCGGAGATCACGCTCGACATCGAGCCCGAACCCTGGACGGTCTCGAACGCCGGGGGAGCGGACTACGGCACGCTCACCCTCCTCGACGGCACCGTGAATTCGGTGAACACCGTCTACGCGCAGGCACTGGCCCAGGTCGGACCCCAGGCCGTGGCCGATCTCGCCGAGGAGCTCGGCATCGGCCGGGCCCTCGAACCCAACCCCTCGATCGCGCTCGGTGCCGCCGAGGTCACACCCCTCGAGCTGGCCACCGTGTACTCCACCTTCGCCCGCGAAGGATCGAGGGTCGAGCCCTTCCGCTACACCAAGGTCGAGGCCCGTGACGGCGGCGTGCTCTGGGAGATGGAGGAACCCGAGCCCGTCGAGGTCCTCGAACCGAACGTGGCCAACACGGTCAACGCCGTGCTCTCCGAGACGCCGATCCGGGGCACGGCCACCCGTGCCGCCCTCGACCGACCGATGGCGGCCAAGACCGGCACGACGCAGAACAACGCCGACGCCTGGCTCGCCGGGTACACGCCCGAGTACACCGCCATCGTCTGGATCGGCTACGCCGACGGCAACCAGGCGATGGACACCATCGACGGCGAGCGGGTCCAGGGCGGCTCCATCCCGGCCCAGATCTGGCACGACTTCATGATCGAAGCGCTCGCCGACGTCGACCCGACCGAGTTCGGCGAGCCCGACCAGGAGCTGCTGGGCGATCCCACACCGGACGCCGATCTCGCCGTGTCCCCCACCAGCGTCGAGCCGGGAGAGCGGATCTTGGTGACCGGTGAGGGTTTCGGGCGGTGCGTGAACGGCTGGCAGGTGGCGCTGACCGGTTCGGGCGTCTCCGTCGAGAGCCAGCTGCAGCCGGGGTCGACCGAAACCGAGCGCGAGGCGAGCCTCACCGTTCCCGTCGGCGCGTCCAACGGCCGCTACCAGGTGGCGGCGCTGTGCGACTTCGGCACTGGCCTCCAGCCGTTCGGGCCAGGTGCCGCGGTCACGGTAGAAGACGGCACCACGACCACCTCGTCGCCCACGAGCTCCACCACGACCTCGTCGACCACGACCACGACCGAGCTGGATGGTGAGGACGGCGGCGGCAACGGCGGCGGGGGCAACACGTCCACGACGACCTCCACCACGACCACGATCCAACCGACCAGCTGACCCGCTGCCCGGCGCTGTGCGGCCCGCAACCGGGCACGAGCGCGGGGGTCACGGGCGAGCGGGAGGAAGGTCGTAACGTGTCGAGCGCGCCCGGGTGGCGGAACTGGCAGACGCAGAGGGCTTAAACCCCTCGGCTCCTCCGGGAGCGTGCGGGTTCAAATCCCGCCCCGGGCACGCCAAGTGTCTCGGCCACGTTCGCCTCCGCGAGTTGACGCCGATGCAGCTCGAGACCGCGTACTGCGGCCCAGCTCGGTGAGTTCCTCGCCGGCGTCGAGGAGGATCCGCTCAACGCGGCCCGTGTGCTCATCGCCACGACTGGAATGCGCGCCCGACAACACACCAACTGCCGCCTCGGCGACCCCCCACCCATCCGCGATCTCGGTCTCCTCGGTGCAGCGGCGGCGCGCCCTCGGGCCTCGGCGTTCGGTGACGACGCCTACCCCGATGTCTGGACCAAGGCCGCAGCCCTCCTCCACTCAG
>JBPPNA010000088.1:0-19131 GCA_051306355.1 Acidimicrobiales bacterium | reverse complement strand
TCAGTCGAGGGTGGCGACGAAGTCCTTGAGGTACTGCTTGAACGCAGGGCCGAGGTCGTCGCGCATGCAGCCGATCTCCACCGTGGCCTTGAGGTAGTCCAACGGCTTCCCGCAGTCGTACCGGCCCTCGGTGAACGTGTAGGCCGTGACCGGTTGGGTCTTGTTCAACAGGGCGATGGCGTCGGTGAT
Source organism: Acidimicrobiales bacterium (assembly GCA_051306355.1). Lineage (GTDB taxonomy): Bacteria > Actinomycetota > Acidimicrobiia > Acidimicrobiales > Salinilacustritrichaceae > Salinilacustrithrix. The sequence goes on along the minus strand of JBPPNA010000088.1, from coordinate 18,942 downwards.
CTGGATCTCGTCGCCCACGCCCGGCGGCGTGTCGTCGATGGCGGCGAAGATCTCGGGCGTGAACACGTACCGGCCGATCACGGCCAGGTTCGACGGCGCGTCCTCGGGCGCCGGCTTCTCGACGATCCGCTCGAAGCCGTACAGGTTGTCGTGGATCGGGATGGGATCGATGCAGCCGTAGCTGGAGATCTCGTCGGGTTCGACCTCGAGGCAGGCGATCACCGACCCGTTGCGCTCCTCGTGGGCGCCGATCATCCCCTGGAGGAGCGCACCGTCGTCAACCTGCACGTCGTCTCCGAGCATGACGGCGAACGGCCGATCGCCCACGTGCTTGCGGGCCATGCCGATGGCGTGCCCCAGCCCCTTGGCCACGCCCTGGCGGATGAAGTGGATGTCAGCGAGGTCGGCGAGACCCCGGACCATCTCGAGCTCGTCGGTCTTGCCCTTGGCCTCGAGCGCGGCTTCGAGCCCGGCCAATCGGTCGAAGTGGTCGCCGATGGACGCCTTGCCGTCGCTGACGATGATGAGGATGTCGTCGATGCCGGCGGACACTGCCTCCTCGACGATGTACTGGATGGTCGGCCGGTCGACGACCGGGATCATCTCCTTGGGGATCGCCTTCGAGGCAGGGAGGAAGCGGGTGCCGAGCCCCGCAGCGGGGATGACGGCGGTGCGAACGGGGGCCATGCGTTTCTGTCTAGCGCGCCCGGTCCGGGCGTTCCGAGCCCCGTTCACCGCGCACCCTGGATTCGGTCCCGGACAGCAGCCGGCCGATGTTCGACCGGTGCCGGACGATGATCGCCACCCCGAGCGCTGCAGCGATGACGACCTCCACCCACTCCCTCCCCAGGACCAGCAGCGTCAGCGGCAGCAGGACGGCGGCGACCAGCGACCCGAGTGCGGCTCTGCCGCCGACGGAGACGACGATCGCGAAGACCACGGCTGCGAGGGCGACGCCGATCGGCTCGCACACGAGGCCGACGCCGGCGACGGTGGCAACGCCCTTCCCGCCCCGGAACCGACGGGTCACGGGCCACATGTGCCCGGCGACGGCAGCGGCGCCGGCGGCCCACGCCGCAGTGCGCCCACCGGCCGCGTAGCCCAGGGCCGCCGCCAGCACTCCCTTGCCCGCGTCGCCAGCCAGCACCTGTGCCCCGGCACGCATGCCCCCGACGCGGGTCGTGTTCGACGCCCCGGGATTCCCCGAACCGGTCGTCGTGGGATCGAAGCCCCGACGCCGACCGACCAACTGGGCGGTGGGGAACGTGCCGATCACGTAGGCCACGACGACCGCAACGGCGATCGCTGCACCCGAACCGGACATGGACCGATCGTAGGCCGGAGATGCATCGATGCCGCAGGTGCGTGCGGACCGTTGCGCCAAAGGTATCCTCTGGCACTCGACGGTGGAGAGTGCCAGCCGTCCCGTTGCCGCCCACTCATCCTGGAGATCGGGAGATGCCCACCTACCAGTACCGCTGCAAGGAATGCGCCCACGAGCTCGAAGTGGTGCAGTCCTTCTCCGACGACCCGTTGGAGTCGTGTCCCGAGTGCCAGGGACGGCTGAAGAAGGTGTACGGCAACGTCGGGATCAGCTTCAAGGGCTCGGGGTTCTACAAGACCGATTCCCGGAGCCCGAAGAAGTCGTCCAGCGCCTCGACCTCATCGACGGACACCGCCGGCAAGTCGTCCGAACCGTCGACGAAAGCCGATGCCCCCGCCGGTGACAAGCAGGCCTCCACGCCCGCATCGAGCCCGTCGACGTCGTCCACCGACAAGGCCTGACCGACCCGACTACATTCAGATCCACCCGGTTCGCCGGACGCACTTCCCCCTCGCAGTTCCCGACCGTCCGGTCGGCCCCGAGGAGGTCTGATGCGCCCCGCCCCTGCACGATTCCCCATCCTGCGCCCACCGCCGTTGCGACTCGTGGTGGTGGCACTGACCGCCGTGATCGTCGCGCTCGCCGTGCACCGGACCACGTCCGCAGCGGCCGACGTCACCGAGCGCCTCGGCACCACCGCCACCGTGGCCGTCGCACAGCGTGGGCTCGCTCCGGGCCACGCCATCGAGGGCGCAGACGTGGTGCTCATCGATCGGCCCGTCGCCCACCTCCCGGACGGTGCCGTCACCGACAGCCCCGTCGGCCGAGTGGTCGCCACCGCGGTCCATGCCAACGAGGTCCTCGTCACCGACCGCCTCGCCGGTGAGGGACGGGACGGCGCGATCGCGCTCGTCCCACCCGATTGGCGCGCCCTGGCCATTCCCGTCGTCGACGCGCCGGTCCCCGCCCGTCCCGGCGACCTCGTCGACGTGGTGGCCTCTTTCGACCCCTCGGTCGTGGTGCAAGACCCGTCCGTGGTGGTCGCGGGCGAGGTGGTCGTCGTCGATGTGAGCGACGGTGCTGTCACCGTGGCCATGCCCGAGGGCCGCGTGACCGACGTGGCGTTCGCCCTGGCCAACGGCATCGTCACCCTCGCCCTCGTCGGTTGAGCCGCTCAGGAGCCGAAGCCGGCCAGTGCGAGGCCGATGACCGCCACGCCGACCATGATCCGGTAGCCCACGAAGGGGGCGAAGGTCCGGGTCTGCACGAACCGGATGGTGCCCCACACCGCGGCGTAGCCGGTGAGAGCCGAGGTGGCCATGCCCACTGCGAACGGAGTGAGGAAGTCCGATGGGATCCCCCCCTCACCCAGGACGTCGACGAACTTGTAGAGACCGGCACCGCCGATGATCGGCAGGCTCATCAGGAACGACAGCCGCGCCGCAGCCACGCGGTCGAACTTCAGCGCCCGCGCCACCGTGATGGTGACACCGGACCGCGAGACCCCTGGTTGGAGGGCCGCGGCCTGGCCGAGCCCCATGAGGAGTGCATCGCGCAACCGGAACTCGCCCGGCCCCCGGGGTCCACCCAGGCGATCGGCCAGCCCCAGCAGCGCTGCACCGACGATCAGCATGACGCCGATGAGCCAGTACACGTCGTCGAGCTCCTCGATCACGGAGTTGAGGGCCACGCCCGTGATGCCGGCGGGGACGGCCGACACCACCAGCAGCCAGGCGATCGAACCTTCGGGGGGTGCATCGGCGCGGTTGCGGGGAACCACGTAGCGGATCCCCTCCCGGGCGAACACCACGATGTCGGACCAGAAGTAGGCGATGGCGCCGGCCAGCGTGCCGATGTGGAGCGCCACGTCGAAGGTCTTGGCCAGTGACTGGTTGTCGCCGAAGTCGTCCCATCCGAAGAGCCAGGGGACGATGGCCAGGTGCCCGGACGACGAGATCGGGAGGAACTCCGACAACCCTTGGACGATGCCCAGGATGATCGCGTGGAGGATCGGCACGAGTCGGACGGTCTAGCGCCCCGAGAGGGTCACGCCGGGAATCAGCAACGTGACGCCCCCGGTTCCGCCCGGCTGCCACTCGACGTCGGCGCCGACGTGGCTGATGTCGAGGAGCAGGCGCTGCAGCGTGCTCGCGAGGGTGGCTTCCTTGATCGGCTCGGCGCGCTCCCCGTCCCGGACACGGAGGCCCTCGACCGAGACGGAGAAGTCGCCGGACACGGGGTTGACCCCGGAGTGGAGGCCTCCGAGGCTCGAAGCCAGGACCCCGTTGTCCACCCCGGCGAGCAACGAGTCGAGATCGCCGGACCCCGGCTCGACCGTCAACGCCCGGGCGGAGATCCCGGGTCGGCTGTTGAATTTGCGAGCCGCCGACGCGGTCGAGGCGGTCCCGGCACGGCGGGCCGAATAGGAGTTGTGCAGGAATCCTTCCAACACGCCCGACCGCAGGAGCGGCACGCGACGGGTGGCCAGGCCCTCGTCGTCGTAGGACTCGGCGCCCAGCGAGGCTGCATTGGTGGGATCGTCCACGATGGTGAGCAGCGGCGAGCCGATCTGCTCACCCACCCGCTGGGCGAACGGGCTCCGCCCCTTGGCCACCACCTCGCCCCCGAGCATGCCCGAGATCAGGCCGAGGACGGTGGCCGTGAGGCGCGGCTCGAGGATGAGGGTGACGTCGCCCGACTCGGGTTTGGTCGAGCCGATCTTGGCCAGCAGGCGATCGACGGCGTCATCCGACGCCTCCTGGAGGGACAGGTCGCCAGGGGCTCGGCCGATGGAATAGCCACCGGCGATGACCGAGACGTCGCCGTCGTCGGCCAGGGCGCTGACCGAGACGTACGCGGTGGTGGCACGGCCCCCGGCGCGGATGCCGGTGGAGGTGGCCAGTGCGAAGGCGCCCTCGCCGTCCTGATAGCTGGCCGAGCGCACCCCCCGGACGCGGGGATCGGCGCCCCGCACCATGCGCTCGAGCTCGATCGCCAGGGCGACCTTGTCGTCCACGGGAGTGGCGAGGACCGCGTCCCGGTAGACGTCGAGCGGTGTCGCCGCCACACCGTCCGGTTCCGCCAGGCCGGCGAACTCGTCGGGCTCGGCGAACGGCCGGTTGTCGCGCGCCTCGGCGAGGGTCTCGGCGACGATCTCGTCGTCGAGGCTGGTCGCCCAGGCGAACCCCGTCCGCCCGTCCCGGACGACCCGGATGCCGACGCCCGACGACCCGGCCTGGGTGAGGGACTCGATCTCGCCCTGGTAGGCGTCCACGGACGTGGACGTGCCGGCACTGACGTACGCCTCCACCTGCTCGCCCGCTTCGGCCTGTGCGGCGACGCGGTCGGCGATGGCCGCCAGGACGTCCACCGACGCGCCGGGAACGGCGGTGCTCGACCCGGCGCTCACGCTGCCGTGCCGCCGATGGTGAGCTGGCTGACCCGCAGGGTGGGACAGCCGTCGCCCACCGGGACGCCCTGACCGTCCTTGCCGCACGTTCCCGGTCCACCGAAGGCGAAGTCGTTGCCGATGACCTCGATGTCGCGCAGGCACTGGGGGCCGTTGCCGATGAGGTTGCCCTCGCGCAGCGGCTCGGTGATCTCGCCGTCCTCGATGAGATACGCCTCGACCATGCCGAAGACGAAGTCGCCCGAGGCCGTGTTGACCTGTCCCCCGCCGAGCTTGGCCACGTAGACGCCCCGCTCCGTCCCCGAGATGATGTCGGCCGGGTCGGTGTCGCCTGCGCCGAGGAACGTGTTGGTCATCCGGACCATCGGCAGGTGCTTGTAGCTCTGGCGGCGCCCGTTGCCGGAGTTGGGCCGACCTTGCTTGCGGTTGCGGAGGAAGTCCCACATGTATTCGGTGAGCACGCCGTCCTGGATGAGCACGTTGCGACGAGCCGGACTGCCCTCGTCGTCGACGGCGAAGGCGCCCCACTCCTCTGCGATGGTGCCGTCGTCGACGAGCGTGACCAGGGGGCTGGCGACCATCTCGCCCACCTTGCCGGCATAGACGGAGGCGCCCTTGTCGACGAGGTCCTTCTCGAGTCCGTGACCGCACGCCTCGTGGAAGAGGACGCCGCCCGAGCCGGCCCCGATGACCACGGGCAGCTGACCCGACGGCGCCGGGCGGGCCCGCAACTTGGTGATCGCCTGCTGCGCGGCTTCCGCGGCGAGGTCGTCGACGTCGACGCGATCGAAGAGCTCCCACCCGATGGTGTGCCCGATGGACTTGCGACCTGTCTGCATCCCGGTGTCACCGGTGGCCACTGCGTTCACGGAGAAGAAGGTGCGGACCTGGTCGTCCGAGGTGAGCAGGCCGTCGCTGTTGGCCACGAGGATCCGCCGGCGGGTGCCGCCGACGGAGGCGGTCACCTGGCTGATCTCGCCGCCGGCGGCCCGGGCGGCGGCGTCGGCCCGGCGCAGCACGTCGACCTGGTCGCCCTTGGCCACGTCCTCCGGGAAGATCCGGACGTCGCTCGGCGAGGGGGACTCGGTGGGCGTGAGGGCGACGGTGCGGGTGCCGCCGCCGCGTCGAGCCGCGGCCGACGCGGCCTCGGCCGCCTGCAGCAGTCCGGCCTCGCTCAGGTCGGCGGTGTGGGCGAATCCCGTGGTGTCGCCCACCACGACGCGCAAACCTGCGCCACGATCCCGGCCCGATGTGAGCTGCTCGACCCGGCCGTCGTCGAGCACCCCGGTGCCGTTTCGCCGGTCCTCGACGAACACCTCGGCGAACTCTCCTCCCGTACGGAGGGCGGCGTGGAGCACTCGTTCGAGCACGGGTTGGTCGATCATGGCTTCCCTTCGGGACGTGTCCGGGTCGAGCCCAGGGGGTCTGCGGCGGGAGGCGAGATGTCACCGACCCGCCCGGACCGCGTAGCGTACCGACGTGCCCCTCAAGACCGGACTGAGCTCGAGCGTCGAGTTGCTGGTGTCGGAAGCCGACACCGCGATCGCCCACCGGTCGGGTTCGGTGGCGGTCCTGGCCACGCCCCGGTTGGTGGCGCTGTGCGAGGAGGCGGCGATCAGCGCCGTCGACGGCGAGCTCGAGCCCGGTTCCACGACCGTCGGCATGCGGGTGCAGTTCGACCACCTCGCCCCGACCATGGTCGGCTCACCCGTCACGGCCGAGGCCACCCTCGAGAAGGTCGCGGGACGACGGCTCACCTTCACGGTGTCCGCCTCGGATCCCCGAGGACTCATCGGCGCCGGCAAGGTCACGCGCGTCATCGTCGACGTCGAACGCTTCCTCGACAAGGCTCGCTAGCCCGACCGGCTGCCCGGCCCGGCCGACCCCTCGCCCGGCCCGGTTCGATCCCAGTTCCCTGCGTTCGCGGAAATCGGCGGTCCATTCGTAGGCTGGACCGTCGTGCTCACCGCCTCCGGACTCTCCCTCGCGCACGGCAGCCGTGTCCTCTTCGCCGATGTGACTGTCTCGCTGTCGGCCGGTCGGCGTATTGCGCTCGTGGGCTCCAACGGTGAGGGGAAGACCACGCTCCTCGAGATCCTGGTGGGTCGCACCGGTCCCGACAGCGGATCGATCACCAAGCCCAAGGACATGCGCGTCGGCTACCTCCCCCAGGAGATCCCTTCGGAGGACGACGGAACCGTGCTGGCCACGGTGCTCGGCGGCCGCGAGGACATCATGCGCCTGCACGACATCCTCGCCGCCGGGCCCAAGGACCACTCGATGGGGGCACTCGAGAAGTACGGCGACGCGCAGACCCAGTTCGAGCAGCTCAACGGCTATGCCCTCGAGGCCGAGGCCCACGCCGTGCTCGCCGGCCTCGGGTTCGCCACCGACGACGCCGAACGCCCCGTGGCCGAGCTGTCCGGCGGCTGGCGCATGCGGGTGGCGCTCGGGCGGCTCCTGCTGTCGAAGCCCGACCTCCTCGTGCTCGACGAGCCCACCAACCACCTCGACGTCGACTCCGTCGCCTGGCTCGAGTCGCAGCTCAAGAACTGGACCGGTGCGCTCCTCTTCGTCTCCCACGACCGCGACTTCATCGACAACGTGGCCACCCACGTCGCCGAACTCGCCGCACAACAGCTCACCGAGTACACGGGCGGCTTCGCCGAGTTCGTCGTCCAGCGGGAGGAGCGCATCAGCGCCCTGGAGGCCCAGGCGGCCGCGCAGGCGAAGCAGATCGCCCAGACCGAGCGGTTCATCGAGCGCTTCCGGTACAAGGCCACCAAGTCCCGGCAGGTCCAGAGCCGGATCAAGACCATCGAGAAACTCGAGAAGATCGTCCCGCCGACCCGGACCGAGCTGAAGGCCAAGTTCCAGTTCCCCGAGCCACCCCGTACGTCGAGGGTGGTGGCCGAGCTGGAGGACGTGACTGCGGGATACGACGACGTCCCGGTGCTGCGGGGGGTCACCGGCGCGATCGAGCGAGGCCAGAAGATCGCGCTGGTCGGACCGAACGGCGCCGGCAAGACCACACTGCTCAAGCTCGTCCTCGGCGAGCTGGAACCCATGGAGGGGACGGCCGAGATCGGCCAGAGCATCACCATCGCCCGCTTCGACCAGCACCACGCCGACGAACTGGACCCGGATCAGACCGTGCTCGACTTCGCCCGCGACGGCATCGGCGACGGTGCCCGGGGCAAGACGCTGCGGACCTACCTCGCCTCGTTCGGGTTCCGCGACGACTCGGTCGAGCGGATGATCGGCGTCCTCTCCGGCGGCGAGCGCACGCGGCTCGCCCTGGCGAAGACGATGGCCATCCCGGCAGGGCTACTCATCCTCGACGAGCCCACCAACCACCTCGACCTGGCGAGTTGTGACGTGCTCACCGATGCGCTGACCGTCTACCCCGGCACCGTGATGCTGGTGACGCACGATCGGTACCTGATCCGTTCCGTGGCCGACACCCTCATCGAGGTGCGCGACGGCCGCGCCCGGTTCCACCACGGCGTACCCGAGGAGGTCCTCAGTCCCGGAACCGCCACCACCCGGCGCGACACCGCCGGCAGAGTTCGGGAAGCGAAGCCGTCCAAGCAGTCGACCAAGGCCAACAAGGCGGCCCGATCCAAGAAGTCCGCCGGACCCGGCAAGACCGAACGCGCCGGGTCGGCGAAGCCGACGGTCGAGGGTTCCGAGTCGCAGCACGCCCGAGACCTGCGCAAGCAGGTGCAGCGGTTGGAGCGGCAGTGGGAACGGGCCGAGACCACCGTGGCGGAGATCCAGGCCGAGCTGGCCGACCCCGACCTGTACGGGGACACCGAACGACTCCAGGCCGTGCACGCCCGGTTCGACGAGGCCAAGGACCGTGCCTCGACGCTCATGCTCGAGTGGGAGTCGACCGCCACCCGCCTCGAAGGGCTCGGCGTCCCGACGAGCACGTAGCACTCGGCACGTAGAGTCGGCCCACATGCTCGACCATGTCTTCACCGATGCCATCGGCGCACTGCGCGACGCATTGGAGGAGGCCCTGCTCGAGCGCATGTCCCTGGACGAGCACTTCCAGATCGACGTCCTCACCGGCGACACCACCTGGGAGACCTCGTACGGGCTGCCGGGCGAGGGCATCCCGGCCCGGGTGCGAGCCGACATCACCCTCGATTGGCCCACCTGGTCCCAGTCCGCCTTCCGCTCGTGGCTCCGGTCCGAGGAGCCCGACGAAGACCCTCGTATAGAGATCAGCGTGGTGCTCCGCCTACAGGGCCTCGCATCCATCCCCGACCCCACTGCGGTGATGGCCGGCGTGCCCGATCAGAGCAAGCCGATCGGCACCGTGACGCTCGAGCGCACCGCCCCCACCGTCGAGACGGCCTACACCGCCGACCTCCAGCCCACCGGGCACGCCATGGAGTTCGGTTTCGAAGGCGCCTACGAACTGGACGACAAGACGCTGGACGACGGCGCACTGCTCGACGATCACTTCGCCTCGATGGGCGGCTGGATCGCCTCGATGCTCGTCCACCTCGGCGACCTCTCGCTGACCTATCGAACCACCTGAACCGAACACCACCGGAGCCCTGCCATGAGCGAACCCACGGATCCCGTCGTCGTCGTCCAGCGAGACGACCGCGTCGCCACCGTCACCCTCAACCGTCCCGGTGCCCGCAACGCCCTGGACGCCGAGCTTCGCCGATCGCTGTGGAAGACCATGGCCGAGCTCGATGCCGACGTGAACGTCGCCGCCATCGTCCTCACCGGGGCCGACCCCGCCTTCTGCGCCGGCCTCGACCTCAAGGAACTGGCCTCCAGTGGCGGCGCCGCTCTGGGCGAGACCGGGGCGGCCGGCGACACCGCCGCCAGGAGGGGCCCGGTTCCTCCACTCTCCAAGCCCCTCATCGGCGCCGTCAACGGCGTGGCCATCACGGGCGGCTTCGAGGTCGCCCTGGCCTGTGACTTCCTGGTGGCATCGGAGAAAGCGGCCTTCGCCGACACCCATGCCCGGGTCGGGATCATGCCCGGCTGGGGCCTCACCGTGCTGCTCCCTGAGGCCGTTGGGTTCCGGCGGGCCAGGGAGCTGTCGGCCACGGGCAACTTCCTCGACGCGCAGACCGCGTTGTCCTGGGGGCTGGTGAACCACGTCGTCCCGCACGACGAGTGCGTGCCGTTCGCCCAGCAGCTGGCCGACGACATCGCCACCAACGACGACCTCGCGGTCCGGCGCATCTACCAGACCTACACCGAGGGATCTCTCCTCGACGGTGCCGGAGCGTGGGCGCTCGAAGGTCGCGTGGCGGGCGAGTGGCGGGCCGGCGGCCGCGACACCGCAGACCTCGAGGCGCGCCGCAAAGCCGTCACCGAGCGGGGACGTACCCAGGTCTGACGTAACGGGCTCGTCGGTCACGGAGCGGGCTGGGCCGGCTGCTCGACCGCCATCGACACCACGGTGCCGTCGTCTCCGCGTTCGAAACGGATCTCGTCGGACAGCGTGCGCATCAGGCAGATGCCCAGACCGGACTCATGATCGAGCCTGCTGGGATCGTCCGGCTCGGGGAGCGGATCGAGCTGGTCCGGATCGAAGCCCGGGCCCCGATCGCGGATGTCGACCGAGAACCGGTGCTCGTCATCGAGGTGGCAGCGTACGACCACCGGCTCGTCGGCGGCGTCCGGCCGATGGACCTTCACTGCGTTGCTGCACGCCTCCGTGACCGCGAGGCGCAGGTCCTCGAGGCGAGCGTCGGAGAGCGGTGGGTCCAGCGCGGCGGCCGCTGCGACCACCAGACGAACGACCGGCCGGTAATCGTTGTCCGGTCCGAACTCGGCGGTGAGATCCAACCGGGTGCTGCTCGACCCCTTCGACCCCATTGTCGTGACCCCTTCGTTTCCTCGGCTGACAGGTCGTCTTTGCCCCTGTCGGGCGCGCCCCATCCCCAGGGCTGTCGCTCCTCGGTCGGTTCGACCGGAATCCGGCGTTTGTACGTCCGCCCGCCGTGGACCGGGTTGCCGTGAGCGACGTGGGGACCGTCCTGGGCAACCCGAAACGTTTTCGACGACGCACCAAGGCGATCGCGGCCACGCTCGGTAGCCGGCGTCGATCCGGTCATCCGAGACCTGACGAACTCATGTCGCGCTCATCTGGTTCTCATGCGTGTCGGCGTAACGTCGCATCGTGCATGTGCTCGTCGTCGAGGACGAACTGAAGATGGCGGGCCTGTTGCGGCGTGGTCTGGAGCACGAGGGGTACGCCGTCGATGTCGTGAGCACCGGTGATGATGCGCTGTGGGCAGCGCAGGAGCTGGCGGTCGACGCGATCGTGCTCGATGCGATGATTCCGGCACCGGACGGTTTCGAGGTCTGTCGCCGGTTGCGGCGTGCGGGCGAGTGGATGCCGGTGCTGATCCTCACGGCTCGGGATTCGGTCGCTGATCGCGTGGCAGGCCTCGATGCAGGAGCAGACGACTACCTGGTGAAGCCCTTCGCATTCGATGAGCTGTTCGCCCGACTCCGGGCGCTGGTGCGCCGAGACCCCGGGGAGCGACCGACGGTGCTCGAGATCGATGACCTCGAGCTCGATCCGGCGAGCAAGGTGGTGAAGCGCGGGTCCGTGGAGGTGGACCTGTCGGCGAAGGAACTGGCGCTGCTCGAGTTGTTCATGCGGCACCCGGACGAGGTGCTGAGCAGAACCCAGATCCTCGACCACGTGTGGGATTTCGCCTACTCGGGCACGTCGAACGTGGTGGATGTGTATGTGCGGTATCTGCGGGAGAAGGTCGATCGACCGTTCGGCCGGACCTCGATCGAGACCGTCCGCGGGCACGGTTACCGGTTGAGAAGCCGCTGATGCGGCCTGTGTCGTTGGCGTCGCGGTTCTCTCTGCGGGTTCGTCTCACCCTTCTGGCCGCGCTCGGAGCGGCAGTCGTGTTGCCCCTTGCGGTCCTGTTGCTCCATGCCACGGTGAGCGATGCGTTGGACGATGCGGTGACGGCGGAGCTGCGTGTCCGGGCCGAAGACGTCACCGCCGAGCTGGCCGCTGGGGTGGAGCCGGTTGCAGGTGACGGACTGCTGACGCAGGTGCTCACCGAGGCCGGTGCTGTGCGGGTCCCGGGTGGTTCGACACCGATGCTGTCACCTCGTGAGCTGCCAGCGACCGTGGGCGGTGAAGTCGTGATCGACGGATCCATAGACGGGTTCGGCGATGACGCCCGGGTGGTCGCACGGAAGCTGCCGGATGCCGCCGGGGGCGGATTCGTGCTGGTTGCCGGTTCGACGACTCCGATCACCGAGGTACAGAGACGTTTGGCGGTGCTCTTGGTCGTGGTCGGGCCGCTGCTCGTGGCCACGGTCGCCGGAACGGCGTGGTTGCTCACCCGCTCGGCGTTGCAACCGGTGCGCCGGATGACCCGGCGGGCGACGACGTTGTCGCTGGAGGAACCACGGTCACGGCTGCCCCTGCCGCCCGGTCGCGACGAGATCGCCGAGCTCGGACGGACGTTGAACGCCATGTTGGAGCGAATCGAGGAGACGGTTGCACACGAGCGTGCCTTCGTCGACGATGCCAGCCACGAGCTACGAACACCGATCGCCGTGTTGCGGGGCGAACTCGAGCTGGCCCGCATGGAGCTCGACGAGGGTGGAACGACCGCGGATTCGGTGCGCGCCATCGACAGCGCGCTGGAGGAGACCGATCGGCTGGCCCGGGTCACCGAGCATCTGCTGGTCCTGGCCCGGGCGGACGCTGGCCGGCTGACGGACGGCTGCGATCGGGTTCCGTTGATGACAGCGACGGCGCGGGTCGTCGACCGAGTGGAGCACAGCGACGTGCAGCTCCAGGTGTCCGGGGTGGAAGCCCACGTGCTCGCTGATCCGGACCTGATCGATCAGCTCCTCACGAACTTGATCTCGAACGCGGTCCGTTTCGCTCGCACACGAGTGCGCGTCGCCATCGAACGCCACGACATGACGGTGGCGATCAACGTGTCGGACGATGGTCCGGGATTCGATCCCGACCTGGTGGACCGGGCCTTCGACCGGTTCAGCCGCACCGGGACCTCGCGACCCAGGAACGGCGGCGGGGCTGGCCTCGGCCTTGCGATCGTGGCCGCGATCGTGGATGCGCTCGACGGTCGCATTGCGATCGCCAACGGTGCTGGCTTGGGCGGAGGAAACGTCGAGGTCCGGCTCCCGAGCGCGGAACGCTCGGCGTGACCCGTTCGTGAACGGTTCTCATCGTCTCCTCATCGACCGATCGCCAAAGTGGGGTCCGTGTCGAGCGTTCCATCTCTGCGCCAGCCGACCCTTCGGTGCGCGGGGGCATCACTTCCCCCCGGTGACGCCCCCGCGCCGACCGAGGCGGAGAGGCACGTTTCCAGGCACGACTGCGGTTCGGTCCTCATCGTCGAGGACGACATCAAGTTCGCCCGCCTGGTGGAGAGAGCCTTCGCCAGAGTCGGTCTGTGCAGTGTGCACACCGAGACCGGCGACGCCGCCCTGCATGCGATCCGGTCGCAGCCCGGTCTGTGCGCGGTCGTCCTCGACGTGATGATCCCGCATCCCGACGGCATCGAGGTGTGCCACCACCTCCGCCGGACGGAGCCCCAGCTCCCCGTGGTCATGATGAGTGCCCGCTCGGGCGGCGAGCAGCGGGACAGGGCCCGAGCGGCCGGCGCGGGGGCGTTCGTGAGCAAACCATTTCCGCTGCACCGCCTGGTGCGTCTGACCTGCGAACTCATCGATGCCGAGCCAGCTGAACCTGTGGAGAACCCATGAACCTTCGGTCGACCGAGCGCGACCATGCGGGAGCAGAACCGGGGGCGGGCCTCCGGCCACGACCGTCCCGGCGCCAGCTACGCACACTGGGGCGCGACATCGGCGAGCTCCGCAGCTACGACCTACGGCGCGCTGATCTTCGCGGCCTGCCGCTGGTGGGCGCTGACCTCTCCGGTCTGGATCTGCGTCATGCGCAGCTGCGTCGCACCGTGTTGCGAGGCGCCCGTCTCGGCGACACCCGTCTCGACTACGCAGACCTCAGCTCCTCGGACCTGCGCGGCGCTGACCTGACCGGGGCATGGCTGCTCGAGGCCGACCTGGGCGGAGCCGATCTGCGCGGCGTGGACCTTCGCGGCACCCGGCAGCTGGCCATGGCCAACCTGCGTCACGTCATCACGGACCGGACGACCCGGTATCCCCACGGCTTCCGTCCCGTCGCCGCTGGCCCCCGGTGACGGTGCCCAGCCGGGCCACGAACTCGGCCGATGGCATCATGGTCGCGGTCGGTGCGCTGCGCGCACGCCGATCGGCACGCCGCACGAAGAACGTGGACCGGTTCGATGTGTTCTACCAGGCGTACATCACTGCCTTGTCGGCCGGAGCAGGATTGTTGATCATGTCCGGGTGGATCGGCGATGCGCCGCTCGCCGGTTCTCCAGTGTCGCTCGCCAGCGGCGGCAGGGCATGGCTCGGCGCGGCAAGCGCAGTCGCGATCGGCACCGGTATGCGGTCGGGGAGCCGTGGTGGCCCCGTCGCCGTCGAGGAGGCAGACGTCCGACACGTGCTCCTCGCGCCGGTCCCGATCCGAGAAGCGATGCGGCTTCCCGCACTGCGTCAGTTGCGGTCCCTGATGTTCGTGACCGCCGCTGTCGGTGCCGTCGCCGGCCAACTCGCCGCGCACCGTCTCCCGGGGAACGTGGTGGCCTGGATGTGCGGCGGTTCGTTGTGGGCAGTCACGACGACCGTGGTCGCAATGGGTGCTGGTTGGGTGGCAGCGGGTCTGCGGATCCGGACGTGGCAGGCAACCCTCGGTGCGGTGGTGCTGGTCGGCTGGAGTGCCGTGGCCGCGGGCACCGGCATCGGACCGTCACCCACGGGCGTCTTCGGAGCCGTCGGTGTCCTCGCCCTCCGATTCGATCCGATCTCCACGGTCGCGGCACTGGTGCTCGCTTCCGTGGTGGTGGCAGCGGGTCTCATCGTGATCGGCGGGATCTCACTCGAACGGCTCAGCCGGCGGTCGGCGTTGATCGGCCAGCTGCGTTTCGCCGCAACAATGCGGGATCTGCGCACGGTGATGCTGCTGCGTCGACAGCTCAACCAGGAGCGTCCACGGTCCCGGCCATGGCTCCGCCCTCGGCGGCGCGGAGGCCGAACCGTGGTGGTCCTTCGGGACTGGCGTGCCCTGCTCCGGACCCCGTTGATCCGACTGCTGCGGATCTGCGGGTTGGTCGGGGCTGCTGCAGCGGCAGGGGTGGGCGTGTGGCAGGGGACGACGGCCTTGATCGTCGTGGGGGGCATGTGCTCGTTCGTCGCCGGCCTGGACGCGTTGGAGCCGCTGGCTCAGGAGATCGACCACGGCCCCCTGGTCGGCCTCGCTGCGGTCCCCCGGGGTGCTGTCTTGGCCCGGCACCTCATCGTCCCCGGTGCGCTTCTCGTCGTACTGAGCCTGTTGGCGGCGGTGCTGCTCGTCCCGTTCATCCCACCATCGGCCTTCGGGATCGTCTTGGTCACGGCGGTGGTGGCCCCCCTCGCCGGCGTCGCCGGCGCGGCGATCAGCGTGCTGAGGGACGGGGAGGGTCCCGGCGCCCAAGCCATCGACCAGCTGATGCTGCCACCCGAGGCCGTCGGCATGCGGTTGCTGTACCGCATGGCCCTTCCTCCCGCTGTGGCCGTCGCCGGATTCGCGCCAGTACTCACCGCCCGTCAAGCGGTCACGGTCGGTTCCGATCCGACTGCCGCCGCCACCGCCACCGGACTGCTCGTCGCGATCCTCGCTGGTGCAGTCGCCCTCTGGGTCCGCTACCACGACGACTGGCGCCACCAGCTGGCCGAAGCATCGACGAACGCCACCTCGACATGACCAGGAGCACCAGCTGATGGCGAAACGGAGACGACGACCGGCCCAGGCACCGACCGATCTCGCGTTGGAGGCCAGCGGTCTCGCGAAGTCGTACGGTGACCTCGACGCCCTGGCGCCGCTGGACCTGTCGATCTCAGCGGGACAGGTGGTGGCGGTCGTGGGACACAACGGATCGGGGAAATCCACGCTCCTGCGACTGACAGCTGGGCTGCTCGATGCCACCGCAGGAACGATCGAGGTACATGGTCACGCAGCCGGTTCACAGAAGGCCCGCGCCGCGGTGACCTACCTCGGGGACACGCCCGTCCTCTACGACGACCTGTCCGTCTGGGAGCACCTCGAATACCTCTCGCGCCTCCACGGCGTGACGGACTGGGAGCATCGAAGCCGCGACCTGCTCGAGCGATTCGACCTGACCGATCGCGCTGATGACCTCCCGGTCCAGTTCAGCCGCGGACTCCGTCAGAAGACCGCATTGATCCTCGGACTGGTCCGCCAAGCCCCCCTGCTCCTGATCGACGAGCCCTTCGTCGGTCTCGATGCACGGGGCAAGACCGAGCTCCTCGGCGTGATCGGCGAACAACGTGCCCGAGCCGCCACCGTCGTCGTCGCCACCCACGATCTCGAGATCCTCGCCGACGTCGACCGATGCATCGCTCTGCACAACGGCAACGTCACCCATGACGGCGACACTGCGCAGCCCGCGATCACCGGACTCGTCGGATGACTCCTGCATGCCGTCGTGACCGGCCGCGCGCCCTCGCCATGTGTGTTTCGGCGCGCACCCTCGACCGTTGACCATGTCGGCTGGCAAGGCCCGAGGCTCCGTTCTCCGGCGACGTCACCCGTGCTTGTGGCACGGTTTCTGACGCCGGTGTGCGGGGTGCACCGACGGCGACGAGGTCCGGGATCACGACGACCCGGAGGAGGATCGAGTCTTGCTCAGCCGCCCGGTGTCAGACGATGCCATCACCTCGCCATGACGTGGACGGCGGCGGGATCGATGGCCAGGCAGACCCCGTCGCCGGGCCGCCAACCGGCGCCGGCCCGGACGTCGAGCGCCGGCCAATCGTCGCCGGCCACCACGGCGAACGCGCTCCCACCTCGGAAGATGAGACCCGTCACCGTGCCGGCGAGGAGCCCGTCCTCTGAGGCATGCACGCCGTCGGGCTGTACGAGGACGTCGACCGGACCGTCGGGTTTCTCCCCGACCGGGAATCGGCCCCACGCGCACGTGAGCCACCCCGCCGACACGTCCCCCGGTACGACGTTGCGTTGACCGACGAGGCCGGCCACCTCGGCGGAGCACGGTCGGGCCAGGACGTCGCCCGGCTCGGCGATCTGGGCGATGCGCCCGTCGAGGAGCACGGCCATGCGCTCGCCGAGCGCGCCGGCCTCGGTGGGGTCGTGGGTGACGGCCACCACGGTCACCCCGAGCTCGTCGAAGATCGATCGCAGCTCGAGCAGCAGATGCTCGCGCAGGAGCTGGTCGAGGGCGGCGAACGGTTCGTCGAGGAGGACCAACTGCGGTCGGGGCGCCAGGGCGCGGGCCAGCGCCACTCGCTGGGCCTCGCCTCCGGAGAGCGTGGCGGGGTCCCGTCCCTCGAAGCCGCGCAAGCCGACCAGGGCGAGCGCCTCCGACACGCGGCTGCGACGAGCAGCCCGTCCGACCCCACCCATCCGGAGGCCGAAGCCCACGTTGCCGCCCACGTCGAGGTGTGGGAAGAGGGCCTGGTCCTGGAACACGACGCCCACGCTGCGGCGATGGGGCGGCATGCGGGTGACATCGGCGCCGTCGATGCGGATCGAGCCGGCGTCGGGGACCTCGAGGCCGGCGATGATACGCAGCAGCGTGGACTTACCGCTGCCCGACGGCCCCAGCAGCGCCACCGTCGTGCCATCGGCCACGTCGAGGGTGAGGTCGTGCAGGACGACCTCGTCGTCGAACGACTTCGACACGTCGCGCACGGTCAACCCGGCCATCAGGAACCGGCCATCAGAAACCGCCGACCCGGGCATCGCCGACACGGTCGACCACCAGCATCACCAGCGTCGTCATGGCCAGCAGGATGGTGCTCAGGGCCATGGCCTGCCCGACATTGATGGCGCCGGGCTGGGACAGGGCGCGGAAGATGGCGACGGGGACCGTGGGCGCGTCGGCGCGGGCGATGAAGACGGTGGCACCGAACTCCCCGAGGGAGATGGCGAACGCGAAACCAGCAGCGACCAGCGCCGGCCGGCGGAGGAGCCGCAGGTCGATCTCGAGCCAGACCCGGCGGGGAGACGCACCGAGCGACGCCGCCGCATCACGCATGCCGTTCGGGATGGCGTCGAGGGCGGGGAGCAACGTCCGGATCACGAAGGGGATGGCGATGATGGCCTGCGCCGCAGGAATGAGGACCGGTGATGTGCGCAGGTCGAGCGGCGGTTCGTCGAGGGCGATCAGGAAGCCGAGACCCACGGTCACCGCACTGGCGCCGAGCGGCAGCATGAGCGACGAGTCGGCCAAGCCTCTCGAACGACCGCGCAGGCGATGCAGACCCACTGCGGCGGCTGACCCCACCGCCAATGCGGTGGCAGCGGCGGCGAGGCCGAAGAGCAACGAGTTGCCGATGGCCTCCACCGGCGGCACGAAGGCCACGCTGCCCTGTCCCACCGAGCTCAGCGCCCGGTAGTACGACAGCCCCGGTCCACCGGCCGTGTCGAACGACCGCCACACCAGGGTGAGGATGGGCACGGCCAGCAGCGCGGCGGCCGATGCCACGGTGGCGGCCACGGCGAGGCGTTCTCCTCCGGCCGGCACGTGCAGCGTCGAGCGACCGGCGCGCAGCCGGCCCGTCCCTCGGTTCCTACCGGCGCGCCGGTAGAGCGCGAGGGCGGCGACCACTGCGCCGAGTTGGAGCAGCGAGAGCACCGACGCAGCCCGCAGATCGAGGAGCTCGGTGGTGCGGCGGTGGATCTCCACCTCGATGGTGGCGATGCGAGGTCCGCCGAGGATCTTGACGACGCCGAACGAGGTGAAGGTGAACAGGAAGACGATCGCCGATGCCCCCGCCAGCGATGGGCGCAGTTGGGGGAGGGTCACCGAGCGGAACGCCCGCCATCGGGATGCGCCGAGGGTCCGGGCTGCCTCCTCGGTGGTGGGGTCGATCGCGGCCCAGGCGGCGCCGACGGTGCGGGCGATGACGGCATAGTTGAAGAAGACGTGGGCGACGATGATCGCGGTGGCCGTGCGCCGCAGGTCGACATCGGCACCGAACCACCCCGCCAGCCCGGACACCGGACCGTCGGGACCGAGCACCGCGAGGAAGGCGGTGCCGACCACCACGGTGGGGAGCACGAACGGCACCACCAGCACGGCCGAGAAGACGC
>JBPPNA010000073.1:0-2041 GCA_051306355.1 Acidimicrobiales bacterium | reverse complement strand
TCGCCGGGGCCATCAACACCCTGGCCTGCGAGGGGATGATGCGCGACGGCAAGGCGCTGCAGATGGGCACCAGCCACGAGCTGGGCCAGAACTTCGCCAAGGCCTTCGACATCGGCTTCCTCGACGCCGACAGCCAGCAGCAGCTGTGCTGGACCACGTCGTGGGGAAGCTCCACCCGCATGGTCGGCGGCCTCATCATGTGCCACGGCGACGACAACGGGCTCCGGGTCCCACCCGCCCTGGCCCACATCCAGGTCGTCACGCTGCTCATCCGCGATGAGGAGGGGGCCGGTGACGCCGCCCGCACCCTCCACGACGAACTGGTCGCCGCCGGCGTTCGCGCCCGGCTCGACGACCGGGTCGACACCGCCTTCGGTCGCCGCGCCACCGACTGGGAGCTCAAGGGCGTGCCCGTCCGCATCGAGGTCGGCCCCCGTGACATCGTCGACGGCACGGTGACCGTGGTCCGGCGCGACACCGGCGAGAAGCGGCCCGTCGCGACTGGCGACGTCGCCGCCACCGTTCGGGACCTGCTGGACGAGATCCAGACCGATCTCCTCGCCGAGGCCACCGCCTTCCGCGACCAGCACACGGCCGACACCGCCACCGTCGAGGAGACGATCGAGGCCGCGGCCACCGGCTTCGCCCGAGTTCCGTGGGTCGTGGTCCGAGACGCCGAGAAGGCCCTGGCCGAACAGGCCGTGACGGTGCGCTGCATCCAGCGAGCGGACGGGTCGGTCCCCGTCGACGAGGACGAGGCCGACCTCGTCGCCATCTGCGCCCGCAGCTACTGACCGGTATAGTCGTCAGGAATTCGTTCCGGAGTTTGGAGCGTGGGCCCTCGGCCCACGCTTCTTTCATGTCCGCCCGAGAGGAGGCGCCGCCGTGGCCAAGACCGACATCGTCCGAGACATGGTCGAGCCCCTCGCCACTGCCGCGGGGGCCTTCGTCTACGACGTCACCTTCAACGGCGGCAAGCTCACCGTGGCCCTCAACCGTCGCGAAGGCATCGACCTCGACACGCTGGCCGACATCAGCCGTGAGCTGGGACAACAGCTCGAAGAGCGGGACGTGATCGCCGGCAGCTACACCCTCGAGGTGGGCAGTCCCGGCCTCGAACGGGTCCTGCGCACGCCCGAGCACCACCAAGGCGCCATCGGCGAGTCCGTCACCATCCGCACCACGCCCGAGACCGAGGGCGACCGACGGATCCGGGGCACCATCTCCGCCGCCGACGATGCCGGATTCACGGTGCAGATCGAAGACGACGCCGACCGGCCCACCGGCGAGGAGCGCACCCTCGCCTACGACGAGGTCGAGCGGGCCCGCACCACGTTCTCGTGGGGCCCGGCCCCGAAGCCCGGCAACAAGCCCGGCGCAGCCAAGAACAAGAACACGAAGAAGCCCAACAAGAAAGCACCCTCGACATGAGCAACCCCGACATGTTCGATGCCCTCCAGGCGCTCGCCGCCGAGAAGGGCATCTCCGTAGACACCCTCATGGCCGCGCTGGCCGATGCCCTCGAATCGGCCTACAAGCGTATGCCCGACGCCTACGAGTACGCCTGGGTCACCATCGACCCCGGCACGTTCGACATCCGCGTCTACGCCCAGGAGCTCGACGAGATCGAGGGCACGCCCATCGGCGAGGAGTTCGACGTCACGCCGGACGACTTCGGCCGCATCGCCGCCCAGACCGCTCGCCAGGTGATGACCCAGCGCATCCGTGAAGCCGAGCGCGAGCTCAAGTACGAGGAGTACGCCGGCCGGGAGGGCGACATCGTCACCGGCATCGTCCAGCAGAACGACAGCCGCTACACCCTCCTCGACCTCGGACGGGTCGAGGCGCTGCTGCCCCAGGCCGAGCAGGTCCCCCACGAGCGGCCCGAGAACAACGCCCGCCTCAAGGCCTACATCGTCGAGGTCCGCAAGACGGCCAAGGGACCCCAGATCGTGGTCTCCCGCACGCACCCCGGGCTCATCCTCGAGCTGTTCAAGCTCGAGGTCCCCGAGATCGCCGACGGCGTGGTCGAGATCAAGGC
>JBPPNA010000023.1:0-20652 GCA_051306355.1 Acidimicrobiales bacterium | reverse complement strand
GCGGTGTCCGGCGTCATGTTGACCCGACCACGGGCAACGGCCCGGCGGTGGGTCGGATCCTTGGGTGTGACGTCGACCATGCGGGCCCGGCCCAACGGATCGAGGTGGGTGAGTCCGCGCTCCGACATCTGCCGGAGCTTACCCGCCGATCTGGGACATGGATTTGCCGGGTCGGATGAACTGGACCCGGCCGATGGCGTGCCCGGCCCACTTGGCGGTGACGGCACGCTGGATCACCTCGGCCAGGTCGTCGTCGGTGGCACCGGACCGCATGGGACCGCGGAGGTCGAACTCGTCGAGGGCGAACAGGCAGTTGCGCAGCTGGCCCTCGGCGGTGAGCCGAACCCGGTCACATGCCGCGCAGAACGGTTCCGTGACACTGGGGATCACCCCGACGATGCCCCCGGGGTCGCCCTCGGGCAGATCGAGGTAGCGGAACCGTTGGGCGGGTTCGGAACCACGGATGACCGGCTCGACGGGGAACGCCTCCGAGATGCGACGCACGATCTCGGCCTGCGGGACGACCTGGGCCTGCTGCCACCCGGCGTCGGCATCGAGGGGCATGAACTCGATGAAGCGGACGACCACGCCGTTCTCGCGTCCGAAGCGGGCGAAGTCGAGCACCTCGTCGTCGTTGACCCCGCCGATCAGCACGACGTTGACCTTCACGGGATCCAGACCGGCTTCTTTCGCGGCCACGATGCCGTCGAGCACGCGGGCGAGCTCGTCGCGCCGGGTGAGCCGTTCGAACCGATCGACGCGCAGGGAGTCGAGGCTGACGTTGATGCGACGGAGCCCGGCATCGACCAGTTCCTGGGCCGAGCTGCGCAGCGTGGCACCGTTCGTCGTCATGGCCAGGTCGACGAGGGGCCCGTCGCCACCGACCCGGAGCCCGGAGAGCAGCCGGACGAGCACGGGCAGGTGGGCCCGCACCGTGGGTTCGCCGCCCGTGAGGCGGATGCTGTCGACGCCGTAGCGCTCCACGAAGATCCGGGCGATCCGGCCCGTCTCCTCGAAGGTGAGGATGTCGGACCGGGCGAGCCAGTCCATCCCCTCTTCCGGCATGCAGTAGGTGCAGCGGAAGTTGCAGCGGTCGGTGACCGAGATCCGCAGATCGCGGTGGACGCGGCCGTGGGTGTCGATCAGCTCAGCAGCAGGCATGCACTGCTCACGCTACCGGCGTGGCGAGGTCACCGGTCGGCGATCGTGCACTCGTAGACCCAGGCGGGGTCGGCCATGAGCAGCCGGTGCCGGGGGCCGGGCGCCTCGGCGTCACCGCTCTCGTACCCAGCGTCTCCGGCCCACATGGTGACCATACCGGCGTCGGTGTTGCCGACCCGGGTCCGGTAGCGGAAGGGCTCCCGGGTCGCAGCGGTGGCGAGCACGCTGTCGACCGCGTCGTGGGTGGCGAGCTCGTGGAGCGTGACGATGGTGGGGGGTGCGAGTTGGATCTCGCCTTCGTCTCGCCGGCGCAGCATGTCGGCCGGACGGACCCAGTCGTCCTCGTGGATCTCGCCCATGTCGATGGTGACGACCCCTGCCTCGCCGACCGGGGCACGGCAGGCGAAGAACCAGGTCGCGAAGCGCTTCGGACCGTTCAGCGAGATGTCGGGCGGGGTCCAGTGACTGAACGGCACCAGCGCACCGGGCTCGACCAGCAGGTCTGCTTCCTCGAGTGCCTCGCGGGTGGCAGCTCGCCGGGCAGCGGCGACCTCGTCGCCAGGCGTGTCGGGGTCCTCGTCCTCGGGGTCGATTCGCCCGCCCGGGAAGACCCACATCCCGCCGAAGGCCACTTTCGAGTTCTTGCGCAGCACCAGGACCTCCGGACCGTCCTGGGTGTCGCGCAGCGGTATGACCGTCGCTGCGGGAATGAGCTCGGCCATGGCAGGATCAGCTGCTGGCTTCGGACAGCGCCCGTCCCGTGAGCACACGAGCGAGATGGCGGCGGAACTCGACGGAAGCGTTCAGGTCGGCGGAGGGCTCGGTCCCCTCGTCGGCCACGGCAGCGGCATCCTCGACCGATGCGCCTTGGGCGATGGCCGCTTCGGCCGCTGCGGCGTGGACCGGACGGGTGTCCATGTTGACCAGCCCGATGCCGGCAGTGCCGTTGTGGCGAACGCACGCCACGCCGACGATGGCCCAGTCCTGAGCCCGGCGGTTGAACTTCTGGAACGACCAGCCGGCGCCGGCCACCTTCGGGATCTGGATCTCGGTGAGCAGCTCCGTGGGACCGAGCGCGGTCTCGAGGAACCCCGTGAAGAAGTCGTCGGCCGCCAACTCACGGTTGCCGTCCGGGCCCTGGAGCACGAGCGTGGCACCCAGCGCGAGGAGGACGGCGGGAAGGTCCGATGCCGGGTCACCGTGGGCGATCGAGCCACCGATGGTCCCCCGGTGCCGGACCTGTGGGTCGCCCACGTGCGAGGTGGCGTGGGACAGGATCGGCGCCGCAGCCCGGAGCACGCCGCTCGTCTCCACCTCGCGATGGCGGGTGAGTGCTCCGATGGCGACGTGATCGTCGCGATCGTCGATGTACCGCAGATCGGCGACGCGTCCGACGTCGACGAGGACGGCAGGCGTGGCGAGGCGAAGTTTCATCAACGGCAGCAGCGAGTGGCCGCCGGCCAGGAGCTTGGCGTCGTCGCCGTGCTCGACGAGGGCGGCGACGGCAGCGTCGACGGAGTCGGCCCGGACGTAGTCGAAGGCGGCGGGGATCACTGCGACACCTCGACCCGGCTCCCACCGTGGCCGGTGGCCGCTGCGGCCAGCACCGCCTTGACGATGTTGTGGTAGCCGGTGCAGCGACAGAGGTTCCCCTCGAGGCCCGCGCGCACCTCGGCTTCGGACGGGTCGGGGTTCTCGTCGAGGAAGGACGTGGCGGCCATCACCATGCCTGGCGTGCAGTACCCGCACTGGAGGCCGTGGTGCTGGCGGAACGCTTCCTGCATCGGGTGCAGTTCCTCGGCCGACGGCGCCAGCCCTTCGATGGTCCGCACCGTGCAACCTTCGGCCTGGACGGCCAGGATCGTGCACGACTTCACCGATTCACCGTCGAGATGCAGCGTGCACGCACCGCACGACGACGTGTCGCAGCCGATGTTGGTGCCGGTGAGGCCGACCGCCTCGCGCACGAACTGCACCAGCAGCATGCGCGGTTCGACGTCGTGGCGCTGCTCCGTGCCGTTGACGCTGACCGTGATCTCCACCCGTGGACCCCCCTGTTGCTCGAGACTGTCGACTTCCTAGCGCATCGAACCGAGGATCGCTCCCACTCGCGGTTCGAGCGATATATCATTTGTCAGCAGACGACGCAGAACCAGCAGCGAGCGAGGTATCGCCATGGGGTTGTTCCGACGCAAGACGGTGACCGAGCACGATCACGCCTCCGACGGTCCCGAAGAGGGGACCGAAGAGGGTGGCCAACCGTCGCACCCGGCGGCCGTGCACGCCGGCGTCCCCGGTCGTTGCCCGGTCTGCGACGGCTTCGGCTACATCGATCACATCGACCTGCGCAACCGCGTCCAGATCCAGCACTGTCGCGGGTGTCGCCACGTGTGGGAGTTCTCCTTCGACGCCGAGGGCGTGGTGATCGACCTACGGGACCCCGCCCGGACCGACTCAGCCTCCCGCTGACGCGATGGCCTGCCAGACCCGTTCGGGACTGGCGGGCATGTCCAGGTGGCGCACCCCGTACGGGGTCAGTGCGTCGCACACGGCGGATTGGACGGCGGGCGTGGAACCGATGGTCCCCGACTCGCCGATGCCCTTGGCCCCCAGCGGGTTGAGGGGTGTGGGGGTCTCCATGGTGACGAGCTCGAACTCGGGCAGTTCCGTGGCGGAGATCATCGCGTAGTCGGCGAGGTTCGCCGTGATCGGGTTGCCCTCGTCGTCGTACTGCACGTGCTCGTAGAGCGCCTGGGCCACACCCTGGGCGATGCCACCGTGGCGTTGTCCCTCGACGATCAGCGGGTTCAGCACCGTGCCGGCGTCATCGCAGGTCACCATGCGCACGAGGCGTACATCTCCGGTCTCGGTGTCGACCTCCACCACGGCGACATGGGCACCGAACGGGAAGGTGGGACTCTCGGACTTGAAGTCCGTCTCCGCCGCGAGACCACCTTCGCCTGCCTCGGCGGCGATCTCGGACCAGGTGCGCGACATGGCCGGCGTCCCTGCGACATGGAAGCTGCCGGTGACCGGGTCGAGCTCGATGTCGGCCGGGTCGGCCTCGAAGAGCTCCGCCGCGACCTTGCGGGCCTCGTCGACGACCAGGGCCGCCGCCTGGTGGATGGCCGAACCACCGAGTTGGAGTGAACGCGACCCGAACGTGCCCACGCCACGGGGCACCTCGTCGGTGTCGCCATGACGGACCGTGACCTTCTCGAGGGGGATCCCCAGCGCGTCGGTGACCAACATGGCGAAGCTCGTGTCGTGCCCCTGCCCGTGGGAGGAACTGCCCGTGTACGCGGTGGCCGACCCGTCGGCGTGGACGACGACGCGCCCGAACTCCTCGCCAGCCTGTGGGCCGGCCGTCACCTCCACGTACACCGAGACCCCGATTCCCAGTTGCTTCGGGCCCCCGACCTCTCGGCGTCGGGCCTGTTCGGCGCGCAGGTCGTCGTACCCTGCGGCGTCGAGCACCAGGTCGAGGCAGCCTTCGTAGTCGCCGACGTCGTAGGTGGTGTCGGTGGGCGTGGTGAAGGGGAAGGCATCGGCGGAGATGAGATTTCGGCGTCGGACCTCGGCGGGGTCCATGCCGATCTCGGCTGCGAAGAGGTCCATGGCTCGTTCGATGGCGGCGGTGGCTTCCGGTCGGCCTGCACCGCGGTACGCCACGGTCGGTGTGGTGTTGGTGACGATCGATCGGGCGTTGAACTGCACGGTGGGGATGTCGTAGACGCCGCTGGCCATCGTGCGGGTCATGAACGGCAGGAACGCACCGAGCCCGGGATACGCCCCCGAGTCCTGGAGGAGGTCGAGGCGGTAGGCGGTGACCTTGCCGTCGGCGGTGCCGCCGATCTTGATCGTCTGCCACTGCCCCCGGCCGTGGCCCATGCCCACCATGTTCTCCGACCGCGTCTCGGTCCAGCGCACCGGGCGACCGATCTGCTTGGCGAGCCAGCCGAGCAGCACCTCCTCGGGGTAGGCGCCGATCTTGGGTCCGAACCCGCCACCCACATCGGGGGTCTTGACCCGGACTCGGTCGGCGTCGAGTCCGTACCACTCCTGCAGTGTCGCCTTCACGCCGTGCGGGGCCTGGGTGGAGCCGAAGTGCACCAAGCGGTCGCCGACCCAGGCCGCTGCCGCCGACCGAACCTCGAGCGGACAACCGGCCACGCGCTGGTTCACGAACTCGGCATCGACGACGACCTCACAGTCCGCGAAGGCGGCGTCGTCGGATCCGAAGAGGAGTTCGAGACTGATGTTGTTGCCCGCCTCCTCGAACAGCAGGGTGTCGCCGGTCAGGGCATCGTCGGGCTTGACCACGGCGGGAAGGAAGTCGATGTCGGCCCACACGGATTCGGCGGCGTCGACCCCCGCCTGCGGCGTCTCGCTCAGGATCACGGCGTATGGCTCGCCGACGAAGCGGACCTTCTCGGCGGCCAGCACGGGACGGGCATGGACGGGGTCGAGCAGCGGGA
Source organism: Acidimicrobiales bacterium (assembly GCA_051306355.1). GTDB lineage: Bacteria > Actinomycetota > Acidimicrobiia > Acidimicrobiales > Salinilacustritrichaceae > Salinilacustrithrix. Next base: position 15,013 of record JBPPNA010000023.1, on the reverse strand, counting down.
CAGCGAGGGGAAGGAGACCCAGGTCGATGTCGTCGGCGGTGTACACCGCCAGCACGCCGGGTGCCTGACGGGCCTCGGTGACGTCGATCCCGGTGATGACGCCGTGGGCGACCGTCGACCGCACATAGGTCACGTGGACCGCGCCATCGAGCAACGGATCGTCGAGATCAGCGGTGTAGTCGCCGCCGACGGTCAGGAACTTCGGGTCTTCGGTGCGCAGCACCCGGTTGCCGAGAATGCTCATGGGCGCCGAACCTAGCTCCGAGTGGTCAGGGGGATCCGGGGACCGCCTGGGGCAGCAGCTCGCCGAAGGGCCAGACGGCGGGCAGCTCGATGGGCGGCTCAGGAGCCGGCAGCACGGCGTACGCCTCCTCGCCCGGGAGCACGAGGCCGTACTGCGAACGGGCGATGAGCTCGATCTCGGCATCGGTGTCGAGTTGTGCGACGCGCGCCTCGAGGGCGTCGCGCTCGGCCTGCAGCTCGGCCAGCTCGGCACTCGACTCCCCCAGCGCCTCGCGCTGGTCGAGCCACGTGCGGGTCGGGAAGACGAAAAGCGCCAGGAGCACGATGGTGAGAACGGCGAACGCCGCGAGGAGCAGGGGACGGCCCCAGCGGCCGATGGTGGCGAGGGTCACCTCGGCTGCACCCCGGGGGGGAGCGCGTTCCAACCGCGGTACTCCGCCGTCTCCCCGAGGATGGCTTCGATGCGCAGGAGCTGGTTGTACTTGGCGACGCGGTCCGAGCGTGCCGGGGCTCCGGCCTTGATCTGCCCGCAGTTCGTGGCCACCGCCAGGTCGGCGATGGTGGTGTCCTCCGTCTCGCCCGAGCGATGCGACATCACGGCGGTGTAGGCGCTGCGGGTGGCCAGGTCGACCGTGTCGAGGGTCTCGGTCAGTGATCCGATCTGGTTGACCTTCACCAGGATCGAGTTGGCTGTGCCCGAGCCGATCCCGCGAGCCAGACGCTCGGAGTTGGTGACGAAGAGGTCGTCGCCCACGAGCTGCACCTTGTGGCCGATGGCGGAAGTGAGCTGGGCCCACGAGTCCCAGTCCTCCTCGTCGAGGCCGTCCTCGATCGACACGATCGGGTACCGCTCCACGAGGTCGGCGAAGTAATCGACGAGCTCACCGCCGGTGAGGGACCGACCCTCGCCGTCGAGGTGGTAGCGACCGTCGCGGTAGATCTCAGAGTTGGCCGGGTCGAGGGCGATGGCGACGTCGGAGCCCGGGGTCAGGCCCGCAGCCTCGATGGCCTCGACCAGGATCTGCACGGCCTCTTCGTTGGAGGCGAGGTCGGGCGCGAAGCCCCCCTCGTCGCCCACGGCGGTCGACAGGTTCCGCCCGGCGAGGATCTTCTTGAGGGCGTGGTAGGTCTCGGTCCCCCACCGGAGCGCCTCCGAGAAGCTGGCCGCGCCCAGCGGCATGACCATGAACTCCTGGAAGTCGACGTTGTTGTCGGCGTGGACACCGCCGTTGAGCACGTTCATCATCGGGGCGGGGAGGACGTGGGCATTGGCGCCGCCGATGTACCGGAACAGCGGGAGGCCTCGCTCCTCCGCGGCAGCGTGGGCCACTGCGAGCGACACGCCCAGGATGGCGTTCGCGCCGAGGCGGGCCTTGTTGTCGGTGCCATCGAGATCGACCAGCGCCCGGTCGACGCCGCGCTGATCTGCGGCCTCGAAACCGAGGAGCGCATCGGTGATCTCGCCGTTCACGTGACCGACAGCCGTCTGGACACCCTTGCCTCCGAACCGGTCGCCGCCGTCGCGCAACTCGACCGCCTCGAACTGACCGGTGCTGGCCCCGGACGGGACGATGGCGCGCCCGGCGGCGCCGCTCTCGAGCTCGACCTCGACCTCGACGGTTGGGTTGCCGCGGGAGTCGAGGACCTCGCGGCCCTCGAGGTGATCGATGCTGCTCATGAACGGTCCCCTGTTGCAGGTGTGGCCAGTGTGGCGCACGTTACCTCTGGGGGAGCACACATCGAAACATCCCATATCGTGCAGCCCGCCCGCTGGGCCGGGAGCGCATCGGAACGGGTCAGGACGAGGTCGTCTCGCCTGCCTGAGGAGCGACGGACCGGGCTTCGATCGCCCCGGCCTCGATCACGCGGGCCCGGTCAGCCAGCGCGTTGGACGCTCGACGCAGCTCGGCTTCGGCGTCGAGACCCGTCGACCGGGCGTGGGCGACCAGCGCGAGCAGGGCGGCGCCCAGGTCGCCCTCGGGATCGGTGGCGTCGGGGCCCGCGATGCCGAGGCGCTCGACCTTCGAGAGGACCTTGTGGGCGTGGATGAGGCCGGGGAGCGCGCTCGGGATCCCGTCCATCACCGAGCGGCGACCCTTCTCCTCCTGCTTGATGCGCTCCCAGTTGGCCTCCACGTCCGTGGTCTCCGGGTCGAGTCCGCCGAACACGTGGGGATGGCGGCGCTCGAGCTTGTCGTGGATCCCGCGAGCCACGTCGGCGAGGGTGAAGGCACCGTCGCCGGTCGCGATCGTGGCGTGGAAGAACACCTGGTACAGCAGGTCGCCGAGCTCTTCCTCGAGGTGGTCGGCGCCTCGGCCCGTCGTGGGGTCGTAGGCGTCGATGGCCTCGACCACCTCGTAGGACTCCTCGAGCAGGTAGCGCGTGAGACTCTGGTGTGTCTGCTCCCGATCCCACGGGCACTGCCGGCGCAGGGTCTGGACGAGTACGTCGAAGCGCATGAGCTCCTCGGCAACCGGTGCACCGACCGCCGGGATGAACAGCGAGGTCAGGTGATCGGCTTCGACGCTGCGGTCGAGGTCGGCCCAGTCGACCTCGGTGACCGATTCGTCGGGCAGGCCGAGCCGCTGGAGCACGACGGCGCCGGCGGGCTCGTTGTCGTCATAGGCGAGCTTGATGTCCGACAGGACGTGGTTGGCGTGGCAGTGGGCGACGAGCAGCGCGCCGATCGCGCCGGCGGCGTCGACGGCGAAGCGGTGGCCGTCGACCAGGCGGACACCGGTCTCGACCGGATCGACGCCGAGGGATCCCCACGCCAGCTCGAGGAACGACATGCCCGGGACGACCTCGACCTCGATGCGGACATCGGCGCGCAGGTGGGAGACGGTCCGCTCGAGGACGTCGGGCGACCCGGGCACGGCGTAGCCCACCTCACCATGGCGCTCGGCACGGGCCACCAGATCGTCGGCGATCGCCCGGTACACCTGGTCGAACGTCTCGCCCGACTCGTACACCTCGTCGTAGCTGGGCTGATCGGCGTACGGGGCCGCCGCAGGATGGCGGTGCGTGCGGAGCAACCAGTGCGACAACTCGGTCAGCCGGGCGGCGGCGCCCTGGGTGGTGAGATCGGGTCCGCCGGGGCCGAGGCCGACGACGACGACCCGCTTCACGAACCCGTGGGTATCGGCTGCGGCAATGGCCCGGCAGGCGGGTTCACCCGACCGATGCCGCGGTCCTGGTCCTCGAACGATCCATAGCGGGGATTGACCTCCACCTCGGCGACCTGGGCGTCGGTGGCCTCCACGGTCTGCAGGTTCTGCTGGTAGGCGAAGTCCCGGCCGAGCCGCTGGCGGAAGTCCTCGTCGTACACCCGGAAGAGCGGGCCTCCCGTGCTCGAATCGACGAAGGCCTGGTCGATCTGGGCCACCAGGGCGTCGACCTCCTCCTGCGTCGGCTCGTAGCCACCGGCCTCGGCGAGCTGACGGCTCTGCTCGGTCAGCACGCGGTGCGAGAGCACGAAGCTCACCAGGTCGGAGCTGCGCCGTCCGGAGTCACCGATGTCGGTGATCCCCAGCACCTGGGTCATGAAGTTGGGGTTGACGGCCCACGCCTCGACCTCGTCCTCCAACTCGGCACTGGTGTAGCCGAACGATCCCACGCTGGCAGCCAGCGACCCGCCGATGGCGGGGCCGCCCAGTTCGCCGTCGGTGGCACAGGCCCCGACGAGGAGCCCGAACACGGCGACCAGGAGCACGGGGAGGCGGAAGGACGTGAGGCGGAGGTCAGGGCAGCGCACGGCTGGCGATGCTACGGCTCGACGAGATGGCGGAGGAACTCGACCAGGTCGACGGCGGGGTCCGACCCCTTGGCCATCGGCACCTCGAGCAGACCCGAGTCGGGCTTGTACACCGCCTTCGGCGCGATGCGCTTGAGTCGGACGGTCTGGCTCGCCTTGAGTTCGATCGGGGACACGCGGGCTTTGAACGCCGGGCCCATGAACCCGTCGCCGGTGACCACGGTGACCTCGGTGGCGCCGATGCGGTGGCATTCCGCCCGGAGCCGCGCCACGGCGAGCAAGGCGTGTGCCGGCTCGGGGATCGGCCCGTACCGGTCCGTCCACTCGCGTTCGATGTCGTCGACCTCCTGCTGAGTGGTGACCGCAGCGAGACGGCGATAGGCCTCGAGGCGCAGCTCCTCGCGCTCGACGTAGTCCGGAGGGAGGTTGGCGTCCTTCGGGGTCTCGATCTTGACCTCGGCCGGTTCCCGGACTGGCTCGCCCTTGAGCTCGGCGACGGCTTCGGTGACCATCTGGCAGTAGAGGTCGTAGCCGACGGCGGCGATGTGGCCGGATTGGCCGGTGCCGAGGAGGTTGCCCGCCCCTCGGATCTCGAGGTCGCGCATGGCGATCTTGAAGCCGGAGCCCAGCTCGGTGGACTCACCGATGGTGCGGAGCCGCTCGTAAGCGTCCTCAGACAGGACCATGTCGGTGGGGTGGAACAGGTACGCGTAGGCCCGGCTCCCGGCCCGACCGACCCGCCCGCGCAGCTGGTGCAGCTGACCGAGGCCGAGGAGGTCGGCGCGGTCGACCACCAGGGTGTTCACGGTGGGCATGTCGATCCCCGACTCGATGATGGTGGTGCACACGAGGACGTCGAAGCGACCTTCCCAGAAGTCGATCACCACCTGCTCGAGCGTGCCTTCGTCCATCTGCCCGTGGGCCACGGCCACCCGGGCCTCCGGGACGAGCTCACCGAGGTCCGCCGCGACGCGATCGATGTCGCGCACCCGATTGTGGACGAAGAATACCTGTCCCTCGCGCAGCAGCTCACGCCGGATGGCCTCGGCCACCGCCCGCTCGTCGTACTCGCCCACGTAGGTGAGGATGGGTTGCCGATCGGCCGGTGGCGTGTCGAGCAGACTCATGTCGCGGATGCCCGTGAGGCTCATCTCGAGCGTGCGCGGGATGGGCGTGGCCGTGAGGGTCAGGACGTCGACGTCGGCCTTGAGCTCCTTGATGCGTTCCTTGTGCTTGACACCGAAGCGCTGTTCCTCGTCCACGACCAGCAGGCCGAGATCGTGGAACGTGATGTCCTTGTTGAGGAGGCGATGGGTGGCGACCACGATGTCGACTGCGCCGGTCCGGACCCCCTCGATGACCTCCTTGGCCTGCGCGTTGGTGAGGAAGCGCGACAGCACCTCGATGCGCACGGGGTAGGAGGAGAAGCGGTCGTTGAAGGTGGCGAAGTGCTGCTGGGCGAGCAGCGTGGTGGGGACGAGGACGGCGCACTGCTTGCCGTCCTGGACGGCCTTGAACATGGCCCGGAGCGCCACCTCGGTCTTGCCGAACCCGACGTCGCCGACGACGAGGCGGTCCATGGCCACCTCGCGTTCCATGTCGGCCTTGATGTCGTCGACGGCCCGGAGTTGGTCGGGGGTCGGCTCATAGGGGAAGGCGGCCTCGAACTCGCCCTGCCACGGGGTGTCGCCGGCGTAGGCGTGCCCGCCGGCTGCGAGGCGCTTCTGGTAGAGGACCACGAGTTCCTGGGCGATCTCGGTGGCCACGGACCGGACCCTGGCCTTGGTCTTCGACCAGGCGTCGCCGCCCAAGCGGCTCAGGCTGGGGGCCTCGCCGCCCGTGTAGTGGCGCACGGCGTCGATCTGGTCGGACGGGACGTAGAGCTTGTCGCCGCCCTTGTACTCGAGCAGGAGGTAGTCCCGCTCCACCCCACCGATGGCCCGCTTGACCATGCCGCCGTAGCGGGCCACGCCGTGTTGGTGGTGCACGACGTGGTCGCCGGTCTGGAGGTCGTCAAAGAACTTCTGGGCATCGCGCCGCCGGGGCTTGGCCTTGCGATGGCTGCGCCTCCGGCCGGTGAGGTCGGACTCGGCCAGTACGGCCAACCTCACGCCCGGGAGCACACACCCCCGCTCGAGCGGCTCGACGAAGATCTCACCCCCCACGCCGGCCTCGTCGAGCAACTCGCGTAGGCGGGCGGCAGAACCGTCGCCGTCCGCGGCGACCACGATGCGGTAGCCGTCGGTCTGGAGTTCGCGGAGCTGGCGCCGCCGCCGGTCTTCGTCCCCCAGGGCCACCTGGAAGGCGAAGGCCTGCACCGTCGCCACGTCGGGGCCCTCGGGTGCCGTGGTGACCTGCCAAGTGGGAGCGTCCGTGCTGGCCAGAACCCGCTCGAGGGGCAGATGGAGCGACGGCCAGTCGTGGTGCTCGACGGCGCCATCGGGCCCCGGGGTCACCGCACCCCAGGTGCGGGCCAGGCTGTCGGCGAGATCAGCCTCCTCCGCGAGGAACTCGGCGGCACGGTCGCGCAGCCGTCGGGGCTCGACCAGCAGTATCTGGCAGTCGGCCGGGAGGACGTCGCCGAAGAGCCGCTCGTCCGGTGCCAGCCACGGCAGCCACGATTCCATGCCGTCGAAGAGCTGACCCTCCGCGATCCGCTCCCAGTGCTCGCGACCCCACGGTTCGAGCGCGATGAGCTTCTCGGCGCGAGCCCGGACCGCTTCGGTGGGGAGCAGTTCGCGGCACGGCAGGAGCTCGATGCCGCCGATCTGGTCGGTGGAGCGCTGATCGGTGACCGAGAACTCCGACAGGCGGTCGACCTCGTCCCCCCACAGGTCGATGCGGACGGGTCGATCGGCAGTGGCGGGGAAGACGTCGACGATGGAACCACGGACCGCCACCTCGCCGCGATGCTCGACCTGGTACTCGCGGCGGTAGCCGAAACCCACGAGGGTCGAGACGAGGTTGTCGAAGTCGACCACCTGGCCGGGCCGGACGATGACGGGCTCGATGGCGTCGATGCCGGGGGCGAGGCGTTGGATGAACGACCGCACGGGCGCGACCACGACCGCAGGACATCGGTCGGGGTCGGCCAGGCGACGCAGCGTGCGCAGCCGTCGACCCATGGTCTCGACCGCCGGGCTCACCCGCTCGAACGGGAGGGTCTCCCAGGCGGGGAAGTACTCGACCTCCGCTGCCCCGAGGTAGGCGGCCAGGTCGCTCACCGTGCGTTCGGCATCGGCCGTGGTGGCGGTGGCGACCACGATCGGACGGCGGGAGGCCCGCAGGGCGAGACCGGCGATCACGAGCGCCCGGGCCGGGTCGGGAACGGCGAGGAGCGCGTTCGTGCGGCCCAGCACCTCCAGGAGGCCGGGTTCGTCGCGGACGATCGCCGGTAGATCCTGGAGGGACGAAACCGTTGCGACGGAGGGCGCTGCGCTCACCGGAAGGAGGCTATCCGTACCCCCTGGCCAGCCCACCGGCCGGGTCAGGCCATTCGTCAGTCCTTGCGGTTGTAGCGCTCCATGGCGCGCTCGACACCGTCGGTGGCGATCAGCTCGATCGCATCGGCAGCATCGGCGATGGCCACATCGAGCTCCTCCCGCTCGCGCTTTCCCGGCGTGCGGAGCACATGGTCTCGACCATGCTGGCTCCCGGGGGGCTTGCCCACGCCGATGCGGATGCGGAGGAAGGCGTCGGTCTGGAGATGGGCCTTGACCGACTTGAGACCGTTGTTGCCGGCGAGGCCGCCGCCGACCTTCACCTTGATCCGCCCGACCGGGAGGTCCATCTCGTCGTGCACCACCACGAACCGCGAGGGATCGTCGATGCCGTACCGCTTCACCAGGGCAGCGGCGGCCATACCAGCCTCGTTGTAGTAGGTCGTCGGGACCGCGACCACGAGCCGGGAACCGGTCGGTGCCAGGCGGATCTCGGCCACCTCGGCGCGCTCCTTCTTGGACAGCGACAGCCGCTCGCCGTGATGGGCCGCCAGGCCGGCGACGCAGTCTGCACCGGCGTTGTGGCGGCTCCGGGCGTAGTCGAGCCCGGGATTGCCGAGGCCGAGCACCACCAGGTCCGCGGGGGTCCCCCGGCGTTCAGCAGCTGCCTCGAAGACGCTCATTTCGCGAGCGACAGGTCGACGCTAGGACTCGTCGCCCTCGGCTGCGGCCTCGGCGTCGTCGCCACCCTCCGCGGCCTCGCCGTCGGCCGCTTCAGCGATCTCGCCCGCTTCACCCTCCTCGAGCTCCTCACCCTCGGTCGGCTCGGGGAGCTCGACGTGGGGCACGGATGCGATGACGATGGGCTCTTCGCCGTCGATGTTGAGCTCGACGCCGGAGGGCAGCTCGATGCTTTCAGCCCGGATGGGGTCATCGAGCGTCAGGGTGGTGCAGTCGATGATGAACTCGTTCGGGATCGATCCCGGCAGCGACGACACCGGCACGCTGAACATCTGCTGGTCGACGACGAGCTCCTTGAGGTGGTCGGCATCGGTGTTCTCGAGGATCACCGGGACGTCGACGTCGAGGGGCTGGCTGCGGTCGATGATGATGAAGTCGACGTGGGTGACGTCGCGCCGCACGGGGTGACGCTGCATGTCCTTCACGATGGTCAACCGCTCCGTGTCGCCGAACTCGAGGTTGATCAGGGCGTTGAAACCGGCTGGCGTGGTGAGTGCAGCGCGCAGTGCGCTCCACTCGACGGCGATCGACGTGGGCGGGTCACCGGCTCCGTAGACGACGGCCGGGATCTTGCCCTCCCTGCGGAGGCGGCGCGAAGACCGCGATCCGATGACTCGGTCGGTCGCTGCCGTGAGGGTGATCTGGTCGGCCATGTCGGGGCTCCTGCAAGGGGTTCTGAACGAACAGGCGAGTGTACGAACGGGGATCCTTGCTCGCCAACTCCGGCGAGAGCCTCGTGACCGTCCAGCAGGGACGGCTCGGGGAGCGCCAGCGAGCAGCCGGCAGCATTCCGAGTGTCGAAGAGCCCGCAAGGGCTCGAGCCCGAGGTAGCCATGTCACGTCTGGTTGCGGCCCCCGAAGAGCTCGGAGACGGAGGTGTCCTCGAAGACGGCGTCGATGGCCTTGGCGAGGATCGGCGCGATGGAGTGGACCTCGAGCTTGTCGCACTGCTTCTCGGACGGCAGCGGGAGCGAGTTGGTGGCGATGAGGCGACGGATGCTCGAGTTCTTGATCCGGTCGACCGCGGGGCCGGAGAGCACGGCGTGCGTGCAGGCGGCGTGGACCTCGGACGCCCCGTGCGCCATCAGCTGCTCGGCGGCTGCGACCATGGTGCCGGCGGTGTCGATCATGTCGTCGATGAGCACGCAGCAGCGGTCCTTCACCTCGCCGACCACGTCGCGGGCCTCGACCGCGTTCTTGGCGCCCTTCACCCGGCGCTTGTGCACGATGGCGAGGTCAGCGTGCAGTTCGTTGGCGTACTGCTCGGCGACCTTGACGCGGCCGGCGTCCGGAGACACGACGACGAGATCGTCACCGAGGCTCTTCATGGCGTCGATCAGCACCGGTCGGGCCTGGAGGTGGTCGACGGGACCGTCGAAGAAGCCCTGGATCTGACCGGAGTGCAAGTCGATCGACACGAGGCGGTCGGCGCCGGCAGCCGTGAACATGTTGGCCACCAGCTTCGCCGTGATGGGTTCGCGTCCCTCGGCCTTGCGATCCTGGCGGGCGTAGCCGTAGAAGGGGCACACGGCGACGATCCGCTTGGCCGATGCCCGGCGAGCGGCGTCGATCATGATGAGCTGCTCCATGATCGCGTCGTTGATCGAGAGACCATCGACGCTGCTGTGGCTCTGGATGATGAAGACGTCGGCGCCGCGGACGTTCTGGCCCAGCTTCGAGTGGATCTCGCCGTTGGCGAACTCTGCCAGGTTGGCTTCGCCGAGCGGCTCGCCGAGCAGGGCGGCGATCTCCTGTGCGAGCGGAAGATGCGCACGTCCGGACAGGAGGTGCAGCTTCTTCTTGGTGACGAGCTCCATGAGGGAACGCTCCGGGGGATGGATCGCCAGAGCGCGGTCAGCTGCTCGGGTCGGTGGGGCCGGTGTTGGGGCCAGCATAGTGAGGGCCGGTGACGGCGCCCGGAGGGACCTCGTCGCCGGGCCCCAGCGCGGCCCATGGTCCGACGCTGGCGCCGTCACCGATCATGGCCCGGGTGGCCACGGTCTGCACGACGCGTGCGGCGGCACCCACCTCGGTGTCGGTCAGGTGTGCGTCGGGACCGATGTCGGCGTCGTTGCCCACGCGGCACGACCCCTGCAACATCGTCCCGGGATAGAGGGTGACGTCGCGTCCGAGCACGACGGTGGCGTCGAGATGGGTGCGGTCGGGGTCGACCAGGGTCACGCCGCGCCGCATCCATCCCACGTTGATGCGCCTGCGCAGCTCGCGCTCGGCGCCGGCCAGCTGGATCCGGTCGTTGATGCCGTGGGTCTCGTCGGGGTCGTCGGCGACCATGGAGGTGACCTTGTGGCCGGCGTCGGCCAGCACGGAGACGACATCGGTGAGGTAGTACTCGCCCTGGGCGTTGTCGGGCTGGATCCGGCGGAGCGCCGGAGCGAGGAGGCCACGTCGGAAGCAGAGGATGCCGGTGTTGAACTCGGTGATCTCCGCTTCCTCCGGGGTGGCATCGGCGTGCTCGACGATGCGCACCACGCGATCGTCGCGGCCGCGGACGATGCGCCCGTACCCGGTGCCGTCGCCGAAGTCGGCGGTGAGGATCGTGCATGCCGCGTCCTGCTCCCGGTGGGAGGCCACCAGCGCGGAGAGAGTCTCCGGTCGGAGCAGCGGTGTGTCGGCGGTGAGGACGAGGACGTCCTGGGGTTCGTCGTAGTCGTTGTCGCCGAGGCCCGTGAGACCGACGGCGGCGGCGTCGCCGGTGCCACGCTGGACGGGTTGCTCGACGAATTCGAGCGGCTGATCGCCTGCGTCCTCCACCAGGCGCTTGCGCACCTCGTCGCCGCCATGGCCCACCACGACCGAGACCCGCTCGACCTGACAGTCGGCGAGGGCGTCGAGCACCCACACCACCATGGGCTTGCCCACGAGCACGTGGAGCGGCTTCGGGCGGTCCGACTGCATCCGCGTGCCGTGGCCGGCGGCCAGCACGATGGCGGACAGCGGGCGACGGGCATGCGACTCGTCCATGGCTCCGGTCTATCGCACCGGCTCGCGGTCGATCCGCTGCGGCTGGTCCTGCTCGACGAACACGGTCTTGCCATCGACCTGTACCGGCACGGGCGGGCCGTCGGTCACGGTGACGGTGCAACCGGCGGCGTCCACCTCGACGACGACCGCGGACCCGTGCCGCAGCAACCGGAACCGGATCGCATCCCACGCCTCCGGGAGCCGTGCGTCGAAGCGCAGGTACTCGCCGTTGTCGACGAGACCTGCAAAACCATGCACGATGCCGGCCCAGACCCCGCCGGCGTTGGCGATGTGCACCCCGTCGGAGGTGTTGCCATGGGTGTCCGCCAGATCCAGGTAGAGCGACTGGTCGAAATATTTGAACGCGAGGTCGTCGTGCCCCACCTCGGCGGCGATGATGGCCTCGACACAGGCGGAGAGCGACGAGTCGCCGGTGGTGATGGGGTCGTAGTACTCGAAGTTCCGTCGCTTCTCCTCCGCCGAGAAGTGTTGCCCCTGGAGGAACATGGCCAACACCACGTCCGCCTGCTTGAGGATCTGGTGGCGGTAGATCACCAGCGGGTGGAAGTGCAGCAGCAACGGGTACTTCTCCGGTGGCGTGGAGGTGAAGTCCCAGGGCTCGCGATCGAGGAAGCTCTCGTCCTGGGGGTTGATCCCCAGGTCCTCGTCATAGGGCAGGTACATGGCGTCCGCCGCCCGTCGCCACTCGGAGATCTCGCCCGGGTCGAGCCCGGTGTGGCGGATGACGGACCGGTAGGCGTCTTCATCCCAGGCCTCGAGGAACTGCATGGTCCAGGCGGCGTAGCGCATGTTGAACCGGGCCATCACGTTGGTGAAGGTGTTGTCGTTCACGACGGTCGTGTACTCGTCGGGGCCCGTGACCCCGTGGATCCGGAACCGCTCGTCACCGTTGTGCTCGTAGAAGCCGAGGTCCTGCCACAATCGGGCGGTCTCGGTGAGGATCTCTGCACCCTCGTGCGCAAGGAACTCCACGTCGCCGGTGGCGTTGAGATAGCGCCAGAGCGCGAAGGCCACGGCCGCGTTGATGTGGTACTGCGCAGTCCCTGCGGCGTAGTAGGCCGACGCTTCCTCACCATTGATCGTGCGCCACGGGTACAGGGCACCGTCCTGGCTGAGCTCGGCCGCGCGTGCTCGGGCCGCGTCGAGCATCTTCCACCGGAATCGCAGCAGCTTGCGGGCCGCATCGGGGTTGGTGAACGCGAGGAACGGCAGGACGTAGACCTCGGTGTCCCAGAAGTAGTGACCGTCGTACCCGCCACCGGTGACCGCCTTCGCGGCGATCCCCTGTTCATGGGTCCGTGCCGACGCCTGGGCCAGTTGGAAGAGGTTCCACCGCACCGCCTGCTGGGCCGAGGCGTCGCCCTCGATCTCGACGTCGGCGTGCGCCCAGAACGAGTCGAGCCAGACCCGCTGGTCCGCGTAGAGCTGGACGATGCCCTCCTTGCGGGCTCGGGCGATGGTCCGGTGACAGCGGTCGGCCAGCTCCTGGGGCGGGATGCCTCGCGACGAGTGGTAGCTCACGTACTTGGTGATGGTGAGGGTCTCGCCGGCGTTCGCCTCGACCGTGAACACGGTCTTGGCCAGATCGGGGTTGATGACCGTGTCGACCTCGTAGGCACTCGTCGTCTCGATGTCGTGCCGATAGGCGCACGCAAGGGTCATCCCGCTGTTGGCGCACCGGTACCCGAGGTGCACGGTGCCGCCGTCGACGTCGTTGGGATCGTGGTGTTGCAGCTGTGGCTCCAGCACGCGAAGGTCGAAGGCGCGTCGCTTCCTCGGGTCGCGGCCCTCTCCCAGCGCTGCGGACTTGACGTGGTACTCGTCCTCGCCGTCCTGACGGTTGAGCATCTGCGACGAGATCACGATGGGTGCCGAGCCCTCCAGGAGCTCGACCTCGAAGCGCAACACCGCAAGGTGGCGGTGCTCGAAGCTGACCATGCGCTCGGACCGCACGCGCAGCCGCTTGCCGGCCGGGGTCGTCCACAGCAGTTCCCGATGGGAACGACCAGAGCGGAAGTCGAGGACCCGCTCGTAGTGGTCCAGGTCGGCATCGGGGAGCAGCAAGGGCTCGTCGTCGACGTAGAGCTTCATCAGCTTGGCATCGGGGACGTTGACGATGGTCTGACCCGTCTTGGCGAAGGCGAAGGCGTCCTCGGCGTGGAGGATGGGCCACGTCTCGTGGAAGCCGTTCAGGTACGTGCCGTGGGTGTGGGCCTCGCGGCCTTCGCTCGGGTTGGCCCGCATGCCGAGGTAGCCGTTCCCGATCGCGAACAGCGATTCGGTGTGACCTCGATCGTGGTCGGCCGGCTCGGTCTCGACCAGGCGCCACGGGTCGATGGGGAACCGGTGCCGGGAAATGGCGGCTGTCGTCTCGCGGATCTTCATCGGGCATCCCTCGCGCCGGCGTGCGTCACGACAGGGTCTCCGCCAGGTCGTCGACGACGATGTCGGCACCGTTTGCGAGCAGGGCGGCACGGTTGCCGCCGCGGTCCACACCGAGCACCAAGGCGAACCCACCCGCAGCGCCGGCGGCGACCCCGCTCACTGCGTCCTCCACGACGACGCAGTCCTGCGGTGCTCGGCCGACGAGATCGGCAGCATGGAGGAACATGGCCGCGTCCGGCTTGCCGGCGAGTCTCTGCTCTCTGGCGGTGACGCCGTCGACGACGTGGGGGAACCGGCCAGTGAGCCCAGCGGCGGCGAGGACGGAGCGAGCGTTCTGCGACGACGAGACGATGGCCTGGGCGATGCCGAGCCGATCGAGCTCGTCCATCACGGCCACGGTCCCCGGGTATGCCTCGACGCCGTCGCGGTCGAGGAGCTCGTTGAACAACTCGTTCTTGCGGTTCCCCAGGGCACAGACGGTGTCGACGCCGGGGAGGTCGGTCGGGTCTCCGTCGGGGAGGACGATGTCGAGTGAGGCGAGGAAGTCCCGGACGCCGTCGTACCGGGGTTTGCCGTCCACGTGGGCGAGGTAGTCCGACGCGGTGAAGTCCCATGGGGCGAAGAGCTCGGCCCAGGCCCGTTCGTGCACCGATGCCGTCGGCGTCACCACGCCGTCGAGGTCGAAGAGCACGGCCCGGCGGCTGCCCCAGTCCACTGCGTCGGTTGCGTCGCCCATCTGCGATCATCCTAAGACCTTGCGAGACAGCTCCCGGGGGAGGGTTCGAACCTCCGACATCCGGCTCCAAAGGCCGGCGTTCTGCCAATTGAACTACCCGGGACGGTGTCCGCCGAGCGTAGTGCTGGCCCTCGCGCGCCGGGACACTCCGCCTCGGCGGCGTTTCGCATGTTCGCCACCGGCGCCTCTAGTGTCGCGACCACTATGGGTTCCCTCGTCAAGAAGCGCCGCAAGCGCATGCGCAAGAAGAAGCACAAGAAGATGCTGAAGCGCACGCGCTTCCAGCGCCGCGCCGCCGGCAAGTAGCGCTCCTCGCCCAGCAGTCCCGCAGGCTGGGGGCCTGCGCACCGCGACCGTCCGTGGACATCGTCTCCGGGCGGTCGGTTCGCGTCCGGGGCAGGTCATGCGGTGGCGTCGACCGTCCGGGCCACGGTGCGGCCGGCACCAGGATGGGCCCCGGGCACGAACCAGGTCGATCCGCTCCCGGCCAGGACCGGTGTCTGGCCGGTGGCCTCGGCCAACTCGTCGCGGACGTGCGCCAGATCCGGCGCGATGAGGAGCGCGGCGGGCTCGAGATCGTTCGGACCGTCGGCGCGAGGGCCACCCAGCTCGTCCCAGGCGCGGTAGACCTCGTTGGTGTCACAGCCGAAAGCCGGAGTGACGAGGGTGAAGGTGCGAGGTTCGAAGGGCAGCGGTTCGAGGACCTCGCCG
>JBPPNA010000248.1:0-2373 GCA_051306355.1 Acidimicrobiales bacterium | reverse complement strand
TCCTTGGAGTTGAAGATGCCGGTGGACTCGATGACCACGTCGACGCCGAGGTCGTCCCAGGGCAGGTCGGCCGGGTTGCGCTCGGCCAGGACCTTGAGGGTGTCGTCGCCGATCTTGATGCCGCCATCGGTGACGCTCACGTCCTGGTCGAAGCGACCCATGACCGAGTCGTACTGCAGGAGGTGGGCCATGGTCTCGAGCGACCCGAGGTCGTTGACGGCGACGAAGTCGATGTCGGCACCCTGCTGCTTGGCGGCTCGGAAGAAGTTGCGGCCGATGCGGCCGAAGCCGTTGATGCCCACGCGGACGGTCATGGAGAATCCCACCTCGGGAGGTCGTGAAGGACGGACGCCGCTATCCGACCACGCGGGCGGACCACGTCACAACCAGGGACGATCTCCGGAACTGGCAGGCGCTGCGGAACACGACCGGGAGCCCGGCCGCCCGGGAACGTCCGAGCTCAGACGAGGCAGGCGAGGACGGCGCCGAGGAGATCGGCGTCGTGGGCCAGGCCGTGGGGGCGGTCGATGTCGGCGGTCACCAGCTCGACGCCGGCCACGTCACCCACCGGCAGCGCACCCTCCTGGGCGACGACGACATCCACCCGGATGCCGTGCGCGACGAGGACCTCGAGGTGGCGGGCCACGTCGAAGCCGGCCGCGCCGGGCTCATCGGCCCGCAGGTTGGCGACGAACACCGAGGTGGCGTCGGAGTGGTCGACGGCCTTGCGGATGCCGGGGATGGCGGCGGCGGACAGGACGCTGCCGAAGAGGCTGCCCGGGCCGATGACGATCTGGCGGGCCGCGGCGATGGCATCGATGGCCGCCTGCGGGACCTCGGGATCGGGTGGGTCGGTGTGGAGCCGGGTGACGCCGGCCGTTTCCTCGATGGAGACCTGCCCCCACACCTCGCCGGCATCGGTCGTGCCGACCACGCTCACGGGGCCCCGGGTGGCGGGCACGACCCTGGCCCGGGCCGGATCGATGCCGAGCCAGCGGCTGAGCTGATCGGCGGCCTCGAGCAGGTCGTTGCCGGCGTCGACGAGGCCGGCGAGGACGAGGTTGCCCACGGCATGGCCCTCCAGCTCGCCGCCGCGGAAGCGGTGCTCGATGCTGTGGGCCAGGGCCCGGTCGTCGGACAGGGCGGTGAGGCAGCGGCGCAGGTCGCCCGGTGCAGGCATGCCGAGCTCGTCACGGAGTCGGCCGCTCGAGCCGCCGTCGTCGCTGGTGGCGACCACGGCGGTGACGTGCGCGGCGTAGGTCCGCACGGCGCGCAGGGAGACGGCGAGGCCGTGGCCGCCGCCGATGGCGACGACGTGGGGGCCGCTCAACGCTCGATGTCCCGGTGCGTGACGGAGGCTTCGAAGCCGAGGCCGTCGAGCCGCTGGCGCAGGGCCTCGGCGATGGCGACCGAGCGGTGGCGGCCGCCCGTGCAGCCCACGGCGATGCTCAGGTACGCCTTGCCCTCGCGCTGGTAGGCGGGGACGGTGAGCTCGAACAGCTCGGTGATGCGGTCGAGGAAGGCGCCCGTCTCCTCCTGGCCCAAGACGTACTCGCTGACGGGCTGGTCGAGGCCGGTGAGGGGGCGCAGGTCGTCCTGCCAGTGGGGGTTGGGGAGGAAGCGGACGTCGAGGACGAGGTCGGCGTCGAGGGGCAGGCCGTGCTTGAACCCGAACGAGCGCAGCACGATCTGCATGCCCTCGTCGGCGTCGGGCTGGCCGAAGGCGGCGCGGATGCGGTCGCGGAGCTGGTGGACGTTGAGCTGGGTGGTGTCGATGACCACGTCGGCCTCGGCCCGCACCGGCTGGAGCAGGGCCCGCTCGGCCTCGATGGTCTCCTGCAACGAGTCACCCGTGCCCAGCGGATGGCGCCGGCGGGTCTGCTCGTAACGGCGGACCAGCTCCGGCGTCGAACACTCGAGGAACAGGACCCGGACCCGGGACACGCTGCGGCGCAGCTCGGCGATGGCGTCGAGGATGTCCTCGTCGTAGTGGCCGGTGCCGGCGACGAGGGCGATGCGTCCGATGGTGGAGCCGGGGGCGTCGGCCAGCTCGGACACCTTGGAGATGAGGGCCGGCGGCAGGTTGTCGATGACGAACCAGCCGAGGTCCTCGAAGTCGTTCGCCGCCTGCGAACGCCCGGCGCCGGACAGGCCGGCGATGACCATGTAGTCGCCCATCGCCTGGAGGGTAGTGGCGGGCTGGCGCTGGTCCGCAGGAGCGGCAGCGAGGACCCGACGCCCCTACAACACGGCCCCGGCCGCGAGCACGAGGCCTGCCACACCGACCATCGAGGCCACGTTCGCCGCGATCATCTTCGGCACCAAGCCGTCGACGTGTGCCCGCAGCGCCGCCATGTCTCCACGAAGCTCAGA
>JBPPNA010000244.1:0-4761 GCA_051306355.1 Acidimicrobiales bacterium | reverse complement strand
CCAGAACGAGAGGGGCCAGAACGGTCGTGGTCGGGGGGTGGGTAGGGTCGGCGCATGCGTGTACCGCTGACCGTCCGCGACCACATCGAGCGGGCCGAGCTCGTCTACGGCGACCGCATCGCCTTCGTCGACGAACCCGACCAGCCGGCCGAATCCTGGGGCGAGGTCACCTACCGGGAGATGGCTCGGCGGGCCCGGGCCCAGGCCGCCGGCCTCGACGCCCTCGGCATCGGCCACGGTGAGCGGGTGGCCGTCGTCAGCCACAACGCGGCCCGGCTGCTGACCTCGTTCTTCGGCGTGAGCGCCTATGGGCGGGTGCTGGTGCCGATCAACTTCCGGCTCGGCCCCGACGAAGTCCGCTACATCGTCGAGCACTCCGGAGCCACCGTCCTGCTGATCGACCCCTCGCTCGACGAGTCGCTCGCCGACGTCACCGCCACGCATCGCTTCGTGCTCGGGGCCGACACCGACGACGTCCTCTTCGGCCACGCCGGCGAGCCCGAGCCGTGGGAGCCCGACGAGGACGCCACCGCCACCATCAACTACACCAGCGGCACCACCGCCCGGCCCAAGGGCGTGCAGCTCACCCATCGCAACCTGTGGGTCAACTCCACCACGTTCGGCTGGCACCTCGGGGTGTGCGACCGAGACACCTACCTGCACACGTTGCCCATGTTCCACTGCAACGGCTGGGGGATGGTGTACGGCGTCACGGCGATGGGCGGGAAGCACATCGTGCTGCGCCAGGTCGACGGGGCCGAGATCCTCCGTCGGGTCGACGAGCACGGGGTCACGCTGATGTGCGGCGCGCCGACCGTCGGCTCGATGGTGCTCGATGCGGCCAAGACCTGGACCGAGGACGGATCACGTGAGATCCCTGGCACGGGCACGAACCGCTGGGTGATGGCCGGCGCACCCCCGCCCACCGCCACCATCGAAGCCGTCGAGCGCGACCTCGGCTGGGAGTTCGTGCAGATCTACGGGCTCACGGAGACGTCACCGTTCCTCACCATCAACCGGTCCCGGGCCGAGTACGACGACCTGCCGCCGGCCGAGCGGGCCCAGAAGCTGAGCAGAGCGGGGGCGCCGGCGATCGGCGTGCAGCTCCGCATCAGTGACTCCGGTGAGGTGCTGGCCCGATCCAACGTCGTGCTCGAGAGCTACTGGGACAACCCCGAGGCGAGCGAGTCCGCCCTGGAGGACGGGTGGTTCCACACCGGCGACGGTGGGGACATCGACGACGACCACTACCTCACCATCTCGGACCGCAAGAAGGACGTCATCATCTCCGGCGGCGAGAACGTGGCGTCGATCGAGGTCGAGGACTGTCTCTTCTCCCACCCCGCCGTGGCCGAGGTGGCGGTGATCGGCATCCCGCACGAGCGGTGGGGCGAGACGGTCACCGCGCTGGTCGTGCTGGCGGAGGGCGAGGACGCCGATGAGGCGACCCTGATCGAGCATTGTCGATCGAAGCTGGCCCACTACAAGTGCCCGACCAGCATCGAGTTCCGCGACGAGCTCGCCCGCACGGCCACCGGCAAGCTGCAGAAGTTCAAGCTGCGGGCGCCGTACTGGGAAGGTCGCGACCGTCAGGTGAACTGATCTGGACCGGCCCTACGCTGCCGGCGTGCCCACGAGCCCGAGACACGTCCTTCGCATCGTCGCGACGGTGGTCGTGATCCTGGGCGGCGTGCTCGTCGGTCCCGCCGCATCGTCCCCGGCCGGCGCCCACACCGAGGTCCTCCGGGCGTCCCCCAGCCCGGGAGAGGAGGTGGCGGGATCGGTCGGCGTCGTCGAGTTCACATTCCTGGACCCGGTCCAGCCCGAGGTGACCATCGCCATCTCCGGCGGGTTGGGTGAACCGGTCGCCGGGCTCGGTCCGGTCGAGGTCAGCGACGACGGTCGGATCGCCACCGTCTCGTTCCCGGAACTGACCGATTCCGGCGAGTACGTCGTCGAGTACCGGTTCACGGCCGACGATGGCGACACCCAGCGCGAGACCTACCGGTTCTCCATCGTGGCTGCGCAAGCTGGCGACGAAGCCGGAGGCGGCCGGCTGGGGGCCACCCTGGGAGGGATGGCGGTGGCGGTCGTCGTGGCGGCCGGGCTCGTCGTCGCACTGCGCCGGCGGCGTCGACCTGATCACGGGACGACGGGGGCGCTGAAACATCCGTGATCGGTGGAGGAGTCGAGCCGCCCGGCTCCGAAGACTGACACCAGCGGCATCCGCGCGCGTGGGTGCGGTCGCAGTCAGACTGCCGGACCCGACAGACGAACCCCGACGAGGAGTACAGATGAACAAGAGCGAGCTCATCGAGCAGGTCGCGAAGCAGTCCGGCGTCGACAAGAAGACGGCCGGCCAGGTGCTGAACGGCTTCGAAGAGGTCGTGCAGGCGGTGACGAAGGCCGGCAAGGAGCCCATCTCGTGGACCGGCTTCCTCAAGATCGAGCGGGTGTCCCGCAAGAAGACCACCGCGCGCAACCCCCAGACCGGCGATCCCGTTCCGGTGCCGGCCAAGAAGGTCGCGAAGGTCACCGTCGGTGCCGGGTTCAAGAAGGTCGTCAACGGCGACAACCCGGCTCCCAAGCTGGCCAAGTGATCCGTCCCAGTCGCTGACCGGGACATCGAGTTGCGAGTCGACGGGCCGGTCGCCGAGACCGGCCCGTTCCGCGCCGGGAGCGATGCTCAGACGATGGCGCGGAAGGTGAGGTGCAACCCACCCAGGATGACCAGCACCGCAGTGATCGCCGGGAGGTAGCCGAGGAGCGCGGCCAGCTTCGGGGAGCGTTGCAGGAAGCTGGCGCCGGCAATGCCGTCGCCAGCCCGGGACAGGAGCCATCCGGCGGTCACGAGGGTCAGCGCGATGCCGACGCCGTAGCCGAGGACGAGACCGACACCGAACCAGGCCCGACCGAGCGCGAGCCCGCCGAGGAACACGAGCAGGGCGGATGGACTCGGGACGAGGCCACCGGCGAGACCGGGCACGATGACGCTCCGCCAACTCAGTTCTCCCGAGGCCACGGCGTCGATGTCGATGTGCCGATGCTCGTGCCAGTCGTCACCGTGATCGTGATCGTGATCGTGATCGTGATCGTGATCGTGATCGTGTGGGGTGTGGTGGTGGACGGGACCGTGGTCGTGGTCGGTCGGGAGGTGGATCGCACCGCCGCCGGCGGCCACCGCCATTGCGGGCGCGACGACGGGGTACGACACCTGTCGTCGGCGTCGCCGCAACACCTGGGCCAGCAGGACGACGCCGAGAGCCACGAAGAGCAGACCGCTCACCACCCCGAAGAGCGGATAGAGCCGTTCGGGGGCGACGGTCTCGGTCAGGGAGACCACCCCACCGAAGACCAACACGCTCAACGTGTGGGTGATCGCCACGGTGACCCCGAGGAGGAGCGCCAGTTTCCGGTCTCGCTGCTGGCCGATCAGGTAGGCGGCGATGACCGACTTTCCGTGGCCGGGGGCCAGCGAGTGGACCGCACCGAAGAACATGGCGACCATCAGGGACGTGATGACGAGGGGGAGGGTCACGTCGTCGGACGCGATCAGGGACGTGAACCGGTCCGTTGCGGCCGCGACCTGGTCTCCGAACGGGGTCGCCACCGGCGATGGGGCAGGCGCGCCGCCCGGTGATGCCGTGATGGTGGCGGTCCGCACGTCGAGCGTGGGACCGGATGGATAGTCCGCCAGCCGTGCAGACACCGATGTCTCGGGTACGTCGCTCTGCGTCAGCGTGACCTCGTCGCCCACGGCGGTGATCTCGTACCAACCGACCCTTGCTCGGGGGTTGGCGTCGGTGAACTCGATGGCTGTGTCGTCGGCCTCGACCGAGACATCGGCTCGCAGATCGCACTCCAGCCGCATGATCTCGAGTCCAGCTTCCCCGGGGAGGAGCGAAACCGTCCCTCCGGTGTCCGACACGGGCACCACGGCGCCATCCACCCGGAGGCCCAGGTTCGACGCCAGCTCGCCACAGCGGCTCCGTTCGAAGTCGCGGCGCTCGCTGGGGCCGAGGTCGCCGTCACCATCGGTGTCGATCTCCTGCTTCTCCCGCACGGCAGGCAGTTCGGCGAGGTCCAACACGTAGTCGATGCGCACCTCGTCGGTTCCGACGATGAGTCCTGCGTAGTGGTTCACGCTCACGTTGCCGAGGGGGTGCGCGCCCGCGACACCGCTCCCGGCCAGGACCACCCCGACGATCAGAGCCAGCGCCACGATCGGGCGGAGGCGTGCCCTCATGGCGTGGAACGCACCACGCCCAGCTGATCAGCGAGGTCCAGGGCCCGGTCGCGGTGGCGGAACGAGAACCACGGATCCCGCAACGCCAGCTCCAGGTGCTCGATGGCCGTGTCGCCGGCACGAACAGGGCCCAGGCCATGGCGTCATCCACGAACACGTTGTCGGGACGCACCTGCTGCGCTCGCTCGGCGAGGGCCACACCGCGTGCGGGATCGGTCTGCTCGTCGGCTTCGAACAGCGCCATCTCGCCCTCCGTTGTCCCAGTTCCCGGTCGAGGACGACGACGCCCCCGGCGTCAACGCCACCGAGGGCAAGAACGTTCACTCGATCGCCATCGAGGTGCCGATCGCCGACCTCACCGACGGTGACGATGTCATCGGTGTCTGGGCCACGGCCAGTCGCCAGAAGGTGCGGGTGTTCAACCAGAACAGCGGTGCTGATCCGATGAACCGCGGTCGCTGGGTCCAGGTCTCTCGCCTGGGCAACCCGCTGATCAACGAGCTCGTCATCCCGAT
>JBPPNA010000020.1:0-12006 GCA_051306355.1 Acidimicrobiales bacterium | reverse complement strand
GGGTGAGGGTGGCTTTGGCCGCGGAGGTCTGGAGGTGGACGGAGCGGACCGTCACGCCGTGGCGGCGGGCGTCCTGGATCAGGGTGTGGGGCGACCAGAACCCCATGGGCTGGGCATTGAGCAGGCCGGCGCAGAACGCCGCCGGGTGGAACCGCTTGAGCCACGACGAGGCATACACGAGGTAGGCGAAGGAGACCGAATGGCTCTCGGGGAAGCCGTAGTTGGCGAACGCGGCCAGCTTCAGCCAGATCTCCTCGATGACGTCGTCGGGCACTCCGCGCTGCCGGGCCCCGTCCCGGAACCGGCTGCGGAGGCGTTCCATCCGCTCGGGTGAGCGCTTCGAGCCCATGGCCTGGCGGAGCTGGTCGGCCTCGGATGGGGTGAACCCGCCGATGTCGATCGACATCTGCATGAGCTGTTCCTGGAACAGCGGTACACCGAGTGTCTTGGCCAACGATCTCTCGAGCAGCGGGTGGAGATAGGTGACCTCCTCCTGCCCGTTGCGGCGGCGAATGTAGGGGTGGACCGATCCGCCCTGGATGGGACCGGGCCGGATGAGGGCGATCTCGATCACCAGGTCGTAGAAGGTCCGAGGCCGGAGTCGGGGCAGGGTGGCCATCTGGGCCCGGGACTCGACCTGGAACACGCCCACCGAGTCGGCCCGACCCAGCATCTCGTAGACCTCGTCGTCCTGGGGGACATCGGCCAGGTCGAGGTCGATGCCGTGCGCGGCGCGGACGAGGTCGACGGTCTCGTGCAGGGCGGTGAGCATCCCCAGACCGAGGAGATCGAACTTCACCAGCCCCGCGGCAGCGCAGTCGTCCTTGTCCCACTGCAACACGCTCCTGATCGGATGATCGGCCCGGACGGTGCCGCCCTCCCGGCCCTGGAACCGGGCCCACTCGACCGGGCACACCTCGACCACGGGGCGGTCGCAGAGCACCATGCCCCCGGAGTGCACGCCGAGGTGGCGGGGGAAGTGCTCGACCTCGGCGGCCAGCGCCAACACGTCATCGGGCAGGGTCGTGTCATGCGGTCGGCTCGCACGCGTCTCCTGCCCTGCGATGAGGTCCTTCACGCCACCCCAGGCATCGGCCGACTTCGAGAACGCGTCCTGCTGGCCGGTGGCGTACCCGAGGGCCTTGGCCATGTCGCGGATCGACGACTTTGCCCGGTAGGTGATGACGTTGGCCACCTGGGCGGCGTGGCGGCGACCGTGGCGCTCGTACACGTACTGGATGACCTCCTCGCGCCGGTTGGACTCGATGTCGATGTCGATGTCCGGGGGACCGTCACGCTCGGGTGACAGGAACCGCTCGAACAGCAGGCCGAGGCGCACGGCGTCGGCCTTGGTGATGCCGAGGGCGAAGCACACCGCCGAGTTGGCCGCGCTCCCCCGACCCTGGCAGTAGATGTCGGCCCGCCGGCAGAACTCGACCAGGTCCCACACGATGAGGAAGTAGCCGGGGAACCCCAGGGTCTCGATGAGGGCGAGCTCGTGATCGATCTGCTCCCACGCCCCGGGCAACGAGGGGCGATGACGGGGGCCGTAGCGCCGCTCGGCACCGGCCTCGGTGACCTGGCGGAGGTGCGCCATCTCGGAGCGCGGCTCCCCGTCCGGGCCGGGCGGGCAGGAGAACGGCGGCAGGTTCGGGGCGACGAGGTGGAGGTCGAAGGCGCAGGCCAGGCCGTACTCGGCCGCCCGCTCGACCGCCCCCGGGTAGCGGGCGAAGCGGCTGGCCTGCTCGACACCCGAACGGAGGTGGGCGGTGGCCGCCGGCGGCAGCCAACCATCGGCCTGGTCGAGGCTCCGTCGCGCTCGCACGGCCGCAAGGGCGGTGGCCAGCGGACGTTGTGCCGGCGTGGCGTAGTGGACGTTGTTGGTGGCGACCACCTCGACGCCCGACCGGTCGGCGATCCGGGCCAGGGCGTCGTTGCGGGCCGAGTCCAGCGGATCGTGGTGGTCCCACAGCTCGACGACCACGTTGTCGGCGCCGAACACGTCGATCAGGTGCCCCAACGCACGCCCGGCCGCCGATGGTCCGTGCTCCACCAGGGCCCGGTTCACCGCCCCCTTCCGGCACCCGGTGAGCACCAGCCACTCACCACCGTGGATCTGGCCGAGATCCAGGCCGCCATAGATCGGCCTGCCCTTCTCCCCACCCGCGAGCTGGGCCTGGGAGATGACGTCGGCCAACCGGGCGTAGCCTGCCGGTCCCCGGGCCAGGACGACCAGATGCGACCCCTCCGGATCGGGGACGCCGTTCTGGGGCTGGGTGAGCTCCAGCGACAGCTCGGCCCCGAACACGGTGGGCAGCCCCACCGCCCGGGCCGCCTCGGCGAAGCGGACCACGCCGTAGAACCCGTCGTGATCGGTGAGCGCCAAGGCCTCGAGCCCGAGCCGGGCCGCCTCCTCGGCGAGGGTCTCGGGGTGCGACGCCCCGTCGAGGAACGAGAAGTTGGAGTGGCAATGGAGCTCGGCGTACGGAATCGTCCCCACCCGACGTTCGAGCGACGCCGGCTTCTCGTACGCCGGTCGGTGGTACGACCACGCCGGGCTGTCGCTCCCGTCGCCGCGTCGTTCATGGTCGTCCCGGGTTGGTTTGCGGTGGCGCGAACCGTTGTCGGAGAGTGTCCGTTCGAGCTCGGACCACGAGACGTCCGGGTTGTTGAAACCCACGGCATCCGATGGTACCCGAACAGGTGTTCGGGTACCTAGGGCTTACCGAGGGCGGAGAGTCAGGCGGCCGAGGTGGAGCAGAGCTGGCGGGTCAGCGGCTCCACCGGGTCCTCGAACGCGCCCTGTCCGGCGCGCTCGAGGATCCGGCAGTACTCGACGACCGCACGACCGAGCGCCCGTTCCCGCACGGGGACCGGCGCAGTCGGATCGGCAGCCACGGCCACGAGGACCGGGGTCACGCCCCGGCGGCGGGCGCGGGCGAAGAGGGCGGCCAGGGCGGCCCGGTGGGAGCCGAAGCCGTCGCGGACGACGGCCTCGGCCAGTTGCTGCGCTGCGGTGGGGGTCATGTCGTCCACGGTACGAGTCCCTGGTGATCAGTGCTAGCGATATTCCCTACTCCTGTTCATCAGCTACACTGATCATCCATGAGCGCACTCCGCGACGTCGACATCCGCCATCTCGCCGCCCTCGTCGCCGTGGTCGACGAGGGCTCGTTCGCCAAGGCGGCCACCGCCCTGGGCTTCACCCAGTCCGCCATCAGCCAGCAGATCGCCGCCCTGGAGAAGTCCGCCGGTCTCCCCGTGTTCGACCGCCCGAAAGGGCCGCGCGCCGCAGAGCTGACGCCGGCCGGCGAGCTGCTGGTCGACTACGCCCGCATGATGCTCACCCAGGTGACCCAGATGGACGACCAGCTCGACCGGTTGCGCCGCGGCATCACCGGCCGGCTCGTCATCGGCACGTTCCAGTCGGTGTCGGCCGAGATGCTCCCCGCCATCGTCGGACGGATGCGGGCCGAGCTCCCCGAGGTCGACATCCGTCTCTTCGAGACCGACAGCCAGACCACGCTCGTGCGCGGCGTGCTCGACGACGAGCTCGACCTCGCCTTCACCGTCGACACCCACGACGAGCCCGCACTCCACAACGAGCTGCTCGGCTACGACCCGTTCGTGATCATCTCCCGCGTCGGCGACCTCGAGGGACCCACCGCGCCGGCCACCGCGCTCAACGACCACCCCGTCATCGGACAGCCCGAGGGCAACGTGTGCCAGCTCCTGATCGACCGTCGTCTCGACGACGTCGGCGTCCGTCCCGACTACGTGTTCCGGTCCCAGGACAACGGCGCCGTGCAGGGCATGGTGCGCTCGGGCATGGGTCGGGCGATCATGCCGTACCTCGCCATCGACGCCGACGACCCGGACATCGTCGTGCTGTCCATCGACCCGCCGATGGCCCGCAGCATCCTGCTCACCCGCCGCACCGACCGCAGCCTCCCCCCGGCCGCCGACCGCTTCGCCGACATCGCCCGGGAGGTCGGCGCCGACGTGCTCCAGCCCGAGACCTCACTGGTGAGCTGAACCCAGCCACACCGCCGCGCCAGCCGGCGGCCCGAGGACGGGCCGGCGTGCCCGAGGACGGGCCGGCGTGCCCGAGGGCACAGTCAGTCCATGGTCGGAGCCGCCACCGGGTCCTGGAACGACGCCGGTGCCGCCCGGTCCCGTCGGGCGAAGCCGACCGCGACCGTGGTGGCCGTACCCGAGATGGCGAAGCCGATGGCCAGCGGGAGGACCGTGCCGTCGAAGAACCGGTCGAGCACGCTGCCGAGCAGGGCGCCGATGACGAGTTGGAACGCGCCGATCACCGACGATGCCGTCCCGGCGACGGCCGCCATCGGGGCCATGGCCAGGGAGTTCAGGTTGGGCAGCAGGAGGGCGTGGCAGGCCAGCAGCGCACCCATGATCGGGACGAAGACGAGGAGCGAGGGGCGACCGTCACTGGCCAGGGCGATCGCGAGGAAGGTGCCGGCGCCGACCAGGTAGCCGCCCAACGCCCAGACCACCATCGGCCGGGTGCCGACGGTCGACACGATGCGGCCATTCAGCAGCGCCGCTGCGCCCATGATGGCGGCGAGCCCACCGAACACGACGGGGAAGGAGTCGGCCGCGTCGAAGGTGCGGTCGATGATCGCCTCGGCCGAGCCGAGATACGAGGCGAACACCCCGTAGAGCGCCGTTACCCCCACGGCGTAGAAGAGCGCTGTGCGGTTCGACACGACGAACTTGGCCGCGGTCACCACCCGGTGGAGGCGCAGATCGGGGATGCGGTGCTCAGGCTCGAGCGTCTCCGGCAACCGCCGCACCCAGAGCGCGATGGCACACGCCCACACCGCGCACAGCACGAACAGCCAGCGCCACGGTGCGAACACCAGGACCGCAGAACCCAGGGCGGGGGCGAACACGGGCACGAGGATGAAGATGGCCATCATCGACGACATGGTCTTGGACATGTCGTCGCCGTCGAACCGATCACGGACGATGGCGAGCGCGACCACCCGGGGCCCGGCCGCACCCACACCCCACAGCGCGCGGGCCAGGAGCAGCATGGGCAGGTTGGGGGCCACGGCGGCGAGGAGGGCACCGGCGAGGTAGATACCGAGTCCCAGTCGCATCGCTCCCCGTCGGCCGCGGTGGTCGGCGAGGGGCCCGTAGAACAGGGTGCCGAGACCGAGACCGACGAAGTAAGCGGTGACCAGGCCGGTGACGGCGGTGGAGTCGGCGGCGAGGCCGAGGTCCGAGCGGATCTCGTCGAACGCGGGCAGCATGAGGTCGATGCCCAGCGCGGTGAGGGCGGTGGCCATGGCGAGCAGGGCGATCAGCTCGCGTCGCCCGATCTCCGGTTTTCGGATCTCCGGTTGTCCGTCCGGCCCGGCCTCCACCTCTGCAGTCACCGGACGAGTCTGCCGTGGCGACCGGCGGCTCCCACCACTTCAATCGTATTCCGCAGCGACGGTCCACCGACCCCGCTCGAGGACGACGAGGCGGGCGGTGCCGTCGTCGGTGACCACCTGGAAGCGGGCCCGCCGGGAGTGCCGTTCGGGGTCCCACCAGCGCTCGTCGACGGGCCACGGTCCCGCCCACGACGTGACGCACCGGACCCGACCGTCGACGCGCAGCCGAGCCGGAGCGGCCGTGGGCTCGCATCGTCCATCGACCACCACGGCCCGCCCGGTGCAGTCGAGGACGTCGACGGGCAGACCGACGGGGTGGACGGTGGCGGGCGACGGATTGGGCAGCCGGCCGGGCCACGGGGCGGTCTCCCGATCCGGACGCTCCGCAGAGCGGGTAGCGGCGAGGTCGACGGTGCCGGCGGGCACGAGACGGAGCTGCTCACCCGGATCGCGGCCACCGGCGAACTCGGGCACCGAGACGGCATCGGCACCGAGCAAGCCCTGGACCCGGGCGATGGCCCGCACCGCCCGGTCGGCCGCCCCGCGGTCAGCGCCCCAGAAGCCCAGCTGCCGGCCGTCGGCGGCGATCACCTCGTCGGGGCGGATCTGGAGGTGCGCGATGCCGGCGGTGGGCCGTTGCCGGACCGGCGCGTTGATCCATCCATCGAGCTGCCACCGGACGCGATCAGCGATGGCCCCGGCGGTGAGTGAACCGGCTCCATGGGTGTCGGCGTGGCGCCAGACACGCTCGGACCGCTCGCCGTGCTCGGTCTCGGCGCTGACCACGATGCGGGTGCACATCGAACCCTGGGACGCGAGCCGGCGGTGGAGCTCATCGGCCAGCCCACGGGCCACGAACGCGGCCGGAGCGACCTCGGTGGCCGGCGGGTCGAGGTCGGCCGACACGACCAGGTCGGCAGGGGGCGCCTCGGTGGCCGGGGGGCGGACGTCGAGCCCACGAGCGAGCCGGTGCGCCTCGGCGCCATCGGTGCCGAAGCGGCCCAGCACGTCAGAGGCTGGGAGCGCAGCGAGGTCGCCCAGGGTGTGGAGCCCGAGGCGGACGAGTACGTCGGTGAGCTCCGGTCGGTCGAGGGCCGACAGTGCCAGGGGTGCGAGATGGGCGGCCGCGGCCCCGGGCTCGACGACCCAGACCGGTGCCGCACCCCGCCGAGCCGCCACATGCGCGGTGCGGGCGGCGTGGGCGGCGGCGAAGGGACCGTCGGCGACACCCGCGGTGACGGCCACGGCACCACCCAGGACGGCCTGCACGGCGTCGACCACCTGCCCGGCCAGCGCGGCGTCGCCACCGAAGTACCGGGAGGGCCCCCGGGTGGGGAAGGCGCAGCGGCCGGGACGGGTGATCTCGATGCGGGGGGTGAACGCTTCGATGGCCAGCACCACGGCCTCGAAGGCGCGAGCGTCGCGATCGGTGTCGCGGTCGAGCACCCGCAGCGACGGACATCGGGCCTGAGCCTCACGCCGTCGCATGTGGCGGCGGACGTCGGCGGCACGGGCTGCTGCGGTGCAGGCCACCACCCGGTTGGCCACGAAGACCGCCGCCGCTTCGTCAGCGGGGACACCGGCGGCGACCAACGGCCAGTCGGGCACCCACACCACCATGGTGCGTACCGGTTCGTCCGCAACCGGCCCAACCGGTGTGACGCGCCTGGGTTGGAGCAGCACCATGATCAAGCGCCGCGAGCGTGCAGCGGGACGGGATCGGGCAGGACGGTCTCGACCGCACCGTCGATCGACGGCAGCCACAGCTCGGTCTGGCGCGGACGGGCTGCCTCACGCCGCCCGCCACCGACCACGGTCACCTTCCGGGCCCGGTGGTGGCCGTGCCCCTCCCCCAACCCCTCCCAGGTGGTGCCGGTGACCTCGAAGGTGACATCGGCCCCCTCGGGCCAGGGCCGGGACCCGACCTGCACCAACAGCGCACCACGTTCGCGGGTGCGGGCCGCGAGCCGGCGGGCATCCCGGCTCCGGACCTGGTGGGTGGCTCGGACCAGCACGACCTCGAAGGCGTCGACCAAGGCCGCCAGCGCCGCCGCCCAGGTGGCGGTCTCGTTGTCGGGGCCGGGTTCGGTGTCGGGAGAGGCGACGAGCACGAACCGCTCGAGGGCCACCCCGAGCTCGGCGGCCGCCAGCAACCCGAGCGAGGGGAACCCGACCGCCGCCACCCACGCGCCGCCCCGGGAGGCTGCCGCCGCCGCAGCGAGGGCGAGGGAGGTGGCCGCTGGGCCGTCGATGGCCAGCGTGGAGCCACGTCGGAGACCGGCGCCGGGGACCAGGGGCTCGAGGGCGGGCAGGATCGGCAGCCGCTGGTCTCGGGCCAGGGTGGTGGGCCGGACCTCTTCTGCGACCTCAGCAAGTGCTCTGAGCGTCTCCGACCGGGCCATCGACCCAGTATCGAACACCTGTTCGATACTCGTCAACCGCCGCCCCCGAGATCCTCCCCGGCGGGCGCTGGATCGTCGGTGCGGTCTCAGGGGAAGATGCCACGCGCCTCCATGGTGGCCGCCACCCGCTCGAGCGCGACCGCGTAGGCCGACCGACGGAGGCTGACACCCCAGCGTTGGCCGGCGGCCCACACGTCGGCGAAAGCGTCGGTCATCACCCGGTGGTGCCGGTCCGCGACCATGTCCTCGTCCCAGGGGTAGCCCTGGCGAGCCTGGGCCCACTCGAAGTACGACGCCGTGACGCCACCGCCGTTGGCCAGCACGTCGGGCACCACGGTGATGCCCCGGCGGTCGAGCACCGCGTCGGCCGAGGTCATCGTGGGCCCGTTGGCCGCCTCCACGACGACCGACGCCCCCAGGGTCTCGGCCACGTCGGCGTCGATCACACCACCAAGCGCGGCCGGGACGAGCAGCTCGCACTCGATGTCGAACATGTCGTGGGGATCCACCGGGTCGCCGAGCGAGAATCCCGCCACGCCTCCGGTGGCCTTCACGTGATCCGACAGCTCGGTCGTGTCGAGCCCACCTTCGTTCGTCACGGCGCCGGTGATGTCGCTCACCGCCACGATCCGCATACCGGCCGACTGGAGCAGGAAGGCCAGCGGCGCGCCCACCTTGCCGAAGCCCTGGATGACCGCCCGTCGGCCGGGGAGTGAGATCTGGAGTGCCTCGAAGACCGACCGCACGCAGACCACGACACCACTCGCCGTCCCGCCGGCATGCGCCCTGGTCCCACCCATCGACAGCGGCTTGCCGGTGACCATGCCGGGCGTGTGGACGCCGCCACTGGTCATCTGCATGGTGTCGAGCAGCCAGGCCATCACCCGGCTGTCGGTGTTCACGTCCGGAGCCGGTACGTCGCGGTCGGGGCCGAGCAGTGGCGAGATCTCGGTGGTGTAGCGACGGGTGAGCCGCTCGAGCTCACGGATGCTGAGCTTCCTCGGATCGCAGCGGACGCCACCCTTGGCGCCGCCGAAGGGCAACCCGCACACCGCGGTCTTGATCGTCATCTGGGCCGAGAGCGCACGGACCTCGGCGGCGTCCACGTCGGGGTGGAAGCGGATACCGCCCTTCCCCGGTCCACGCACGGTGTTGTGGTGGATGCGCCAACCGGTGAAGACCTCCACCGTCCCGTCGTCCATCAGCACCGGGATGGAGACCTCGAGGGAGCGTTCGGCCCGGCGCAACATCGAGTGGATGCCCGGGTCGATGCCAGCGACGTCAGCCGCGTCGTCGATCCGATCGAGAACGGCATCCCAGGCCGTGGCACCCACCCGAAGGAGTGTGACACAGCCAGAAGTCAGTCCGTGGCGGACGCGGTGTCGGCATCTCCCGGCGCATCGGCCTCGTCGGCCACCGTGGCCTCCTTGGCGGTCTCCTCATCGGACGTCGACTCGGGGGCCGCAGCGGCATCGGGTTCAGCCACGTCGACCGGTGGGCCGGCGGGCGTGACATCTTCGTCGGGAACCTCGTCGCCGTAGAAGCGGAAGAGGTTCTGGATCACCTCGAGGAGGCCGGTGCCGGTGCTCCCACCACCGAGTTGGACGGTGATGACCGACGAGTTGACGTGGATCGAGTCGACCCCGCCGTTGTCGAACAGGCGCCGGGCCAGCACGTCGACCGCTCGGTCGTCCACGACATCGTCGATCGAGCCGTACCGCTCGTGCCCCATCCCCGTGAGGCTGCGGTTGATCTCGAACCGCACCACCTTGGGGTTGGACGACTGCTTCTCGACGACGGTCACGTTCTGTCCCATGCGAGGCGGGATGCTATCCGTCGGCTCCCACGGCGACGAAGCTCCGGGTGGCGGGCCACACGGCGAGGGCGAGGTGCGAGAGGATGGAGCGATGGGACGACAGCTCACCGAGACCATCGAGGTCAGCGGGCACATCATCGACTCGTTGATCCTGCCCAAGATCCTCGACACACTCCTCGACGCGGGCGCCGACTACGAGATGCTCGAGGTGGTCGTCGGCAAGACGAACAAGGACACATCGTCGGCGCGCATCGCCGTCACGGCGGACGAGACCATCCTCGATGCCGTCCTCGACGACCTGCGTGTGCACGGCGCCAACCGGGTGGAGCACTCCGAGGCCCAACTCGTGGCGGCCGAGGCCGACGGGGTGTTCCCGCTCGGCTTCCATTCCACCACGAACCTCGAGACCGATGTACTCGTCGATGGCCGATGGCAGCGGGTCACCAACCCGGAGATGGACTGCGGACTGGTCGTGAGCGACGCGGGCGCCCGCACCGTGCCGATGCACCGGGTCCGGGTCGGCGACCGGATCGTGGTGGGCCGCGACGGCGTTCGGGTGCACGCACCCCAGCGGCCCGAGGGGGCGGGAGCGTTCGAGTTCATGAACTCCGAGATCTCTTCGGAGAAGCCCAAGGCCCTCCTCATCCGCCAGGTGGCCGACCGCATGCGCGCCGCGCACGACGCCGGCGGACGGATCCTGCTCGTCACCGGGCCAGCGGTGATCCACACCGGTGCCGGACCCGACATCGCCGCCCTCGTCGAGGCTGGCTGGGTCGACTGCCTCTTCAGCGGCAACGGCTTCGCCACCCACGATCTCGAGTCGAACGTGCTCGGCACCTCGCTCGGCGTGGGCGTTGCCAACGGCGCCCTCGCAGAGGGTGGCCACGCCAACCACGTGCGGGTCATCAACGAAATCCGGCGGCACGGTTCCATCGCGGCTGCCGTCGATGCCGGCTACGTCAGCGGTGGCGTGATGCACGCCTGCGTGCGTGCCGGCATCCCCTTCGTGCTCGGCGGGTCCGTCCGCGACGACGGCCCCCTCCCCGACACCATGACGGACGTGGCCGCGGCCGCCGACGCCATGCGCGAGCAGGTCCCGGGGGTCCACCTGTCCCTGATGCTGGCCACGACGTTGCACGCCATCGCCACCGGCAACGTCCTGCCCGCCAGCGTGGAGACGTTCTGCGTCGACATCAACCAGGCCGTGGTCACCAAGCTCGCCGACCGGGGCTCGCACCAGGCGGTCGGCATCGTCACCGACATCGGGACCTTCGTCCGCCAGCTCGCCGACAACCTGCTGGACCGGTGAGCGCCGCCGCCGCCGGGGAGCTGGAGTGGGGTCGCCGGTACCTGCTCTGCCCGCCGCAGCACTTCGGTGTCCTGTACGAGATCAACCCATGGATGCACGAGGAGGTCGCGGTCGATGTCGACGCTGCCGTGGGCCAGTGGGAGGCGCTGCACCACACGCTGCTCGAGGCAGGGGCCACGGTCGACACCATCGATCAGCCCGAAGGCGTCCCCGACCTCGTCTTCACCGCCAACGCCGGCCTCCTCGACGCGACTCGAAACGTCTTCGTCCCCGCCCACTTCCGCCACCCCGAGCGGCAGCCGGAGACGGAGGTCTTCGCCGAGTGGTTCGGATCCCGGGGTTGGGATGTCACCCGCATGCTCGAGGCCACCGATCATGAAGGCGCGGGCGACGCGCTCCCCTTCGGTGGGATCCTGGTTTCGGGATACCGGCCTCGTTCGGATGCATCGGCCGCCGCCGAGCTCACCACCCTGCTCGACGTCCCGGTGCGGAGCATCGAGTTGGTGGACGAGCGGCTCTACCACCTCGACCTCACGTTCTGCCCCCTCGACGACCGCCACGCGATGTGCGCCCCGCTCGGCTGGGACCGCTACGGCGCCGCCGTCGTCGAAGCGCTCGTCCCCGAGCCGCTGTGGTTGACCGACGACGAGGCGCTGGCCTTCTGTGCGAACTCGGTCGTCGTCGGTCGATGCATCATCATGCCGACGTGCCCGCCCCGGGTCGGCCGGATCCTGGAGTCGTGGGGGTTCGACGTGGTCGTGTGCCCGGTCGACGAGTTCCTCAAGGCTGGTGGTGGATGCCGGTGTCTCACCCTCGCGCTCGATGTGGTTCTGGGGGGCCGATCGTGACCGTGCTCAGGCGCTGATGGTGCTCAGGCGCTGATGGCGCTGGATCGCGGGGCCTGGCTCGTCTCGCGATCCGCCCACAGCGCGAGTCCGACCGAGACGATGGCCAGGACGGTGTGCACCGCCTTGAAGCCGACACCGTGGTCGGCGCCGCCGATCTGCACCGCCCGGATCGACCACACCGCGATGGTCCACACGGCGAATGCCCGGATCCACGGTGGCAGGAAGC
>JBPPNA010000228.1:0-5011 GCA_051306355.1 Acidimicrobiales bacterium | reverse complement strand
GTCCTCGGGGCCAACGCGGCGTTCTACGAAGCCTTCGAGTCGCGCGACCTCGACACGATGTCCGACATCTGGGAGCACAGCGATCGCGTGGGGTGCGTGCACCCCGGCTGGGCCATCCTCACGGGTTGGGCCTCGGTGTCGGCGTCGTGGTTCGCCCTCTTCGACGGTCCCCAGCGCCTGCAGTTCATCGTGACCGACGAACGTGTCGAGGTGGCGGGCGACGTGGCCTGGGTCACGTGCAACGAGAACCTCCTCGACACCGGTGCCACCCAGGCGGTGGCGGCCACGAACGTGTTCACCCGCTCCGACGTCGGCTGGCAGCTCGTGCACCACCACGGCTCTCCGGTCGGGCAACGAATGCAAGCCCGGGAGCAATGATCCCTCGCGGAACCCGGTTGCTGGCCGTCGCTGCGCTGGCGATCGTTGCCTGCTCGTCCGACGACGGGTCCTCCGAGGACTACACGATGGGAGAGCCCGGCGAGCCCGGGACGGTGGTGCGGTCCGAGGAGCTCGACGTGCCCGAGGTCGACGGCACCATCTGGGATCTGACATACCGGTCCGAGACGGTGCTCGGGGAGCCGACCGAGGTCACCGCCCTGGTCGCCCAGCCGTCGTCGCCTGCTCCCGACGGTGGGTATCCCGTCCTGTCCTGGGGCCACGGCACCGCGGGGCTGGCCGACGAGTGCGCGCCGTCGCAGGTCGGAGCGGGCGAGGCCTTCGCCCTCACCCAGCCGTACCTGGATGCCGGCTATGTCGTGGCCGCCTCCGACTACGAGGGGCTCGGAGGCCCGGGCGCGCATCCCTACCTCGTGTCGGGGAGCGAGGCCCGCAGCGTCCTCGATGCGGCGCGTGCTGCCCGCGTGCTCGTGCCCGAGACGAGCGAACGACTCCTCGTGGTGGGAGGGAGCCAGGGTGGTCATGCGGCTCTGGCCACCGCCGAGTTCGCTGCGGACTGGGCGCCGGAGCTCGACCTGGTGGCCACGGTCGCGATCGCGCCCCTCGCCGATCTCACCGTGGCGGTGCCCGTGATGTTCAGCCTTCCCGCGGCCTCCGGGTTCGCCGTGCTGGTGGCGGCGGGGTGGGCCGATGCGTACCCCGGTCTCGACGCGTCCGATGTGCTGGGCCCTGCCGGCGTGGAGATCGCCGAGCGGGCGGTCGACGACAGCTGCGTGGCCGAGGTGTTCGCCGACGCAGGCGAAGCTGATCCGGATGCGCTCGTGGCCGCGCAGCCTGACGAACTGGACCGGTGGCGTGAACGGATCGAGGAGAACACGATCCGGCCGGAACTGGTGACCGGCCCGTTGTTCGTCGCCCAGGGCACCGCCGACCAGCTGATCCCCGCCGAGCTCACGGATCGGTTCGTACAGGACCTCTGCGCAGCAGGCGCCGACGTCGTCTACCAGTCGTACGAAAGTGCCGATCACGGCACGGTCTTCGAGGAGTCCGACGACGACATCATTGCCTGGCTGGCCGCCCGCCTGGCCGGCGAACCCGACCAGCCGACCTGTTGACGCGCTGACTGACGGGCCCGTCGAGGGGCAGTTCAGGTGGGCTTCGGCTCCCGGGGCAGGCCGAGCAGGCGTTCCCCGATGATGTTGCGCTGCACCTGGGACGTCCCGCCCCCGAACCAGCCGCCGGGGGCGGCGAGGAGTGCATCGCTCTCGGGCCCCTCCAGCGTGCCGTGCGGGCCAGCGGTGCCGTGCGGGCCGGCCGTGTCGACACGGAGATTCGCGAGGTCGAACAGGAAGCTCGTCATCCCGAGCTTGCCCAGCGACGAACCCACCGACGCCGTGGGCCCCTGGCGCTGCGTCATCGCCAGGTAGGCGCGCCCGGTGGCCATGAGCCCGGCCAGCCGATCGAGCTGGACCGGGTCGATTTTCGTGCCCGCGTCCGTGCCCTCTGCTGCGGCCGAGGCCATCATGGCGTCGAGGCGCCGGGAGATGGAACGTCCCACCGACCCGATGTGGCCACGCTCGTTGGTGAGCGTCGCCGTGGCGATGTGCCACCCCTGACCCCGCTCGCCGAGCATCGCCTCGGCAGGCAGCTGCACGTCGGCGAGGAAGACCTCGTCGAACTCGGCATCGCCGGTCATCTGTCGCAGCGGTCGCGTCTCGACGCCGTTGCTGTGCATGTCGATGAGGAAGAACGAGATCCCTGCCTGTTTGGCGACACCGTCAGGACCGTTCACGGGTTCGGTCCGAGCCAGCAGGATCCCCCAGTCGGAGGCCCGGGCGCCGGAACACCACACCTTCTGCCCGTTGACCACCCAGCGGTCGCCGTCGAGCTCGGCCCTGGTGGTCAGCGACGCCAGATCGGAGCCGGCGCCCGGCTCGGAGAACAGCTGGCACCACACCCGCTCCCCCCGGGCCGTGGGCGGCAGGTGGGCCCGTTGCTGGTCGTCGGTCCCGAAGCGCTGGATGGCGGCCCCTGCCAACACCAGGCCGACCATGTTCACGAAGGGCGGCACGCCGGCGTCGGCACACACCTCGAGCCATGCGCGCTGGTGATCGACCGTGAGGCCCCGACCGCCGAGCTCCTCGGGCCAATTGATGCCCGCGAAGCCCGCAGCGTGCAGGCGCCGCTGCCACTCGAGGCCTTGCTCCCGGCGTTCCGGAGGCATGATCGCGCCCCAGTCCGGAGGAGCCGTGCCGGCGTTGTCGGCCAGCCATGCGGATGCCTGGACACGGAACTGCGTGACATCGATCACGGGAGGCGACGGTAGCCGCAGGTCGGACCTCTGGCTACATGTGTTGCCAGAATCCGGGTGTTCGGGGACGGCGCACCCGGCTCCTATGATCGAACGCTCCATGGCCCGCACGATCCGACTCCGCCCCTGGCAGAAGGTGGCCCTCGAGGAGTTCCGGACCACGGAGGGATCCGACTTCCTGGCCGTGGCCACCCCCGGGGCGGGAAAGACCACCTTTGCCCTCACCGCAGCCCGCCACTGGCTCGCCGAGCACCCCGACGCCCGCCTCGTCGTGGTCGCGCCCACCGAGCACCTCAAGCGGCAGTGGGCCCACGCGGCTGCGCCGTTCGATCTCGAGCTCGAGCCGTTCTGGCGCGCCGGTGAGCCGCTGCCCGCGGACATGGACGGGGTCGTCACCACGTACCAGCAGGTGGCCTCGAGCCCCGTGAGCGTCGCAGCCATGGCCGCCGGCGGATTTGCCATCGTCGACGAGATCCACCACGCGGCCGACGACCGCGCCTGGGGCGACGGTCTGCGCATCGCGCTCACCGGAGCCGAGCAGCGCCTCTCGCTCTCCGGGACGCCGTTCCGATCGGACACCACGCCGATCCCGTTCGTCACCTATCGCTGGGAGGAGGCGGTGCCCGACTTCGAGTACGGCTACGGAGACGCCCTCGGCGACGGTGGGGTGGTCCGGCCGATCCACTTCCCGCGTATCAAGGGGCAGATGGAGTGGGTGGCGCCGGACGGCTCGTTCCACGTCCACGACTTCGACGACGAGCTCGACCGCGTCCGGGCCAACCAGCGGTTGCGTACAGCCCTGTCCCCGGACGGCGAGTGGCTGGCCACGGTGCTCGGCGACGCCAACGCCCGGCTGCTCGAGGTGCGACGCACCCATCCGGATGCCGCCGGGCTCGTGATCGCCATGGACGTCGAGCACGCGCGGGCCATCGCCGACCTCCTGGAACGACGGTGGCGCGTCCGTGCCACGGTGGCCACCTCGGACGACCCGATGGCGTCGGCCCGCATCGGCCGCTTCGCGGCGTCCTGTGATCCCTGGATCGTCGCCGTCCGCATGGTGTCCGAGGGGGTCGACATCCCGCGGCTGCGGGTCGGGGTCTTCGCCACCAACACCACCACGGAGCTGTTCTTCCGCCAGGCCGTGGGGCGCCTCGTCCGCTGGACGCCCGGGCTCCGCATGCAACGGGCCTGGTTCTACCTCCCCGACGACCCCCGCCTGCGCCGCCTCGCCGAGGGGGTGGCGGAGCAACGCCGCCACTCGCTGTTCAAGAAGGCCCGCTCTGACGACGACGGTTTCGACGAGGCCGCCGTCGAGCTCGACGAACCCGGCGATGACGAGCAACTCTCGCTCTTCCAGGCCATGTCAGCCGTGGTCACCGGCGTCGAGGGCGGCGATGACGCCGCAGACGACGATGACGAGGCCGACCTGATCTGGGAACCCGACGACAGCGACGACTCCCTCGACGTGGACCTGCCGCCGTTGACCCGGCGCCGGAGGGTGGCACTGGTGTCCGGCGACGGCGACCAAGCCAGCCTGGCCGAGCAGAAGTCGAAGCTCCGCAAGGAGAACTCGGCGCTGGTCGCCCACCTCGTCCAGGTCACCGGCAAGTCGCACCGCGAGGTCAACGGCGAGCTCAACCGGTTGGCCGGGGTACGCAAGGTCACCGAGGCCACCGCCGAGCAGCTGACCCGCCGGATCACCGTGGGCGAGAAGTGGGTCAGGACGCTCTGACGGTCGGCCGGAGGTGCGGCACGACGGTGCGGTCAGCGCAGGTTGTTCTGGAAGTACTCGAGCGACCCGGTGAGGTGCGCGGCGAGGTCGAGGTCGTCGTTGCGGAGCAGGTACGACGACCAGGTGGCGCGTCCCGTCGGATCGACGTCGCGATCGAGGATCGACCGGTAGAGGCGGTTGACCCGATCGGCGCGCGACTCCGGAGACCCGAAGAACCCGCCGGCGACGTGCGTGAGTGACGCCCCCCGCCGGATCTGCCCGGCCCAGTCGGCCAGACCGGCCGGCTCGGCCTCGCGGTGGAGGATGTCGCGGTAGAGGCTGCGCACGTAGGCCTCCGGGGTGTTCCCGCTCTTTCTGTAGCGCTCGGCGCTGGCGTAGAAGCCGATGCTGATGTCTCGGAGCCCCTCGCCTTGGGAGATCCTGCGGATCCAGTTCGCCCGGCCGCTGGCCTCGGCCTCGCGTCCGAGGACCCGTACGTAGAGATCGTCGACCATCGGGCCGGCGTACTCAGCCGAGCGTGACATCTGTCGCGCGGTGGGACCGAGCCCGTAGGTGAAGGCGTACGTGCGCCA
>JBPPNA010000210.1:0-6445 GCA_051306355.1 Acidimicrobiales bacterium | reverse complement strand
GGGCCTCTCGGAACACAGCGCCGCAACGCTGTCTGGGTTCGGGAAGAGCCGCTGGCGTCCTCGGAGTGATTGTTCCGAAGATCGGTTGGTGCCCTCCACTATCTGCTCGCGGAACGAAGGGGTCAAGGGGGGCCCGTTCAGGAGATCGGCGCGAACCAGATGACGCCCAGGGGCGGCACGGTGACCACGCCGGACTGTTGGTGGCCCTGCCACGGGACAGCCTCGGTCTCGACCGTCCCGTTGGTCACACCCGACCCGCCGAAGCGCTCTTCGTCGGTGTCGAGGATCTCCTCCCACGTACCGGACGACGGGAAGCCGATCCGGTAGCCGTGACGCGGGGACGGCGTGAAGTTGGCCACGCACACCACGGGCGGCGTGTCGCCGCGGCCCCGTCGGATGAACGACAGGACCGATTGCTGGGCATCGCTGGCGTCGAGCCACTCGAAGCCGGCGGGCTCGGTGTCGCGCTCCCAGAGCGCGGGGTGGGCAGCCTCGAGGCGGTTCAACTCGCCGACGAGGGCCATGATCCCGGCATGGCGGGGGTCATCGAGCAGGTGCCAGTCGATGCTGCGCGACTCGGACCACTCACGGAGCTGGCCGAACTCGCACCCCATGAACAGGAGCTGCTTTCCGGGGTGGGACCACATCCAGCCGTACAGCGCTCGGAGGTTGGCGGCGCGTTGCCACTCGTCACCCGGCATCTTGGCGAGCAGTGATCCCTTGCCGTGCACGACCTCGTCGTGGCTGATCGGCAGGACGAAGTTCT
The DNA here is from genome assembly GCA_051306355.1 of Acidimicrobiales bacterium. Classification (GTDB taxonomy): domain Bacteria; phylum Actinomycetota; class Acidimicrobiia; order Acidimicrobiales; family Salinilacustritrichaceae; genus Salinilacustrithrix. The sequence goes on along the minus strand of JBPPNA010000210.1, from coordinate 5,679 downwards.
CGCTCCACGCGTAGACGAAGCCGAACGTGAGCTGGCCGTGGTGGTGGAGGCGGTAGAGGGGGTCGGTCGAGAAGTACTCGAGCGTGTCGTGCATCCAGCCCATGTTCCACTTCTGACCGAAGCCCAACCCGCCCACATGAACGGGTCGGCTGACGCCACCCCAGGCCGTGGACTCCTCGGCGATCATCCGGACCCCGGGGAAGTCGCGGTGCACGACGGTGTTGGTCTCCTGGAGGAACTCGATGGCCTCCAGGTTCTCCCGGCCACCGAGCCGGTTGGGGACCCACTCTCCGTCGTCGCGGGAGTAGTCGAGGTAGAGCATCGAGGCCACGGCATCGACGCGCAGACCGTCGATGTGGAACTCCTCGAGCCAGTACAGGGCGTTGGCCACGAGGAAGTTGCGAACCTCGTTGCGACCGAAGTTGAAGACGTAGGTCCCCCAGTCGGGATGCTCGCCCTGCCGGGGGTCGGCGTGCTCGTAGAGGGCGGTGCCGTCGAAGCGGCCGAGCGACCAGTCGTCCTTCGGGAAGTGGGCCGGGACCCAGTCGACGATCACGCCGATGCCCCGCTCGTGCATGGTGTCGACGAAGGCGCGGAAGTCGTCGGGGCTGCCGTAGCGCGACGTGGGCGCGAAGTAGCCCGACACCTGGTAGCCCCAGCTCGGGGTGTAGGGGTGCTCGGCCACCGGGAGGAGCTCGATGTGGGTGAAACCCAGGTCCGTCACGTGGTCGGCCAGCGTTCCGGCCAGCTCCGACCACGACAGTGGGCGGTCGCCCTCCTCGGGGACGGTGCGCCATGAGCCGGCATGGACCTCGTAGACCGAGAGCCGGTCGTTCACCGGGTCGATGCTGCGACGGGCGGTCATCCAGGCGTCGTCGTTCCACTGGTGGGCCGACGTCGTCACCACGCTGGCGTTGGCCGGCGGCGCCTCCGTGCCCAGCGCGAGGGGATCGGACTTGAGACGGCGGTGGCCGTCGGCGCCGATGATCTCGTAGCGGTACAGGCTTCCCGGCGAGGCCTCGGGAACGAACCGCTCCCAGACGCCGGACGAGCCGAGCGAGCGCATGGGATGCTCACGACCGTCCCAGTTGTTCCAGTCGCCGACCACCCGCACGTCCTTCGCTGCGGGTGCCCAGACGGAGAAGCGCACGCCCTCGACGCCTTCATGCCTCATGGGGCGGGCGCCCAGCACCTCCCAGAGGCGCTCGTGGCGGCCTTCGCCGATCAGGTGGAGGTCGACCTCGCCGAGGGTGGGGGTGAAGTCGGTCTTCATGCCAGCAGCCGCTCGATCGCCCGTGTCGGGATCGGGACCCAGGTGGGCCGGAAGCTCACCTCGTAGGCCACCTCGTAGGTGGCCTTGTCGAGCTCGAAGCCCTGGAGCAACGCTCGTCGCGTGTCTTGGTCGGGGAGCAAGGTGTCGATTCCTTCCGTCTCGAAGTAGCCGGCGAGGAATTGGTCGCTGGCTCGGGACTCCCATTCGGCGGCCTCGGCATGGGCCACGTCCTCGTCGTGGGCGCCCTCCCACCGACCGACCTCGGCCGCGTAGTGGAACGAGCGCAGCATGCCGGCGACGTCGCGCCGCGGCGACGACGGCAGGATGCGCTCGGCGAGGGGTCGGGCCGGCTCGCCCTCGAAGTCGATCAGGTACCAGCCCGAGTCGGCCCGCAGGACCTGGCCGAGGTGCAGATCGCCGTGGATCCGGATGGCGGGTCCGATGTCGCGGAGCTCGGAGAGGCGGTCGTAGCGCGCCGAGATGGCGTCGGCCGGCACGTGCTCGCGCACCCGGTCGAGCTGGGATCGGAACCCGGCCACCCAGGACGAGATGTTCGCCTCGGAGGTGCCGAAGGCGCCGGCGAGGGCGAGATGGGCTTGGGCGGTGATGGTACCGAGCCGCTTCGCGTCCGGACCGAAGTCCCCGCCGCTGACGGCCGCGTGCTCGTGCCGGGCGTAGACGATACGCAGCGAGGTCAGCGCCAAGTGCCATCCGTCGGTGGCGCCGGCGAGGTACTCGCGGGCCACGGCGAGGTGCTGGACGGCGCCCGATTCGTGGGGTCGCTCGAGATCGCCGAACTGACGGGGCACGTGCTCGTAGCCCTCGGCGAGGAGCCGCTCGATCGCCTCGACGTCAGGGTTGGCACCCTCGTGCACCCGTCGGAACAGCTTCACGATGATCTTCTCGTCGAAGACGATCGAGGAGTTGGACTGTTCGACGTTGAGGGCCCGGACCTGGGTGGCCTCGGCGTCGGGGGCGACCCGACGGAGGATCTCGATGGCGAGCGGGGCGTCGATCGTGGCGTCGTAGACGACCATGTCCTCGGCGTTGTGGTCGACCTGTGGCACCCGTCCGAGCAGCTCGGTCTCCTTGCCGTGGAGGAAGTCGTGCCGCTCCGGTGCGGTGCGGGCCCCCACCACCACCTGGTAGCGGCCGAGGTCGCGGGTGCCGTCGCGCGCATCGACCAGCAGCCACCACAGGTCCGGGTCGCCGGAGAGCCACTGCTCCGCTGCTGCGATGGTGACCTCGGTCGGGGGCTGCTCGTGGTCGTACCACCGCTGCGCTGCGAGGTACGCAGGCAGGAGCGGGGCGAGCAGTTCGGGGTCGATCATGGTTCCACGCGTCCTGAGGATGGCTCACCGATGGCGTCGACCAGCGTGAACCAGTAGTAGCCGTGTGGCGGCAGGGTGATGAAGTACGGCAGCTCACCGATCTCGGGGAACGGCACCCGCCCGGTGAGTTCGATGGGGAGCCTCCCCGCCAGGGCACCGAGCATCAGCTCGCACGGCTGGGGGAACTGCGACAGGTTGTGCACGCAGAGCACGACCGTGTCGTCGTCCGGCTCCTTGGCGCTGCGGAGGTAGGCCAGCACGGACGGGTTCTCGGAGTGGAGGACCTCGAAGCCGCCCGTACCGAACACGGGGAACTCCCGGCGGACCTCGAGCATCCGCTTGACCCAGTGGAGGAACGACGAGCCGTCGTGCTGCTGGGCCTCGATGTTCACCGACGGGTACCCGTAGACGGGGTCCATGATGGTGGGGAGGTAGAGCTTGGCCGGATCGGCCTTGGAGAACCCGGCGTTGCGGTCGGGCGTCCACTGCATGGGCGTGCGCACCCCGTCGCGGTCACCGAGGTAGATGTTGTCGCCCATCCCGATCTCGTCGCCGTAGTACATGATCGGGCTACCCGGCATCGAGAAGAGCATGGCGTGGAACAGTTCGGCCTTGCGCCGGTCGTTGTCGAGCAGCGGGAACAGCCGCCGACGGATGCCGACGTTGATCTTCATGCGGGGGTCGGCGGCGTACTCCGCGTACATGTAGTCCCGCTCCTCGTCGGTGACCATCTCGAGGGTGAGCTCGTCATGGTTGCGGAGGAAGATGCCCCACTGGCAGTTGTCGGGGATCGAGGGTGTCTGGGCCAGGATCTCGGTGATGGGGAAGCGCTGCTCCCGGCGCACGGCCATGAACATGCGCGGCATGAGCGGGAAGTGGAAGTTCATCTGGCACTCGTCGCCGTCGGCGCCGAAGTAGTCGACGACGTCGGCCGGCCACTGGTTGGCCTCGGCGAGCAGGACCTTGCCGGGGAACTCGGCGTCGACCGCCTTGCGCATCCGCTTCAGGAAGGCGTGGGTCTCCGGGAGGTTCTCGCCGTTGGTGCCGTCGCGCTCGTAGAGGTAGGGCACGGCGTCGAGGCGGAACCCGTCGAGTCCGAGACCCATCCAGAACCGGACGACGTCGAAGAGCGCCTCTTCGACCTCGGGGTTGTCGAAGTTGAGGTCGGGCTGGTGGTGGAAGAAGCGGTGCCAGTAGTACTGCTCCCGCACGGGGTCCCAGGACCAGTTGGAGTGCTCGGTGTCGGTGAAGATGATGCGGGCCTCGGGCCAGCGCTTGTCGTCGTCGTTCCAGACGTACCAGTCGGCTTTCGGGTTGGTGCGATCCTGGCGGGATTCCTGGAACCATGGGTGCTGGTCCGAGGTGTGGTTGACCACCATGTCGCTGATGACCCGGATGCCACGGCGGTGAGCCTCCTCGATGAGCTCTGCGGCATCGTCGACCGTGCCGTACTCCGGCAGCACGGTGAGGAAGTCGGACACGTCGTAGCCGCCGTCACGAAGGGGTGACTCGAAGAACGGGAGCAGCCACAGGCAGTCGACGCCGAGCCACTCGAGGTAGTCGAGCCGCTCCGTGATGCCTCGGAGGTCGCCGGTGCCGTCGTGGTTCGAGTCGTTGAACCCTCGGACCAGGACCTCGTAGAAGACGCTCCGCTGGTACCAGCGGTCGTCGTCGGGATCGATGGCTTGTCGCATGCAGTCCTAGGAGGGGCCGAGGGCCAGGATGTGCGCCACCTGTCCGATGTCGGGATCGAGGCGGACGTAATTGGCGGAACCGTTCCACTCGAAGGTGTCGCCGGTGAGCTCGTCGTGGGCCCGGAACGGGCCCCACTCGGGCAGGCCGATGGCGGCGAGGTCGAGGTGGACGGTGGCTTCCTGGGCGTGGTCGGGATCGAGGTTGACGACGACGAGGACCGAGCCCTTCGAGTAGGCGATGATGGCCTCGTTGTCCACGTCGTGGAAGTGGATGTCGCGGAGTTGGCCGAACGATGGGTGGCGCCGCCGGATCTGGTTGACGTGGGTCATGAAGGGCGCGATGGACCGGATCTGGTCCCAGTCGCGGTCCTTGACCTCGTACTTCTCCGAGAAGAGGTACTCCTCGTTGGTCTCGCCGGCCGGCTGGTTCTCGAGCAGCTCGTATCCGGAGTAGACGCCGAAGTTGGGGGTGAGGGTCGCAGCCAGGACGTAACGGAGACAGAAGGCCGCCTCGTTGCCACCGCGCAACACGCCACCGAGGATGTCCGGGGTGTTGGGCCAGAAGTTGGGTCGCATGACGTCGGCGAGGGGGCCGTGGGCCAGCTCCTCGACGTACTCGCGAAGCTCTTGCTTGCCGTGTCGCCACGTGAAGTAGGTGTAGCTCTGGCTGAACCCGATCTCGGCCAGCTTCGACATCATCGCCGGCCGGGTGAAGGCCTCGGCCAGGAACAGCACGTCGGGGTGCTGGTCATGGACGTCAGCAATGCACCACTCCCAGAAGGCGAGGGGTTTGGTGTGCGGGTTGTCGACCCGGAAGATCTTCACGCCGCGGTCGATCCAGTACCGCAGGATGTCGCGGCACGCCTCCCACAACGCCCGGCGGTCGCCGTCGTCCCCGGGCCAGAAGTTGATCGGGTAGATGTCCTGGTACTTCTTGGGTGGGTTCTCGGCGTACTTGATGGACCCGTCGGGTCGCTGGTGGAACCACTCGGGGTGCTCGGTCACCCAGGGATGGTCCGGGGAGCACTGGAGCGCGTAGTCGAGGGCGATCTCCAGGTCGAGCTCGGTGGCTCGCGTGACGAGACGGGCGAGGTCGTCCTCGTCGCCGAGGCCAGGGTGGATGGTGGTGTGTCCACCGTCGGGACCGCCGATGGCCCATGGGCTCCCCACGTCGTCGGCCGTCGGTGTCAGCGTGTTGTTCGGGCCCTTGCGGGCCGTGGTGCCGATGGGATGGATCGGGGGCAGGTAGACGACGTCGAACCCCATCTCGGCCACGGCGTCGAGCCGCTCGGCGGCGCCCTTCAACCCACCCTCCGACCTCGGGAAGAACTCGTACCAGGCGCCGTGACGGGCCCGTTCTCGATCGACCCACAGGTCCCGG
>JBPPNA010000207.1:0-8636 GCA_051306355.1 Acidimicrobiales bacterium | reverse complement strand
GCCGAGCTCCCCCGCCACCCCACCGGCAAGCTCTACAAGCGGCTCCTCAAGGACGAGTACTGGGAAGGCCACGAGTCGGGGATCCTCTGAATCGGGGATGGTCACGAGGGGTGCATGTTCCGCAGCGCCTGCCAGATCCGAGTGGGGTCAGTGTCACCGGTCCGTCGTCCGCGCACGCCAGGCGAGGACCTGGCGCCGGCCGTGGACCATGCCGGCCGCGGCGATGAGCGACGACGCCGCGGCCAGCGTCCACGCCAGGCCGTATCCGGCTGATTCGACCACGAGCCCGAACAGCACCGGGCCGGCGAGCGCGCCCGCGTAGACGCCGGTCTGGGTGATGCCCGTCGCCGCGGCCGGGGCCGCCGGGTTGAGGCGCACGATGGCGAGGTTGAACAGGCCGGGCCACGCCCACCCCGAACCGAACGCCACCGCAGCGCCGAGGAGGTGGGTGACGACCTGGCCCGGTGCGAGGAGCAGGTACCCCGCGGCGCCACCGAGGAGCAGGAGCGAGACCACCGGCAGGTGGCGCCCGCCCCGACGGTCGGCACGCGCGCCAGCCAGGAGGCGCATCGAGATCCCGGCGGCGGACCCAGCGGTGAGGACCAGGCCCGCGACCGACTCACCGAGGCCGGCCTCGACGCCCGCGCTGACCAGGAACGTCGCCAGCGTGCCGTTGGCCGCAGCCGCGAAGCCCACGGCGACCGACAGCAGCACGAGGGGGCGCAGGGGGACGTCACCCGTGCGGCCGGGCCGGTCGCGCCCGCCCGGGTTCACCGCGCCGATGGGTACCGCCGCTGCGGCCGCCAGGGCCCCGACCGCGCCGACCACGTAGGCCCAGCGCCAGCCGACGGTGACGCCGATGGCCGGCACCGCCAGCCCGCCGAGGAGCGTGCCCGCGGGGACTCCGGCCTGCTTGAGGGCGAGCGACCAACCCTGACGGAGCGGATGGATGCCCTTGGCCACGAGCAGGTTGGCGCCCACCTGCGCGAGGGAGTTCACGAACCCGGCCAGGAGGAGCAAACCGACCAGAGCGGGGAACCCCGGCGCCATCGAAATGGCGGCCATGAGGACCGCTGCGGCCAGGGCGGCGCCGCGCATGGCCCGGCCCGGTCCGACCCGTTCGGCCACCCGACCCATGAGCGCGGAGCCGAGCGCAGCTGCGGCGAAGAACGCGCCCGACGCCAGCCCCAGTCGGGAGGGCCCGAAGGGGAGGTCGCGGCCGATCTGCACGGCGAGCGCACCGGTGAGGAACACCGGGAGCGCGCCGACCAGGGCACTGGCCACGGCCGCGACCTGGATGCGTCGCTCGAGGGACTCGTCGACGCCGGCGCCCTCGCCGACGCCCGCCCCGTCTGCGCTCAGGGGCCGATCCACTTCGGTTCGTCGACCGGCCGGAGCTCGGCCATCTCCTGCAGGAGCGGGGCCGGCTCCGGGCCCACCAGGAGCTGCGCGCGGGTGCTGGCCCGCAGGAATCCTTGGTCGACGGCGCAGTCCAGCCAGGCCATGAGCGGATCGAAGTAGCCCAGGACATCGAGGAACCCGATGGGGCGGTCATGGATGCCGATCTGGGCCCACGTGGCGATCTCGGCCATCTCCTCGAGGGTCCCCAGACCACCGGGGAGCACCAGGAACGCATCCGAGAGCGCGTGGAACCGCGCCTTGCGGGCGTGCATGTCCTCGACCTCCTCGATCACGAAGGTCCCGGTGTGGTGGTCGCGCACCGGCGTCGCGGTGACCCCGTCGGGGAACAGACCCGTGGGCAGCACGCCCGTGACCCGACCGCCGGCGTCGAGCGCGGCATCGGCCAGCGCACCCATCAGGCCGGCCGAGCCGCCCCCGTAGACGATGTCGATCCCGCGCCGGGCCAGGGTCGCGCCGGTCTCGGCGGCCGCCGCCAGGTAGGCGGGGTCCCGCCCCGGCGAGGAGCCACAGAACACGCAGACGCTGGCGAAGGCGGGCGGGGCGTGGCTGGGCACCGCCCGACGCTACCGTCAGCGCGCCATGTCCTCGTTCCCGTTCCTCGACCACCCGGGACCGATCCCCTTCGCCCATCGTGGCGGCGCATCGGAGGCACCGGAGAACACGCTGCCCGCCTTCGAGCACGCGGTGGGACTGGGCTTCCGCTACCTGGAGACCGATGTCCACGTGACCCTGGACGGGGTGCTGGTGGCGTTCCACGACGACCACCTCGACCGGGTGACGGATCGGTCGGGACGGATCGACCAGCTCTCCTGGCGAGAGGTCTCCGAGGCCAGAGTCGACGGCCGGGAGCCGATCCCGCTGCTCGAGGACGTCCTCGGGACGTGGCCGGAGGTCAGGGTCAACATCGACCCGAAGGCGGACGGCTCGGTCGATCCGCTGGTCGAGGTGCTACGCCGGACCGACGCCGTGGACCGGGTGTGCGTGGGGTCGTTCTCCGACGAGCGCACCGACCGCGTTCGTGCTGCGCTCGGCCCCGGGCTGTGCACCGCCATGGGACCCGACGAGTTCGTCGGACTGATCCGCGCCTACCAGGGGGAGGACGTCGAGTTCCGCTCGCAGGCGGCGCAGATCCCTCCGGTCGGACCGAAGGGCCGGCCGCTCGCCACGCCGGAGCTCGTGGAGGTGGCCCACCGCCACGGTATCGCGGTGCACGTCTGGACGATCGACGACGCGGCCGAGATGGGCGAGCTGCTCGACATCGGCGTCGACGGCATCATGACCGACCGCCCCGCCGTGCTCCGCGAGGTGTTCGAGGCACGCGGCATCTGGCACTGATGGAGCTCCCCCTCACGCCGCTCGACTTCCTCGTCCGGGCCCGTCGCCTGTTCCCCGCTCGCGTCGGCGTCGTCGAGGGAGACGACGCCTGGACCTACGAAGCGTTCGCGGCGCGATGCGACCGCCAGGCCCGGTTCCTCCGCATCGAGATCGGCATCCAGCCCGGGGACGTGGTGGCCTGGCTGTGCGGGAACACGCACGAGCTGCTGGAGGCGTACTACGGCGTCCTCCTGGCCGGCGGGGTGCTGCTGCCTCTCAACATCCGCCTCGCCCCGGCCGAGCTCTCCGCCATCCTCGACCAGTCTGGTGCCGTCGTGCTGTTCCGGCATCCCGACCAGGTCGATCCGGACCATCCCGTGCCCCGGGTGCTCGTCGGCGCCGAGTTCGAAGCAGCCCTCGACCGACACGACGGACCACCCCTCGAGATGCCGGTCGTGGACGAACGGGCGCCCGCCGAGATCTTCTTCACGAGCGGGTCGACCGGCTTTCCCAAGGGCGCGGTGCTCACGCACCGCAACCTGTATCTCCACGCCGTGCACAACGCGTTGACCAACGCCATCACCGGCGACGACGTCATCCTCCACCTCGTCCCGCTCTTCCACGTGAACGGTTGGGGCACCCCGCACTACCTCACGGGTCTGGGCGGCACACACATCATGCTCCCGCGGTTCGACGCCGCCGAGGTCCTGCGGCTCGTCGAGGCCCACGGCGTGACCCGCCTCTTCGCCGTGCCCGCCATGATCCGGATGCTGCTCGACCATCCCGACATCGGGCGGCGGGACCTGTCGTCGGTCCGCACGGCCTCGATCGGCGGCGCGCCGGTGACCCCCGAGATGCTGACCGAGGTGGAGGAGGCGTTCGGATGCACGGCGATCTGCGGCTACGGGATGACCGAGGCCTCTCCCACCCTCACCCGCTCACTCGATCTCCCTGGCGAGGAACCGTCGACCGAACGGCGGGCGACGACCGGTCTGCCCATCGTGGGCGTCGACGTGCGAGTCCTCGACACCGACGACGTGGAGGTGCCGTGGGACGACGAGTCGATCGGTGAGGTCTGCGCCCGCTCCAACCACGTCATGGACGGCTACCTCGACGCTCCTGAGGCCACCGCCGAGGTCATCCGCGATGGTTGGCTCCGCACCGGCGACCTGGCCGTGGTCCGGCCCGATGGCTACCTGCGCCTCGTCGACCGCAAGAAGGACCTGATCATCAGCGGCGGCGAGAACATCGCCTCCCCGGAGGTCGAACACGCCCTCACGACCCATCCGGCGGTGCGGGAAGCGGCGGTGGTCGGACGACCCGATGACCGGTGGGGTGAGGTCCCCGTGGCGTTCGTCTCCCTCCACCCCGGCGCCGCGGCGAGTGAGACGGAGCTGATCGCCCACGTGCGCGACCGGTTGGCGCACTTCAAGGCACCCGCGTCGGTGACGATCCTCGGCGACCTCCCCCGCGGCGGCACAGGCAAGGTCGACAAGGTCGGCTTGCGGGGTCAGGCCTGACCGAGCAGCGCCTGCGGGTTGCAGATGCCCGCAGGATCGAGCGCGTCTTTGACCGCCCGCATGGCGGCCAGGTCACCCGCCGACCGGTCGCGACGGAGCCAGTCCCGCTTGGCGGTTCCGATGCCGTGCTCGGCGCTGATCGAGCCGCCTCGCACCAGGATCGCCTCGAGCACGGCGCGATCGACGGCAGGTCCACCACCGTCAGGAACGCCGGTGACGTTGACATGGATGTTGCCGTCGGCCAGGTGGCCGAAGAGCCAGGTCGAGGTGCCGTCCACCACGTCCGCGACCAGCTCGGGAACGGCCGCACAGAAGTCGGCCACGCGCGATGCGGGAAGGGTGACGTCGTACTTGTGGGGAACGCCGACGCGGGCGATGGCCTCGGTGTGGGACTCCCGGACGTGCCAGAGGCGTTCGGCGCGGACGGCGTCCGTCGCCACCGCGACCTCGAGCACGCCGTCGAGCCGATCCAGGGCGTCGCCGAGCGACGCGGTGGGGTCGGGCGGGCCGACCGCCTCCACCACGACCTGTACGGGCGTGTCGGCGGCGAAGACGGGGGCCGTTCCGGTGACCTCGCTGACGAGGCGGACCCCGGCGGCGAGCACGACCTCGGCCGCCTCGAGACCCGGGACCGAGCGACGGAGGTGTCCCACGGCCCGGACCGCACCGTCCATCGACCCGAAGCCGACGAGGGCCGTCACCGTCGTGCCTGCAGGCGGCACGAGTGCCAGGCGCGCCCGGCACACGATGCCGAGGGTGCCCTCGCTCCCACAGAGGAGCCCGGCCAGGTCGTAGCCGGTGTTGTCCTTCACCAGCCCGCCGAGCCGCGAGATCACCTCGCCCGTGCCGAGCACCGCCTCGATGCCGAGGACCTGGCGACGGGTGGAGCCGAACCGTAGGACCCGGAGCCCGCCGGCGTCGGTGGCGATCGTGCCGCCGATCGTGGCGGTCTCGCGCGCCGCGAGGTCGACCCCGTACCGCCATCCTGCGTCGGCGGCCACCCGTTGCACCTCGGCCAGGGAGGCACCGGCGCCGGCAGTCAGCTGGCCGGCGTCGGGATCGAGGTCACCCACCCCGACGAGGCGCTCGGTGGACAGCACGACCTCCCCACCCAGGGGCACCGATCCGCCGACCAGTCCCGTGTTGCCGCCCTGCGGGACGATGGCGGTCTCCGTCTCCCGACACAGCCGGACGACGGCCGCCACCTCCTCGGTCGTCGAGGGTCGGACGACCGCTGGGGTCGACCCGACGAAGCGGCCGGTCCAGTCGGTGGTGTACGAAGCGGTGCGATCCGCGTCGGTCAGGACGTGCTCGGTCCCGAGGAGGTCGCGCAGGGCGTCGATCGGCACAGCGGTGGGCTCCACACCGGCCAGTGTGCCGGACTGCCGAGGCGCCGGCCGCCGGTACGGTGCGGCGATGGCGCTGACGCTGGCCCCGTTCCACACCCTGCACGCGACCCGGGGGATGGTGTGCTCGGTCGACCACCTGGCCTCGGGCGCCGGCATCGGGGTCCTGCATCGGGGTGGGAACGCCGTCGATGCCGCCATCGCCACCAGTGCCGTCCTGGCGGTCACGACCCAACACATGTGCGGCATGGGCGGCGACCTGTTCGCGCTCGTCCACCACGCCGACGGCGAGCCGCCCACGTGCCTCGACGCCAGCGGGCAGGCCGGCTCGGGCGCCGACGCCGCCGCGCTCCGCGCCGAGGGACGCAACGCGATGCCCACCGACCGCGACGTGCGCGCCGTGACGATGCCCGGCTGCGTCGACGGGTGGCTCACGCTCCATGCCCGTCACGGCCGCCTGCCCCTGGCCGACGTCCTCGGACCGGCCCGGTCCTACGCGGCCGACGGCTTCCCCGCCTCGCCCTTCCTCGCCTTCATGATCCCGCTCATCGCCGAGGCCGACGGCGCCGCCGACTACACCCGCACCAGCGTCGACACGGGCACGGTCATCACGAGACCCGGCGTGGCCCGCACCCTCGACGCGATCGTCGAGGGCGGGCGGGAGGCCTTCTACGAGGGCGAGTTCGGCGTGGGGCTCCTCCGGGGCGGGGACGGGCTCTTCTCCGAGGAGGATCTCCGGCGCGCCCAGGCCGAGTGGGTCGACCCGCTCGGCATCGACGTCTGGGGACACCGGGTCTGGACCGTGCCGCCCAGCAGCCAGGGGTACCTCACCCTGGCGTCAGCCCGCATCGCCGAGGCGATCGGCCTCGGCGCCGGCCTCGATCTCCGGTACGACAGCGGCGCGTGGGCCCACCTGCTCGTCGAGGCGGCACGCCTCGCCGGCTTCGACCGGCCCGACGTGCTCCTCGACGCCGCCGACGGCGACGCCCTGGTGAGCCTCGATCGCTTGGCGCCCCGGGCGGCGTCAGTCGATCCCGGCTCCCGGTCCGCGCCCGCCACACCCGCCGGTGCCGGCGGCACCGTTTACCTCTGTGCCGCCGACGGGGAGGGCAGCGCCGTGTCGCTCATCCAGTCCAACGCCAGGGACTGGGGTGTCCGCCTCGCCGTCCCGGAGGTCGGGATCTTCCTCCACAACCGGGCGCAGGGGTTCTCCGTCGAGGACGGCCATCCCGCCGAGTACCGACCGGGACGGCGGCCGCCGCACACCCTCGCGCCGGCCCTCGTCCAGCGGACCGACGGCACGTTGCGTTCCGTGCTCGGGACCATGGGCGGGGACACCCAGCCCCAGGTCGTGCTCCAGGTCCTGGCCGATCACCTGGTGGCCGGGCGTGACCCGGCGGCGTGCATCAGCGCGCCGAGGTGGCGCCTGGGCGAGGGAGGTTTCGACACCTGGGACGGCGGCGGCCCGGGCCACGTCGGCGTCGAGGAGAACGTGCCGCACGATTGGGTGGTCGGGCTCCGGGCCCGGGGACACGAGGTCCGGGTGGAGTCCTCGTGGAGCTCGGGGCACGGACACGCCCACCTCATCGAGCGGCGCGAGGACGGCGTGCTGGCCGGCGCCCACGACCCCCGCGCCCTCACCGGGGGGACCGCAACCTGGTGAGCGCGCCCGCCCCGTGGCGGGCGGCACCGGAATAGGCCCAGGACCCTGGACGTTCGCCGGAGGGATGAGCACTGCGCCCTCCGTTCCCCTGTCCATCCTCGACCTGGCCACCATCGGCCGGGGCAAGACCGCCCACGACGCCTTCGCGGCGAGCGTGGCTGTGGCGCAGCTCGCGGAGGCACGGGGGTACCGGCGGGTCTGGTACGCCGAGCACCACAACATCGCGTCGATCGCCTCGTCGGCCACCAGCGTGCTGATCGCCCACGTGGCTGCCCACACCGACACCATCCGTCTCGGTGCGGGAGGGATCATGCTCCCCAACCATGCTCCGCTGCTGATCGCCGAGCAGTTCGGCACCCTGGAGTCGCTCCATCCCGGCCGGATCGACCTGGGGCTGGGGCGGGCGCCGGGCAGCGACCAGACCACGATGCGCGCCCTGCGCCGCGATCCCCGCTCGGCCGACACCTTCCCCCAGGACGTGCAGGAGCTTCAGGGGTACCTGACCGGCAACAGCCGCCTGCCCGGGGTCACCGCGATCCCCGGCGACGGCACCGACGTCCCGCTGTACATCCTCGGGTCGTCCCTCTTCGGCGCCAAGCTGGCCGCCGCCCTCGGCCTCCCGTACGCGTTCGCCTCGCACTTTGCACCCAGTGCGCTGCAGGAGGCTGTGGCGATCTACCGGGACGAGTTCCGCGCCTCTGAGCAGCTCGAGGCGCCATACGTGATCGCGGGCGTCAACGTGACCGCAGCTGACACCGAGGACGAGGCCCAGGAGCAATTCCGCCACGTCAGCCGGTCGCGTGTCGCGTCGATCCTCGGGCGGGGACGCCGGTTCAGCGACGACGAGGCCGACGCCATCCTGGCGTCACCACAGGGCCAGCAGGTCGTGCAGATGATGCGCTACTCGGCAGTCGGCGCACCGAGGACCGTGCGCGAGTACCTCGACGCGTTCGCCCAGCATGCCGACGCCGACGAACTGATCGTGGTGCACGCCGCATCCGGCGTCGAGGCGCGCCTGCGCTCGGTCGACCTGCTGGCGGAGGTCAGCGGGCTCGTCCCCGCCTGACCCCGCCGGCGAGTGGCCAGGAGCGGGAGCCGGTTCTGGGACGCGGGACATGGAAGGCGTGCGGGGCGTCCCAGTTCAGGCGAAACGGGGGTCGCGCTTCTCGAAGCCGGCCATGACCGCTTCGACCTGGTTCGGGGAGCCGATCAGCTTGCCGATCTCGGCCCGCTCGCGGGCGAACTGGTCGGCCATGGGCACCGATCCGGACACGTTGAGGAGACGCTTCGCCGCTCGGATGCTCTCGGGGCTCTTGGCGGCGATCTCCCGTGCGAGGTCGGTCGCCGCCGCGAGCGGGTCGTCGGCCACAC
>JBPPNA010000188.1:0-5307 GCA_051306355.1 Acidimicrobiales bacterium | reverse complement strand
CTTGCGTCCTGACTGTCGTCAGGATGTGGATTGCAGAGGCCATCGATCGGGGTGGAGGTCGACCTTCGGCATCGGCTTGCGACCGTTGGCGAGCCACGCTCCGTCGATGAGACCACCCTCGGTCGGGTTGGTGCCCGTGGCGGCGGAGGCGGTCGCAAAGGCGCGGTCGGAACCGGCGATCGGGGTGCACGCGGTGGCGGCGGAGAACGGATACGCCGGGGCCGTGACCGTGGTCGCGGAAGCGGGACGTACACGCCCGACTGCCACGGCAGGCGCGACACCGATGCAGGAGTCGAGCGTCTGCGTGGTTCGCAGGTTGGTCGTGAGCACCGGTGTCACCTCTTTCGTCGTTCGTCTCGGACCGCGTGGGATGCGCCCCCAGCGGTGTTCGGTGTCGGACATGCCAGCACGGTCAACGACTTTCGTCAATCCATTTACCAGAAGTTCTCCGATCGTCCGGCACCATGGTCCCGTGACGGACGACCCGTTGGACATCGATCCCCCGGCATCGGGGCGGACCTTCGGGCACCGGCGCCGGGTCCATCTGGCCGATGGATCTCCGCACGGCCGGGCCCGGCTGGATGCCCTCGCCCGGATGCTCCAGGACGTGAGCGACGAGGACACCACCGACGCCGGCTTCCCGCGGGACGAGCCATGGGTGGTGCGGCGGGTGGACATGGGCGTGCATTCGTTCCCGACGTTTCGGGACGTGGTCACCGCCACCACGTGGTGCTCCGGCATCGGTGGGCGGTGGGCGGAACGTCGGGTGCGCGTCGAGGGCGACATCGGTGGTCTCGTGGATGCCGCTGTGCTCTGGGTGCACCTCGACGCCGCTGGTCGGCCGGCTCGACTCCCCGATCGCTTCGACGGCCTCTATGCCGAGGCGGCGAGGGGTCGCAGGGTGCGGGCCCGCCTCCAGCACGATGCCCGCCCCGCCGACGCCGACGGGGATCCGTTCCCGCTGCGGTTCACCGACTTCGATCTCATGGGCCACGTCAACAACGCGGTCTCCTGGGAACCCGTCGAGGAGGCGCTGGCCACCCGGCCTGAACTCCGTGCGCCACTGCGGGTGTCGGTGGAGCATCCGGCATCGATCGAGCCCGGCGACGCGCCCGAGGTGACCGTGGTCGATCGGCTCGACGGATTCGACCTCTGGATCACCTCCGGCGACCGCACCTGCTCGTCCGCCCGGGTCCGCCGGTGGGCAATGTAGGCCCCTCGGGTCCGATTCGTCAGGTCCGGTCGGCGGGCTCGGGCACCAAGGCGTAGTGGAGATCGTCGGCGATCCGGCGCGAGGTCATCTCGCCCCCGTGGCGGAGGTGCTCGAG
This sequence comes from Acidimicrobiales bacterium, assembly GCA_051306355.1. Classification (GTDB taxonomy): domain Bacteria; phylum Actinomycetota; class Acidimicrobiia; order Acidimicrobiales; family Salinilacustritrichaceae; genus Salinilacustrithrix. Next base: position 3,979 of record JBPPNA010000188.1, on the reverse strand, counting down.
GTGAGCGTAGGTCTCCGACTCTGCCATCCGGCCCCAGGAGCGCTCCTTGAACAGCTCGTGGGAGAGGTCGACCACGCTCGACTCACCGAGCGTTGCCGCCGCCTCCCGCAGTGTGTCGAGGCGACCGGCGTGGTGGTCCTTGATCTCCCCACAGCGCTTGGACAGGTCGTGGAACGGGAGGCCGTGGGCCGGCAGGGCGAGGGTCACGCCCTCGAGCGCCGCGACACGATCGAGGCTCGAGAAGAACTGGGCGAGCGGATCGGCGCCGGCGATGAGCCCGGAGATGTGCGGCGTGATGGTGGGTAGCACGTGGTCGCCGGCGAGGAAGACGCCGTCGGTGGGCGAGTACAGGCACAGGTGGTCGTTGGTGTGCCCCGGGGTGTGGACGGCGACCCACTCCCGGCCGCCGAAGGTCACGATCTCCTCGTCGACCACGCGGCGGCTGGGCTCGGGGGCCCGCAACCAGCGCTTGCCCAGCGTGCGCATGGCCCGGAAGCGGAGACGGCGACCCAGAGGCGGCTTGAACTTGCCCCCACCCCAGGGTTGATCGATGCTCCACGGGCTCTGCGACGTCAGGGTGGGTTCGTCGCCCGTTGGTGTCGGGTCGGCCTCCACGCCGTCGGGCAGCTCGTCGGGGCCGGCGTCGTCGCCTTCGTCCGCATCGAGCCACGTCCGGAACGAAGCGTGGGTCAGGACGTCGGCCCCGGCCTCGTGACGGAGCATGCCTGCGCCGCCGAAGTGGTCGGGATGGCTGTGGGTCACGATGACGGTGTGGACGTCGCCGACTCGGTACCCAGCAGATCGCAGGCGCGACACCAACGCGTCCCACGACGCCTTGCCCGGCAGCCCCGGATCGACCACGGCCAGGCCCCGATCGTCGCACAGGGCGTAGGTGTTCACATGCCCCAGGCCGGGCAAGGAGATGGGGAGCTGCATCCGGAGGATGTCGGGCGCGACCTCGACGATCTCGTCCGATGCCGGCTCCTGCTCCTGCCTTCGCGCCATGGCGGTCGACCATACTTGACCGCTCGGTCAAGGCCGGAGGCGACACCGATGATCGCACCGACGGACCGGTCGCGATGAGCGCGCCGGACCTCACACTCGTCTTGGTCCGGCTGGCCATCGGGTGCTGGCTGCTCTGGACGGTCCGTACCGTGACTCCACCCGGCCGTCCAGTCGACTTGTCCGACGTGTCCGTGGTGATCCCGGCGCGGAACGAGGCCTCGTCGCTTCCCGTCTTGTTGGCGTCGCTGCCGTCGCAGGCAGACATCGTGGTGGTCGACGACGGATCCACCGACGGCACCGCAGAGGTGGCGGCCGCGGCCGGTGCTCGCGTCCTACGGTCGGCGTCGCTCCCTCCGGGATGGACCGGCAAATCATGGGCGTGCTGGCAGGGGGCCGCCGCCGTGGACGGCTCCACCCTGGTGTTCGTCGATGCCGACGTGCGCTTCGCCGGCGGCGGCCTCCACGCCGTGGTCGACGACCACGCCGCAGCCGGTGGTTTGCTCAGCGTCCAGCCCTTCCACGAACCGGGCGGCGGAGCGGAGTCGCTGGCCTCGATCTTCAACATCGTCGGGTACGCAGGCACCGACGCGGCATCGCCGCTCGGTCGTCGTCGTGGTGCCCGCGGCGCATTCGGCCCGGTGCTCGCCACCACCCGGGAGAACTACGAACGCGTGGGTGGGCACGAGGCCGTGCGGGACTCCGTGGTCGACGACGTCGCCCTCGCGACGCGATACCGCGCCGCCGGCCTGCCTGTGACGATCCGGGGTGGGGGCCAGGTCGTGCAGATGCGTATGTACCCCGACGGCTTCGGCCAGATGCTGGCCGGCTTCACCAAGAACGTCGCGGCCGGCGCTGGCGCCGTCCGCCGGGGCACCGCCGTCCTCGTCGTCGCCTGGCTCTCGCTCCTGGTCCAGGCCGCCGCGGCACCGGGTCTGGCCCTGGCGGCCGGCGAGGGGTTGGCTGGCGCCGGTGTCCTCTACTCGGCGGTCGCCCTGCAGTACTGGTGGATGAGCCGGCGCCTGGGTCGCTTCGGACCGGTGCTCGCCCTCCTGTTCCCGGTCTCGGTGGCGTTGTTCCTCGTGGTGTTCGCCCGGTCGGTGTGGGCGACGGCCACAGGTTCGGTCAGCTGGCGGGGACGTCGGGTGGCGACGGGTCCGGCGTCGTCGCGTCGGCGGCGCACTCGGGGCTGAAGAGCTGCTCGCGGTAGTACCGCAGCTCGGCCACCGACTCCCGGATGTCGTCCAGCGCCCGGTGGCTCCCGGCCTTCTGCGGCGCACCCTTCACGATGGCAGGCGCCCATCGCCGCCCGAGCTCCTTCAGCGTCGACACGTCGACGCTCCGGTAGTGGAGGTACTCCTCGATCTCCGTGAGGTGGATAGAGAGGAAGCGGCGGTCGGTGCCGATGGAGTTGCCGCACAGCGGGACCGATCGAGGCTCGGGGACATGGGTGCGGATGAAGTCGAGCGTCTGTGCCCCGGCGTCGGCGAGGGTGATCGTGGAGGTGCGGATGCGATCGAGCAGACCCGACTCGGTGTGCATCTTCACGACCACCTCGTCCATCTGGCGCAGCTCCTCCTCCGTGGCGTGCACCACGAGATCGGGACCCTCGGCAACGACCTCGAGCTCGTCGTCGGTGATGAGCGTGGCGATCTCCACGATCACGTGTCGTGAGGGGTCGAGTCCCGTCATCTCCAGGTCCATCCAGGCGAGCATCGGGGCGACCGTAGTGGGATCTAACGTCGACCGTCGTGGCCACGCTCCAGATTCCCGTCCGACACCTCGACACCGGCCTGCCCTTGCCAGCCTATGCCCACCCTGGTGATGCCGGCGCCGATCTCGTCGCCCGCATCGACGCAGTGCTCGCTCCAGGCGGTGGCCGGGCCCTGGTCCCCACCGGAGTGGCCATCGCCCTGCCAGAGGGCTGGGCCGGGTTCATCCAGCCCCGGTCGGGCCTCGCGCTCCGTCACGGCGTCACCGTGCTCAACAGCCCCGGCCTGATCGACGCCGGCTACCGCGACGAGCTCAAGGTCATCCTGGTCAACACCGACCCGACGGCCGAGTACCGGGTACATCGGGGCGATCGCATCGCGCAGCTCGTGATCCGACCGGTGGCGGAAACCGCGTTCGTCCCCACCGATGAGCTCCCGGACAGCGTCCGATCCACGGGCGGCTTCGGCTCGTCTGGTCGATAGATGCGGCCACTCGCTCCGCTCGCCGGCCGATCGGATGCGGCCACTCGCTCCGTCAATCTTGGTCGGCGGTGACCTTGTCGAAGATGATGCGCCGGCCGTCCTCGGTGACCTCGACCCGACCCACGGTCGCTTTCAGGATCTGCTCCGCGAGCCGCTCGCCGGTGCCGTCGTTGCGCCCGGCGGGACCGTCGGAGACGACCTCGACCTCCATCTTCCCGCGCTCGACCGTGAATGCGATGGTGAGGGTGCCGTCGCGGTTGGCGCCATCGAGGAGCACCTGGCAGACCTCCCCGATGGCGAGCCGGAGGTCCTCGACCTCGTCGTAGCTGAATCCGGCCCGGGTGGCGAGGCCGGCGATGGCGACGCGGGGGAGGCGGACGAACGCGAGCACGGCAGGGATCGTCAGTCGGATGACGTCGCCGCTCATGCGTGCTCCGGTCGCTGCATCAGTTCGTAGCATCGCGCACCACTGCCCCCGGCGCGACAAACGGACCGAACACGGGGATCAGGGCGTCCCGGTGACGGTGTGGGGGTCCTTGTCGAAGCGTCGTCCCCGGTAGGACGGGTGGCGCAGTCGACCCTCGCCGGTCCACTCCGCGAACGCGACCTCCACCACCGTCGCAGGTGTGACCCACACCGCGCCCCGACGGTGCAGGGGTGGTGGGGGAGGATCGAAGGGACATGCGCTGATCGTGGTGCCGGCGAACGCCTCGGCCAGGACGTCGATCTCGGCATCGGTCAGGCCGCTCCCCACCCGTCCGGCGTAACGCAGCGGGCCGCCG
>JBPPNA010000180.1:0-9452 GCA_051306355.1 Acidimicrobiales bacterium | reverse complement strand
CTGCGCTGTCGACCGGGGCCTCGTCAAGGGGATGCTGTCGTCGCTCTACGGCGACACACGTCCGGCAACAGAGTCCACCGTGGCGCTCGGGTCCGAGACCTGCGTCACGGTCGTGACCTCCACGTAGCCGGCCCCGACGCATGGATCGCCACGGGCTCGACCACGCGTCGACCTCGCCCCTCCGACCCGAAGCCCGCGCCGCGATGGTGGCGCTGCTCGGCCTGACCTCCGGTGACCCGTCACGGATCCACCGCTCCGGCCTGGAGGCGCGATCGCTCTTGGAAGAAGCGCGCCAGGTGGTGGCAGCTGCCGTCGGCGCTCGTGGTCGGGAGGTGGTGTTCACCTCCGGCGCGACCGAATCGATCGCCTCGGCCTGCTGGGGGGTTGCCGACCGTGGCTCCAACCAGGTGCTCGCTGCGGTCGAGCACTCCGCGGTGCGGGAGAGCGCGGCCGCGCACGGCGAGGTCCGTACGTGTGGCGTCGACATCACCGGACGGATCGATCCCGACGAGCTCCTCGGGCACGTCGACGACGAGACCGCCCTCGTCCACGTGCAGTGGATGAACCACGAGGTGGGCACGGTCCAACCGGTCGAGGAGATCGTGGCGGCGTGTCGCGACCGAGGAGTGCTCGTCCACGTCGACGCCGCCCAGGCGGTGGGACGCGTCGGGATCGACTTCGGTTCGCTGGGAGCCGACCTGGTCTCCTTCAGCGGGCACAAGACCGGCGGGCCCACCGGGACGGGCGCGTTGTTGATCAGGCGTGGTCTGCGGATCCGTCCGCTGCTCGCGGGCGGAGATCAGGAACGGGCCCGGCGGGCGGGGATGGAGAACGTCGTGGGCGCGGCAGGTCTGGCGGCAGCGCTGGGCGCGGTCGACGTCGAGCGAGAGGTGGCAGCGCAGCGCGCCATGACCGACCGGCTGCGCGCATCGCTGACCTCGGTCGACGGCGTGACCCTGTACGGCAACGAGGTCCACCGGGCCCCCCACCTCGTGTGCGCCGGGATCGTCGACATCGAACCGCAGGCCGTCCTGTTCGGACTCGACCGGCGGGGCATCGACGCCCATTCGGGCAGTGCTTGCGCCTCGGAGGGACTGGAACCGTCCCCTGTCCTCGAGGCCATGGGCGTCGACGCGCATCGATCGTTGCGCGTGTCGGTCGGGTGGTCGTCGACCGAGGCCGACGTGGACGCGTTCGACCGTGCCCTCCCCGACGTCGTGGACGAGCTGCGCTCCCTGCGACGCTGATCGATCACCTGAACGCGCACCGACAGGAACGGGTCAGCCGTTCCACGCCGGAAGAACGCGTGTCCTACATTGCGCGCGTGTCACTCCTGGTGGTTCGTCATGCCCACGCCGGTAAGCGGTCCGCCTGGTCCGGGGCCGACCGCCTCCGATCGCTCTCGGAGAAGGGCGCGAAGCAGGCGCTCGACCTGGCCGATGCGTTGGCCCCGCACCACCCGGCACGGATCCTGTCGTCACCCACCGTTCGGTGCATGACCACCGTCGAGCCGCTCGGCGAGCGACTCGGACTGGACGTCGTCGTCGACGACCGGTTGGACGAGGGAGCCGGGACCGACGACGTTCGGTCTCTCCTCGACGCGGTCGCCCACGAGCCTGTCGTGCTGTGCACCCATGGTGACGTCGTCCCCCAGATCCTGCGCCGACTCGTGGACGAGGGCATGACCCCCGAGCAGGGTCTGCGCTGGGCGAAGGGCTCCACCTGGCTCATCGAGCAGTCCGCAACGGGCTGGGGCACCGGGACCTACCTCGCACCGCCCGGCTCCTGATGCTCAGGCCAGCGGGTCCTCGCCCGCCTCGACCGCAGCACGCACCTCCGCCGCCGCGGTCACCTGATCCGGCGGCGCATCGGTCGCGGCGAACCGGTCGAGGTCGGCACGCGCGCCGTCCACATCACCGACGTGTGCGCGCACCGCAGCCCGGAAGACATACCCGGCGGTCAGCTGCGGATCGGTTCGGAGGCCCGCATCCAGCAGGGCCAGGGCCTCGTCGTCGACGCCCGTACGGCCGAGGAGCCAGCCGAGATACACGCTGGCCGTCGCGTTGCCGGCGTCGACTGCGAGCACGTCCTGGTAACACTGCAGCACCTCCACGGCCGGCATCGACCCGGCGACGTCACCGGCGATGCAGGCGTCGAGGGCGGCCTCCACGATCGTCGGGGCGAACTGATCGGCGAGGCCGCGTTCCTCGGGTCCGGGCTCGTTGCCGTAGAACGAGGCCAGATCGGCCACGGCGCCCGCTCGGTCTCCGGCACGGGACCGGCCACTGGCCCGGAAGACGTACGGCGCCGTCTCGTCCGGCGCGAGCTGGATGGCCGCATCCAGATCCTCGAGGCCCGCCTCACTCTCGAACTCCCGGATCTGGAGCCAGCCCCGGAAGGTGAGCGCGCCGACGTTGCCCGGTAGCGACGAGAGGATGTCCGAGTAGCAATCCAACGCAGCGTCCGGGTCGCCCTCCTGTTCCAGCACCTGGCAGTCGTCGATCCGGCTCGAGGCCGCTGCGACGTCGAGCCCGGTGAGCCCGCTCGATCCCCTTCGACCCGATGACTGCATGACCAGGACGCCCGCCACCAGGGCCACGAGGACCAGCCCGCCGATGGTGAGCACCCGGCGCTTCGTCGATGACGGTGGGCGGGCGCTGGCCGGCGCTGCCCGACCGCCCTCGATGGCCCGCAGCACCTCCGCCGCCCGGACCGTGTAGTCGTCACGCAGGGTGCGGTAGTCGGCGTCGTCGATGTCGCCGGCTGCGCGTTCCCGCTCGAGGTCGTCGAGGGATGCGAGGAGGAAATCCCGTTCGTCCTCGAGCGCCGCGAAGGCGTCGGGGTCGATCGTCAACGTCGCCGGGCCCGTTCGACCAGGGCACGGTCCTCGTCCGAGACGTGGGTCTCGGGTGGACTCCGCCAGCGGTGGAAGGCAGCAGCCAGGCCCCCGAGGGCCAGGACGAAGAGTGCGACCGGCAGGAACCACACCAGGCCCCCCACACCCGTGCGGGGCGGGGTCAGGAGGAGGTCGTCACCGAAGAGCCCGCTGATGTAGTCGCGGATCTCGTCGTCGGTCTCGCCGGCCTCGATCCGGCGGGCGACCTCCGTGCGGATGTTGCGCGCCACCGGGGCGTTCGAATCGGCCACCGACTGGCCGTCGCAGGTCGGGCACTGGATCGATTCGGACAGGGCGCGCGCCCGCTCCTCCGTGGTCCGGGGACCGTCGTCGCCCAGCGCCGCCACGGCGAGTCCACTTGCGAGGAACGCAGCGAGGATCATCCAGGGCCACCGGGCACGCGAGAGCGCGGTCAACTGATCGCCTCCTGGGCCTGTTCGAGGACGCGCTCGAGGCCGGCGGCGGTGACGCCGCCCACGAGTTTGGAGATCACGGTGCCGTCAGGGGCGATCAGATACGACTCCGGGACCTTGGCCACGGCGTAGGACAGGGCGATCCTGCCGTCGGGATCGGTCAGTACGGGCCAGTCGCCTCCTTGTTCGGCGAAGAACTGGCGCACGTTGTCGACCTGATCGTCGAAGACCACGGACACGACGGAGGCGTCACCGGTCTGGGCGTGGCGCTGCTCGAAGCGCACGAGCTCGGGGTGCTCCCGGATGCAGGGCGTGCACCACGTGGCGAAGACGTTCACCACCACGAACTGGCCCCGGTGGTCGGCCAGATCGAACGTGCCACCGTCGAGGGTCTCGCCGGAGATGGGCGGGGCCTGGCGCCCGAGGAGCGGCGAGCGAGCCTCGCGATCGCCCGACTCGCTGGTGGCCAGCACGACGATGAAGCCCAGCATCACGAGGAGGACCGGCACCGCGATCCAGACCCCGAGGCGACCCCTCACGAGACACCGACCGGTTCGTCCCGGCGTTCGTCACCCCGCTCCTCGGTGGGGGCCGGCGCGGGTTCCGGATCGCCGTGGACCGGCTCCGACGTGGGCTGGGTCGGCTGGCGGCGTCCTCCGGGGAAGGCGGCGAGGGCTGTGCCCACGGCCATGAGGATCCCGCCGATCCACAACCAGCTGACCAGCGGCTGCAGCACCACGCGGATCACCACGGGATCGTCCTCACCTTCGGGGATGCCGAGCAGGGTGAGGTACACGTCCTCCACCAGGCTCACCTGCACTGACGGCGTGCCGATGGACTGCCCGCCGAAGCGGAACAGGTTGATGGCCGGCCGGAACACGTCGCCGTCGTCGACGCGCACCAGCGCCGACGTGGTCGTCTTCTCGGCGGTCTCGGTGACCTCCAGGCCTTCGAAGCGCAGGGTGTGGCTCCCGACGGTGGCCACGTCGCCCTCCTCCAAACGGAGCTCGGTCTCGGAGGCATACGACTGCGACGCTGCGAGGGCGAGGGCGATGAGCACGACACCGAGGTGGACGATCATCCCGCCGTTGGTCCGGCCCACGAAGCCGCGCCACCCCTGCCGCCGGGTGGCGAGCACGATCTGGCGCAGGGCAGCGCCGCCGGCGAACGCACCCAGCCCGAAGGCGAGGACGGGCGCGAGACCGCGGTTGCCGAACAGGACGGCGCCGACCACGGCGACGGCCGCCGCCACCGCCGGCCAGAACAATCGGACCCGAAGCAGCTCGACCGAGGCCTTGCGCCAGGGCAACACCGGTGCGACGGCCATGAGGAACAGCAGCAGCATGCCGATGGGCAGCGTCATCCGGTTGAAGTACGGCTCCCCCACCGACAGCCGGTCGTCGCTGACCGCCTCCACGATGAGGGGGAACACCGTGCCGAGCAGTACCACGAAGGCGAAGCCGGCGAAGAGGACGTTGTTGGCGAGGAACGAACCCTCCCGGGAGATGGGGGAGTCGATGCGACCCGGCGAGCGGAGGTGGTCGCCCCGCCAGCCGATGAGCCCGACGCTGATGAGCACCACGGCGCCGAACAGGGAGAGGAGCCAGATCCCGATGTCGGACTCGCTGAACGCGTGCACGGAGTCGATGACCCCGGACCGGGTCAGGAACGTGCCCAGGATGGTGAGAGCGAAGGTGGCGCACAGCAACGAGAGGTTCCAGACGCGGAGCATCCCCCGCCGTTCCTGCACCATCACCGAATGGATGTAGGCGGTGCCGGTGAGCCACGGGAGCAGCGAGGCGTTCTCGACCGCGTCCCAGGCCCAGTAGCCGCCCCAGCCGAGGACCTCGTAGCTCCACCACGCGCCGAGGACGATGCCGAAGGTGAGGAAGCCCCAGGCGAAGAGGGTCCAGCGCCGGGTCACGAGCAGCCACCCTTCGCCGACGCGCCCGGTGACCAGCGCTGCGATTGCGAAGGCGAAGGGCACGGTGAACCCGACGTAGCCGAGGTAGAGCATGGGCGGGTGGAACGCCATGAGCGGATGGTTCTGCAGCAGCGGGTTCGGACCGGGCCCGTCGAAGCCGGGCGCCACGCTGACGGTGGTGAACGGGTTGGCCGGCCCGGTCATGAGGGCGAAGAAGAAGACGCCGACGGCGAGCATCGTCAGCAGGGCCCAGCCGACCAGGGGGTCCCCGAGGCGGTGGCGGAACTTCTGGGCGATGAGCGCGGTGTAGCCGGCCAGGATCAGGGCCCACAACAGGATCGATCCCTCGAGCGCCGCCCACATCGTGGCCACGTTGTAGAGCGCTGGTGTGCGGGACGAACCGTTGTCGGCCACGAACTGCACACTGAAGTCGCGGGTGATCAGCGCCCGCTCCATGGCGAAGGTGGCGAGCAGCGCGCCGAGGAGGGCGAGGATCGCGTAGGTCCGGCCCGTGCGGATGAGCGCGGCCCGTCCACCGCGCAGGCCGACGGCCACGGTCACGACGCCGGCGGCGCAGGAGACCAGACCGAGGAGGACGCCGGCAGACCCGAGGGCTGCGTTCACGTGTCTTCCTGGGCGTCGCCCCGGTTCTCGCCCACGTAGTCGTCGGTGCGGTCGGGGTTCTCCGCTTCGTACTCCTCTTCGTGGGCCACCAGGATGCGGTCGCTCTCGAAGACGTCGTCGGTCTGGCTCCAACGGCCCTCGAGCACCACGGGGATCTCCGGCTGGAACAGCTCCGGCGGATCGCCGAGGTGGACGACGTCGACGTCGACGTCGTTGTACGAGACCACGAAGCGCACAGTGTTGCCCTCGGTCTCCACCGAACCGTCGACCACGCTGCCCTGCAGGCGGAACCGCTTGTCGCCCAGGGTGTCACGCTCGGCCACGGCCTCGTCGGCGTTCCGGAAGAAGACGCTGGCCGTGGACAGGCCCTGGTATGCCATGAAGATCAGGGCCACGCTCAGCACGCCGAGCACCCCGATCACGGCGATGCGTCGCCCGCGTGCCGCGTCGCCACCACCGACCGGGGGCGCCTGGCGGGGGGTGAGGTCGAGCCCGTCGACGTCGTCGGTGTTCTCGAACGGGGCGTTCAGGTCGGAGGTCTCGGTCATGACCAGCGACGCTCCTCGGGGGGGACGACGGCCGAGAGCCGGCGGCCGCGACGGATGACGGCCACGGCGTAGATCCCGAATGCGCCGAAGGTGGCGATCCAACCTGCGGCCACGTAGCCGGCGTGGGTCATTGCGATGGAGAGGGTCATCGGGTTCCTTCGAGGGCGACGCCGGCGGACGGGTCGGTGTCGGCCCGGCGTTCGGCGAGGGCGGCATCGAGCTGGTGCTGCTCGGCTCGGCGCTCGAGCCAGGCGAGTCGGAAGCGGTGGACGAGCAGCCACGCGGCGACGAGGCCGATCACCACGAAGCCCGTGAACAGGGTGAACAGCATCGACCCCTCGATCGTGGCGTCGAGCCGCTTGATGGTGGGGCCCTGGTGGAGGCTGCGCCACCAGTCGACCGAGTAGTGGATCACGGCGGCGTTGGGGATCAGGAGCAGGCCGAGAACGGCGCTCATCCGGGATCGTGAGGTCGCGTCGGTCGGGTACCGGCGCAGCGCCTGGTATCCCAGCAGGAGCACGAACAGGATGGCGGTCGAGGTCAGACGAGCGTCCCAGACCCAGTAGACGCCCCAGGTCGGCCGGCCCCACACCATCCCGGTGACCAGGGACAGCCCGACCAGCACGGTGGCGACCTCGGCGGCCGAGGCGGCCAGCGCGTCCCAACCGTCGGTGCGCTTGCGCAGCCACATGAACGAGCCGAGCGCGCACAGGAACACGCCCACGTACATCCAGGTCGAGACGGGGACATGGACGTACATCAGACGCACCGAGTCCCGCTGGAGCACGTCAGCCGGGCTCACCACCAGGCCGAGGATCGCGAGCACGACCACGCCGACGATCGAGAGCGAGCCGAGGGTGCGGGTGAGGCGCGACGACGTGGACGGCGGCGGGGTGACGTCGGGGTGGTCGCTGGCAGGGGTCACGGTCATGTCACGTCTCCTCCAGGAGCGTGCCGAAGAAGGTCATGCCGAAGATCGTGTAGATCACGGCGAAGGTGGCGAGCAGTCCGCACCACGACCAACCATCGTCGATCCCGGTGCCGAGCGCCGATTCCGACGCTCGGGTGGCGCCGAGCAGGACTGGTGCGAGGACGGGGAGCAACAGCAGCGGGACCAGTGTGTCGCGGACCGAAAGTGCTGACGCGAGAACTCCATAGAGCGTACCGGCGGCAGCGATGCCCACGGTCGCGGCCAGGCACGTGGCAAGCAGGAGCAACGGCCCGGCGAGATCGGCTTGGTAGAGCACGATGACACCGATCCCCAGGACCACCTCGAGCACGAGCAACTGCACCACGATGGCCGCAGCCTTCCCGAGGAAGTACCCGGCGGGATCGAGTCCGGCGAGGCGGATTCCTTCCCGCACGCCCGGCGCCGATTCGACGGCGAACGCCCGCTGGATGGCGAGCAGACCCGAGAACAGGACGGCGACCCAGTAGAGCCCGGCCGTGGCGCGGGTCAGGATCCCGCGATCAGGGTCGAGGGCGAAGGCGAACAGCACGAGGACGAGCACCGCGAAGGGGAGCATCTGGCCGATCCCGACCCGGGAGCGGGCCTCGATGCGAAGGTCCTTGCCGGCCACGAGCCGGGCATCAGCCAACATCGGTCGTCACCCGCCCACTCGGTCCCGAACCGCGGGGCGCTCCTCGACCGGCGGCGCGGGTGCGGACTCGTCGTCGCGGACGAGACCGCCGGCCAGGGTCACGACCCGGGTGGCGAGCCCCTCGGCCCGCTCGAGCTCGTGGCTGGCGAAGAGGACGGTGGCGCCGGCCCGGGTGGCCTCGACCAGGAGGGCATCGACGAGGTCGCGGCCGGCCCGGTCGAGGCCGGCATGGGGCTCGTCGAGCAGCCACAGCTCCGGCCGGCGGGCGATGAGCGTGGCCAGCGCGGTCCGGCGTCGCTGGCCAGCCGAGAGCCGGGCAGCCATGACGGTGGCGAGCCGACCGTCGAGCCCGCACCGGGTCAGGGCACGATCGGCGTCGGCGGCCGACGCCCCGGCTGCTCTGGCCCAGAACCGCACGTTGTCGGCCACCGTGAGGTCGCCGTAGAGGGCGTCGTCGTGACCGAGCAGGCCGACGCGACGGCGCACCGACCGAGGGTCGGCGGCGAGGTCGCTGCCGAGCACGTGGGCGGAACCCTGCACGACCCGGGCGAGACCGGCGCACGCCCGCAGCAGGGTCGTCTTCCCGGCACCGTTCGGACCGCGCAGCAGCACGATCTCGCCACGGGTCACGTCGAGATCGACGCCAGCGAGGGCGGGGAAGCGGTCGAGCAGCACGACTGCCGCTCGGAACACGACCGCTGCGGGGTTCACGACGGACGTCATGGGGCAGCCCAACGGTACCGAGGTGCCGTGATGGCAACCAAGGCGCGGACAGCCCGTACGCTCCGCCCGTGCGTTTGGCGAAGGTGCTCGGAGCGATCGGGCAACTGCTCATCTGGGTCGGTTCCATCGTTCTGCTCTTCGTCGCGTACCAGCTCTGGGGCACGAACATCGCCGAGGCCCAGGCGCAGAACGACCTCGAGACCAGCTTCGAGGAGCTCCTCGCCACCACCACCACCACCACCACGACCACGTCCACGTCCACAACGGCGCCGACGACGACGGAACCCGATCCCGAACCCACCACGACCACCACCACGGCGTCCCCGGCGCCACCCCCGGCGGAGGGTGACGCGGCGGCCCGCATCGTCATCCCGAGAATCGGCATCGACAAGATCGTGGTCGAAGGTGTCTCGCGATCCGACCTGCGGGAGGGGCCGGGTCACTATCCGGACACGCCGATGCCGGGCCAGAGCGGCAACGCGGCCATCGCAGGCCACCGCACGACCTATGGCGCGCCGTTCCACCGTGTCGACGAGCTCGAGCCGGGCGACGAGATCCAGGTCACCACGGTCCAGGGGGCGTTCACCTACCGGGTCATGGGCACCGAGATCGTGGCGCCGAGCGACGTCCAGGTCATCGACGACAAGGGCGACAATCGGCTGACACTCACGTCTTGCCACCCGAAGTACTCGGCTCGCCAGCGCATCGTGGTGTCGGCCGAGC
>JBPPNA010000117.1:0-4450 GCA_051306355.1 Acidimicrobiales bacterium | reverse complement strand
CCTGGACTCGGTGACCGCGACGATCAAGGCCAACGACCAGTGCTTCTGCGGCAGCGGCCGCAAGTTCAAGCGGTGCCACAAGGACAGCTTCGAACCCATCCGCCAAGGGCGCATCGCGCCGTTGCGTCCGGTTCCCGGAGAGATCGAGCGCCCCGCCTACGTGACCGAGGGTGAGGTCATCCGCTGGGACGAGCCGATGGTCAAGAGCCCCGACACCATCGAGCGCATGCGTCGCACCGGTGCCGATGCCGCCAAGGTCCTCGCCCGAACCGGAGCCGCGGCACAGCCCGGCGTCACCACCGACGAGCTCGACCGGATCTGCCACGAGGCCACCGTCGAAGTGGGCGCCTACCCGAGTCCGCTGCTCTACGGCGGTCCGGACAACCCCTTCCCGAAGTCGATCTGCTCGTCGCTCAACGAGATCATCTGCCACGGCATCCCCGACGACCGCGAGCTGCGCGACGGCGACATCCTGAACCTCGACGTCACCATCTTCCGCGAGGGCGTCCACGGTGACACCAACCGGACCTTCCTCATCGGTGAGGTCGACCCAGACTCCCGCCGGCTGGTGCAGGTCACCCAGGAGTGCCTCGAGCGGGCCATCGACACGGTGCGCCCCGGCGAGCCGCTCAACGTCATCGGTCGGGCCATCCAGTCCCACGCCGAGACACAAGGCTTCGGGGTGGTGCGGGCCTTCGTCGGGCACGGCATCGGCGAGCAGTTCCACACCGACGTCCACATCCCGCACTACTACGAGCCCCGCCTCACCACCGTGATGGAACCGGGGATGACGTTCACCATCGAACCGATGATCACCATCGGCGCCCACGAGCACCAGATGTGGAACGACGGCTGGACCGCGGTCACCATCGACCGCAAGCGCACCGCCCAGTTCGAGCACACCATCCTCGTCACCGACGACGGCGCCGAGGTGCTCACCCCATGGCCTGATTGACCTCCGCCAGCAACGCCGGCCCGAGGTCGCCGCGCCCGGTGACGTCCACGTCGTCGAGTCCGAGCCACCCGGCCATCGTCTGCAGCTCGCCGGCGAGTCGCGGGGCAACCTCGTTCACATCGGTTCCCCGCTCCTGCAGATCAGGTTCGGCATGGGCCGACTGCACCAGGAGCCGACGTCCGGCGCGGTCGGCCTTGAGATCGACCCGGGCCACGTAGGTGTCGCCGAACAGGAACGGGAGCACGTAGTACCCGTGGACCCGTTCGGCCGCCGGGACGTAGATCTCGATCCGGTAGCGGAACCGGTGCAGGCGCTCGACCCGGTCCCGCTCCCACATCACCTGGTCGAAGGGGGAGACCACCGCGCACACCTCGACCCGGCGAGGCAGGGTGGCCTGGGGGTGGAGATAGGCGGGTTCGCCCCAACCCGCCACCGTGACCTCGTCGAGCAGGCCCTCGCTCGTCAGTTCCCGCAGCTGCCGGCGGACCTCGAGGACGGGCTGGCGCCAATAGTCAGCGAGGTCCCGTGCCGTCCCCACGCCATGCGCCCGGGCGGCCAGCAGGAGCAGTGCCCGCTTGGCCTCGTCCTCGTTGGGCGTCGTCGCATCGAGCACCGCGGGGGGGATGCTGTCGGCCGGATCGCAGTACACGCGCTCGAAGTTCCCCCGCCGCATCGCGCCCACCCGGCCGGACCAGAACAGGTACTCGAGGGCGCGCTTGGTGTCCCCCCAACCCCACCACGGCCCCTTGCGGCGCTCGGAGTCGTCGAGCTCACCGGCGCTCATCGGGCCGTTGCGCAGGATCTCGGCCTCCAGCGCAGCCACCAGGTCGGGGTGCTCGTGCGCCATCCGGCTGAGGCTGCCCCAGTCGTGGTCGGCGGCCATGCGCCATCGCAACAACCGGTGATGCGCCACATCGACGAGAGACGCGACGTGGCCCCAGTACTCGAACAGCTCGTGGTCGCGGTAGGCCAGCCGATCCAGCAGGTCCCGGTCGTAGGGCCCGAGGCGGGAGAAGAACGGCAGGTACTGCGTCCGCACGCAGACGTTCACCGAGTCGAGCTGGACCAGGCCGAGCCGGGCGACCACCCGGCGCAGGTGCCGCCGATCGATCCGTCCGTCGGGTCGTGGGCGGTCGAAGCCCCCGGCGTGGAGAGCGATGCGACGCGCCTGGGCGGCGGACAGCGACTGCGGACGAGGCATCGGGCGAGCCTGCCAGGTCACTCGGTTACGCTGCGGGGTCCGGTACACGACGAGAAGGACAGCAACACGATGGGGTACAAGGTGGTCGTCGACTTCGACCTGTGCGAGTCGAACGCAATCTGCATGGGCGTCGCCCCCGAGGTCTTCGAGGTGCGTGACGACGACTTCCTGTACGTGCTGCAGGAGGAGCCTGGCGACGACATGCGACCCAAGGTCGACGAGGCCGTGCGGCGCTGCCCGAAGCAGGCCATCAGCGTCGAAGAGCAGTAGCGCCCGTGCGCGACGTCATCGTCGTCGGCGGATCGATCGCCGGCTTCGGTGCCGCAGAGGCGCTTCGGTCCTCGGGGTTCGACGGCACCATCCGGATCGTGTCCGAGGAACCGATCCGCACCTACGAGCGTCCTCCGCTGTCCAAGGGGGTGCTGGCCGGCGCCGACGAGTCCACGGCGGAGTGGAACGCGGCCAAGGACGACGACCTGGCGATCGACTGGCTCCTGTGCGAGCGCGCCGTCGGGTTGGACACCGGGCGCCGGGTCGTGTCGCTCGCCTCCGGTGACGGGCTCACCTACGACGGCTTGGTGATCGCCACGGGAGCGGCCCCCCGCCGGCTGCGCGATCAGGCCGATCTCGCCGGTGTCCACGTGCTGCGTTCGATGGACGACTCGCTCGGGCTCCGGGCCGACCTCGACGCCGGGAACGGACGCGTGGTGGTGATCGGGGCGGGGTTCATCGGTGCGGAGGTGGCCGCCACCTGTCGCGGACGCGGCCACGACGTCACCGTCGTCGAACCCCTCGCCCAACCGCTCGTGCGCGTCGTGGGGCCCACCATCGGCGCCGCGGTGGCCGATCTCCACCGCGGCCAGGGCGTCGATCTCCGTCTCGGCGTGGGCGTCGAGGCTGTGCTGGGCGACGAGGCCGTGCATGGTGTGCGGTTGACCGACGGCAGCACCGTCGAAGCCGACGTCGTCGTGGTCGGCATCGGGGTGGTCCCCAACACCGCCTGGCTGGAGGGGTCCGGCCTGCCCATCGCCGACGGAGTCGTCGCCGATGCCACCTGCTCGGTGGCACCGGGCATCGTGGCGTGCGGCGACGTGGTTCGCTGGGACAGCCCCCGGTACGGACCCACCCGCATCGAGCACTGGGACCACGCGGTGGAGATGGGCCGGGCAGCCGGCCGCCGCCTCCTCGCCGACGATGCGTTGGCCGAGGTGTACGACCCCGTGCCCTGGTTCTGGTCCGATCAGTACGACGTGCGCATCCAGGTCGCCGGGCGGGCGGTGGGAGACATGGTCATCGCCGACGGTGCCATCGCCGACGGCAAGTTCGTGGCGCTGTACGGCAGTGACGGACAGGTGTGCGGCGCCCTCGGGTGGAACTGGCCCGCCAAGACGGTGCGCTACCGCATGGCGCTGGAGGACGGCCTGTCCTGGGACGACGCCGTCGGCTGAACGTCACCCTCCGGCGTCACCGGGAGCTGCTGCGATGTCGACGATCCGTCGGATCTGAGGACCACGTCCGTCGGTCGGCAGGCACGTGATGACGCCGCCCCCGCTGGCCTGCGGCGAGCAGCCGGAGGGGAGCTCGAGCAGGCTGGGCTCGAAGTCGGGGCGCCGCCACACCGCCTGATCGTCGGCTCCGACGGTCACCAGGCCGAACGGGGCCAGGCCCAGCACACGGTGGCCGTCGAGGTCGAGGACCACGCTGCCGGGTCCGCCCCGGAGGTCGACGAGCAGTGCGGCGTCGCCCTCGGTGATCGCCCAGACGTGCTGGGGCTCGTTGGAGGTGAGCAGGCCGTCGAAGCAACACGCGATCGTCCCGAGCGACTCGCCGTCCCGCTGGACCACGAGCGCACCCGTCGGCTCGAGTTCCGCTCGCAGGTCGGCGGTTCCCTGCCGGGAGGTGGTGGGAGACGGTGTCGATGCGGTGGTCGAGGTCGGGTCGCCGGCCCGGTCGCCAGCCGACGTACCCACCAGGAGCACGAGGACGAGACCGACGAACACGATCAGGGTCGCGACCGCAGTGGTGCGGTTCTGGCGGGTGATCTCGCTCCGGTGCTCCTCGACGTCGTCGCGATCCAAGCGCCTCATCGTCGACCACCCGGTCACCGGGCACAAGTCGGTGCGGCTGTCAGACTGCGCCCGTGAACGGACTCGCCGTCGGGCTCCTGGTGGCCACCCTCGTCGTCGCAACCGTCGACTGGATCGCTGTGGTCCGCGACGACCGTCGTACCGAGTACGTGGCCAAGCCGCTCACGATGGTGCTGCTGGTCGCCACCGCGCTGGCGCTCGACCCCT
>JBPPNA010000106.1:0-3825 GCA_051306355.1 Acidimicrobiales bacterium | reverse complement strand
GGCCGTCCGGTGACCGGGCCGGGAAACCGCCCGCTCAAGAGCCTGAGCGACATGTTGAAGGGCAAGCAGGGTCGGTTCCGCCAGAACCTGCTCGGCAAGCGCGTCGACTACTCGGGCCGTTCGGTCATCGTCGTCGGTCCCACGCTTCGCCTGCACCAGTGTGGCCTGCCCAAGCTGATGGCGCTCGAGCTGTTCAAGCCCTTCGTCATGAAGGCCCTCGTCGATCGTGAGCTGGCCCAGAACATCAAGTCGGCCAAGCGTATGGTCGAGCGGCGTCGCACCCAGGTGTGGGACGTCCTCGAGGAGGTCATCAAGGAGCACCCGGTCATGCTGAACCGGGCGCCCACGCTGCACCGCCTCGGCATCCAGGCCTTCGAGCCGGTCCTCGTCGAGGGCAAGGCCATCCAGATCCACCCGCTGGTGTGCACGGCGTTCAACGCCGACTTCGACGGCGACCAGATGGCCGTGCACCTGCCGCTGTCCGCCGAGGCCCAGGCCGAGGCCCGCGTGCTCATGCTGTCGGCCAACAACATCCTGTCGCCCGCGAACGGCCGGCCCCTCGTGACGCCGACCCAGGACATGGTCATCGGCGCCTTCTACCTGACCTCGCTGATGGACGGCGAGCAGGGCGAGGGCCTCGCCTTCGGCGACGTCGAAACCGTGAAGCGGGCGTACGAGGCCAAGTCGGTCGCCCTCCACGCCAAGATCCAGTACCGGGTCGGGCGTGATGACGACGGCAAGGCGATCTGGATCACCACCACGCCGGGTCGCGTCATGTTCAACGAGTCCCTGCCCTCCCGCTACGGGTTCCTCAACGAGCGCGTGTCGAAGCGGGAGCTGTCGGCCATCGTCGACGAGCTGGCCAAGAACTATCCCAAGGCCGAGGTGGCCGAGTCGCTCGACGCCATCAAGGACCTGTGCTTCCACTTCGCCATGCGGTCCGGCGTCACGGTCTCCATCGACGACGTCAAGACCCCCGAGTCGAAGAAGGACATCCTCGAGCGCTACGAGGGAGAGGCCGACAAGGTCGAGACCCAGTTCCGGCGCGGCATCATCACCGACGGTGAGCGTCGCCAGAAGGAGGTCGAGATCTGGACCAACGCCACGGAGGAGATCCGGGCGGAGATGGAGATCGGGCTCAAGGCCGAGCGCTTCAACCCGATCGACATGATGGTCGGTTCCGGTGCCCGAGGGAACATGATGCAGGTCCGCCAGATCGCTGGCATGCGTGGCCTCGTGGCCAACCCGCGTGGTGACATGATCCCCCGCCCGATCAAGTCGAACTTCCGCGAGGGACTCGACATGCTCGAGTACTACATCGCCACGCCGGGCGCCCGAAAGGGCCTCGTCGACACGGCGCTGCGTACCGCTGACTCCGGATACCTGACGCGTCGTCTCGTCGACGTGGCCCAGGAGCTCATCGTCAACGACGACGATCCCTTCGACCGCGCCGAGCGCACCGGGACACCGATCCGTTCGATCTGGATCGACGACATCCGTCCCGACACCCCGGGCCGCCGGTTCTACATGGAGAACAAGATCCTGGGCCGCGTGCTGGCCGAGGATCTCACCCTCGCCGACGGCACGGTGTTCGAGCGGGGCGTGATGATCACCAACGAGATGATGGAACAGCTCATCGCCGACGAGGAGGTCACCAGGGCCCGCGTGCTCTCCCCCCTCACCGACGACTCCGAGCAGGGCATCTCCGGCCTGGCCTACGGCATGTCGCTGGCCAACGGCAAGGCGATCGAGCGTGGTGAGGCGGTCGGCGTGATCGCCGCCCAGTCCATCGGTGAGCCGGGTACCCAGCTCACCATGCGGACCTTCCACACCGGTGGCGTGGCCAGCAGCGGCGGCGACATCGCCGGCGGTCTGCCCCGCGTGGTCGAGCTGTTCGAGGCCCGTACACCCAAGGGCAAGGCCACCCTGTCCACCGTCTCCGGCGTGATCCGTATCCTCGAGGACGAGGGCCGCGGCAAGACGGTCCTCGTGGTCACCGACGACGGTGAGGAAGCCAGCTTCCCCATCCAGATCGGTGTCCGCATCGAGGTGACCGAGGGCCAGGAGGTTCGGGCCGGCGATCCCATCGTCGAAGGTCCCCGCGATCCGAAGGAGCTCCTCGAGATCAAGGGCCTGCGCCACACGCAGACTTACCTGGTCGAGGAGATCCAGAAGGTGTACCGCGACCAGGGCGTGTCGATCCACGACAAGCACATCGAGTTGATCGTGCGTCAGATGACCCGCCGGGTCCACATCAACGAGAGCGGCGATTCGCCGTTCCTGCCCGGCGAGCGCATCGACCGCCGGAAGTACACCGAGATCAACAAGCAGCTCATCCTCGAGGACAAGCAGCCGGCAGAAGCCCGTGACGAGATCATGGGCATCACCAAGGCCTCGCTGTCGACCGACTCGTGGCTGTCCGCTGCCTCCTTCCAGGAGACGACCCGGGTGCTCACCGAAGCGGCCATCGAGTCCAAGTCCGACGGCCTCGTCGGTCTCAAGGAGAACATCATCATCGGCAAGCTCATCCCCGCCGGTACCGGGCACGGTGACTACCGCGACGTCGACACCCACGCCCCCGAGTACCGACAGATGGAGGGCTGGTCGTCCGATCACGAGGAAGGCGATCCCGCCGCCATGCTGGCCAACGAGTTCGACAGCCAGGCTGGTGCCGACGTGGTCGATCTCCCCACCGGGTGAGCCGTTCGTCGGTCCCGGGAGGGACCTCCTCACTTCTGAAGTTGTTCGGCAGGGCCTCACAACTTCCGTAAAAGCATTGACGCCGCGACGTCCTGCCGGCTCGCCGGCGGGACGTCGTCGTTGTCGGCTCAGGGGATCCAGGGAGCGTCGGTCTTGTCGCGCCAGGATCCGATGCCGGTGGCGGCCTCCTCGGAGGCGAACAGCTCCGCCGACAGCTCCGCCGTCCAGGCGAAGGCGGTCTCGCGGTCCTGCCCCGGCACGTCACGGATGAGGCGCTTGGCGGCGGCCAACGCCTGCGGTCCGCCGGCGACGACCTTGGCGACCACGTCTGCCACGGCGTGGTCGAGTTCGTCCGGCGGCACGGCGCGGTTGAGCAGTCCCACCTCGACGGCGCGGGCGGCGCTGATGCGCTCGCCCGACAGGAACAACTCGGCCGCATCAGCCCGGCGCATCTTGGGTAGGCACACCACCGAGATGATGGCCGGCGCCACACCGATGCGGACCTCGGTGAACCCGACCAGTGCGTCGTCGCTGATGATCGAGATGTCGCACGACGCCGCCAGGCCGACACCGCCGCCCATGCAGTGACCCGCGATGCGGCCGATCACCGGCTTGGGCGACTCCGCGATGCTGTCGAAGAGGTCGACGAGGCTGTAGCGAGGCTCGGCCCCGCCCCCCATGAGGTCGGCACCGGCGCAGAACACCGTCCCCTCGTTGGTGAGGACGATCACCCGGACGGACGTGTCGGCCGCCGCAGCCTGCAGGTGGTCTCCGAGTGAGTCGACCAACTCGGCCGAGAGTGCGTTGCGGTTCTCGGGACGAGCGAGCGTGACCGTGGCCACGCCCCGGTCCGTCGCGAGGGTGGTCGCGTGTTCAGCCAAGGTGATGATCCTCCGTCGGGTGCGGCGCGCATGGCATCCTGCCATGGTCGCCCTCGCCTCGGGTTGTGTCGCCGGGAGGCGCAGCCATAGCATGGCCCGTCGGTCATGCGCGCCCCTTCGGGGCCCGTTCGCCCCGACCGACACGACACATTCGTAGCTGCAAGAGGACACACGTGCCCACGATTCAACAGCTGGTCCGCAAGGGTCGGCAGTCCAAGATCCCCAAGGCCAAGACGCCGGCGCT
>JBPPNA010000068.1:0-15763 GCA_051306355.1 Acidimicrobiales bacterium | reverse complement strand
CGTCGTCGTCGGCCGCCGTGAGGAACGACAGGTCGTCGTCGGACCAGCTGATGTCGCTGGTGGGGTCGATGTCGGCTGGGATCCCGGCGAAGTCGCGTGCGACGCCGGCGGGTGGGATCATCGGGAGGGCGAGGTCGGGCAGCGCGTCCTGCAGCGAGGCCGCGAACTGGCGGGCGGTCGGTCGCTGGCCGGGGTCGTCGCGGCGTGCGGCGCGGGCAGACGTGCGGAACCCGCTCAACGCCTTTCGTCGTCGCGCGGCGGCGCGCACGCCCCGGTGGACCGGGCTCCACAGGGCGTCCCCGCTGGCGTCCAGCAGGTCGTCGAGGAGCCGCCCGAGTGCGGCCACGTCGGCGGCACGGAGCTCGTCGGTGGCCTCGGTCGCCTCGGCGAAGCCGCACAGCCGGGGCCGACCACGGTCGCCGACGACGATGTGCTCGCGATCGATTCGGGTGTGGACCACGCCCTGCCGGTGCAACACGTCGACCACCTCGGCGATCGACCGCACCATGGCGGCCACGTGGTCCGGAGGGAGTGCGCCGAGGCGGGCGAGGGAGGTGCCGCGGTGGCGCAGGCGCAGGACGCCGGAAGACGATGAGGTGATCTCGACCACACCAGGGTGTGCAGCACGCGCCAGCATCTCGGCCTCGTGGCGCAGGCGTGCCCGGTGCGCACCGACGTCGGCTTCCTTGACGATCTCGAGACCGTCCGGGCCGCGCTCCGTGCGTACCGAGATCACCATCGACGCCACGCTATCGAATGGACATGAAATACATCAAGAGGGCGTCGGGGCCGTGCCGGTGCGCGGCGGACGGGGCAGGGGGGCACGAGGACATCATGCCGCGCGTGGCTGCGCAGAGCCGCGACGACGTCGCCATGCTGGCGGTCCGGCTCGCGCCCTGAGCACACGTTCGACCGGTCGAACGGGACTGGATCAACGGCGACAGACCCGTCGACGACAGCGGATGACCAGGGCGCCACGGTCCGATCGGAGCGATTCGAGGCTGTCGGTGAACGCCCGGACCAACATGAGGCCGCGCCCTCCGCCACGGAGGGCGTCGCCGAGGTCCCAACGGCGTACGCCGACCTGTTCACGGGCTATCGGGTTCTCCACCGTCAGCACGATGTCGTCGCCCTCGTGCCAGGCCGCGGTGTGGACCGCCCCGCCGGATTCGTTGGGTTGGGCGGCGGCGTTGCTCACCAGTTCGCTGTACGCCACAGTGAGCTCTTCGACGGTGGACTCATCGAGACCGTCGGTCGACAGCCAGGCCGTGAATGATTTCCGCGCCCCGCTCAGCGCAGTCGTTGATGGGGGAAAGGTTGACTCGAAGGTCTTCTCTGTTTCCTCGGATCGCATGTGCATGGCACCTGATCGCAGATCGTGGACGGGAACGACTTGATCTTGTGGATCGCCCATAGAAGCCGAGTGCGTGATCCCTACCCCTGCCGGATCGCGAAGATGCACCGATTCGTCACGGATCTCGAACTTCGCCCCCTGCCCGGGCCACCACCCGGACGGTCTCGGAAGATCGATCGCCGAACGCCTGACCGAAGAGGCGCTGCACACGAACTTCGACGACCACCTCGATTGCTCCGTCCTCGACGGCGGCGGACACCAGGCGCAGGCGGTCCATCTCGGACGCTTCCACGGTGGCGGCGGCGACGGCCTGCACCCGGCCGACGTCGTAGACGAGCTCGCCGGTCGTCCGGACGATGTCGCGGTCGAGCCCGGCGCCGACCGCATCGTTGGCCGCGTCGAAGGCGACGTTGTACGCCCGGCGTTGTTCGAGGTACACGATGGCCGAGTCGACGGTGATGGCTCCGAGGAGCAGGACGATGACGATGGCGGCCGGCATCAGCATCAGGACCGAGCCGCGTTCTCGCCGCGGGGTGCCGGGATGTTGGGTCACTGGATGCAATCCGCTCGTCCGTCGAGCCCCGACCGGGTGGGGTCGACCAGCTCGGAATGGGTGGCGACGATCTCGAACGCCTCGCCGAAACCGCCGAAGAACGGGAGACGGATGGCCGGGACCTGCGTGGCCACCGTCACCTGGATGCGATCGCATCGTTCCAGCCGGACCCCTTCGGGGCGGATGCGCACGGTAGGTGCTCGACGTCGACCGTGGTCCTCGAGGGTGCGCTGGGCCACCGCCTCGGCGCCCGCCCTGATCGTCGCCGGGTCACGATCGAGCCGAGCCGACTCCACCACGTACCTCGTCGCCTCCCTGGACGCAGCGTCGGTCGCGAACTTCGCATCGACCACGCCCCAGATGTTCACCAGGAGCAGGGTGCCGGCGACGAAGATGAGGAGTCCGAAGGGGAGTGCTTCGATGCCTGCCACCTGACCGCGATCGCCGATCCGTCGCACGCCGTCTCGAGTCCAACCTCGAGAAGTCACGTGTGCATGGTTCACGGCCCCTCCTGGAAGACCTCGAGCCGTGCCCGCATCGTCCGGGTGAACCGGGTCGGGCTGGTGGGCACGAGCCGGGTGGGCAGCAGCGTCGGGAGATCGGCCTCCACCCGCACCGCCACGGTGTCGTCGACGCCGTCGGCGTCGACGTCGATCAGCCTGAAGTCGAACACGGCGCTGTCGGCGTAGGCGCCGAGCCGACGTCGGGCCTCGGATCGGTAGAACGAGACGCGCTCGGGTCCGAGCGCGTCCGGGCCCTCGTTCGCCGCGCGCTGGGCCAGGTCGGTGGCGACCGCGGTGACCGTGGTGCGGGTGTACAGGCCGAACAGCAGTTGCACCGCGAAGAGCAGGAAGATCATGACCACCGTGAACCCAAAGGTCGTGCCGAACACGCCGGTGGCACGGTCGCTGCGACCAGCGACCGGTCGGCTCACGGCGTTGCGGCGGGCGGGGCGTCGGAGTCGGTGCCGATGATCTTGACCTGGTTCTCGGTGTTCTTGGACGTGTCCTTCCAGACGGCGTTGAAGGTGACCCACATCGCGGCGCCGAGGAAGGCCATGACCAGCACGGCGATGGCGGTCGAGATCACCCCCTCGCCTCGTTCGCCACGGATGGTCCGGGTCGGGCGGCGCAGTGGCCGGGGACTGGGGATGGACGGATGCATGGTTGTCTCCTTGGGATGCGGTGTGACGGTCGGGGGATCAGGTGGCAGAGAAGGCGCGGAGGGCCTCGATGAACGGGATGGCGATGAAGATGGCGCCGGGGACGAGGGCCGCGACGGTGACGGGGATCCAGACCTGCTGGCTCCGGCGCTCGATCTGCTCGATCAGCTCACGCTGCACCTCGCGCCGGATCGACCGGGCCTCCTCGGCGATGAGCCGTCCGAGATCGCCGGCCTCCCGGTTCAAGGCCAGGACGGCGACCAACCGCGAGAGCGCATCGAGATCTGCGACGATGGCCCACTCGCGCAGCGAGTCGACCTCGGCGACTCCCTGTCGGATCCGGGCGACGACCCGGCGCAGGTCGTGGCCGCTGGCACCCTGACCACGTTCGGCCAGCCGATGGAGTGCCGATCCGAGGGAGAAACCGGCGGAGAGGAGCATCCCGAGCTGTTCGGACACGACCGGGAGCTCGAGGAACAGGCGGCGCTTCCTCCGATCGGAGGCCGAGGCGAGGCGCTGTTCGACGACGAGGAAGGCGAGGACGGGCCCGCCGACGATGAGGAGGACCACGACGAGTGCAGGTGGTCGGAGGGCGGCCGCGCTCAGCACACCCCCGATCAGCCCGATGACCGCCCACCCGAGCTGGCGCACGCGGAAGTCGCTCTGGTCGAGCGGGGAATGCATGCGCTCGAGCTTCACGGCCAGCTCCTCGTTGATGCCGACGAGCCGAGCGGCACGTTCGCCGATGGTGCGGGCGAGGGGTGCGATCACATCCGCGAAGGACTCGACGGAGAGCATGCCTCCGCTCCCGCCCGCCGCTGCCAGGCCGCCCGGTTCGTAGGGGCGCAGGCGGTCGGTCAGGGCGCGTCGCGCGAACCAGCGCCCCTGGCTCAGCACCAGCGTGGCGCCGATCCAGAAGAGCAGCCCCGACAGCACCACGATCCTCGTCATTCGAAGAACACCCGCTGCTCTTCCGGGACGCGCAGGATCCGTCCGGCCCAGGCCCAGCACCCGATGACGATGAGGACCGCGAACGACGTGAGGATCTGCCCCATGGCGGAGGCGAAGGCGTCGCGCCCGTTGCCAACGGACATACCGGCGATCGCCATGCCAAACGGCACGAAGAGCACGAAGCGACGGGCGAAGCGCGCGCCGGCCTGTTTGGCTCGGGCGTCCTTGCGGCCCTGCGTGTCCTGGATGCGATCCTCGACCAGGGCTTCGAGACGCCGGTCGAGATCGCTGCCGCCGACCGTGTATGCGACGAGGAGCGTTTCACACGTGGCATCGGCGGTCGGGTCGGCGAGCCCCGCCTTGAGCACCGAGATGGTCCGGGCGAAGTCGGTGGAGATGAGCCACTCGCGATGCGCGTCTTCGAAGGCGACCTGCATCTCCTCCGGTGCACGGCGCCCGACCTCGAAGAGGGCCTGGGGGATCGACCGCCCGAGTGACGCCGTGAGGATCCGGATCTCCTCGATCAACCGGGGCCATGCGTCCTGGGCACGAGACCGCCGGGAGGCGCGTCGCACCCGGTAGGAAGCGAGCGGGAAGCTGGCGGCGAACGTGCCGAGGGTCACGGCCGGGACGATGGCACCGAAGATCGCGAACACAACCGTCGCGGTGACGACGAAGAGGGCGACCATCACCGCAGCGAAGTCCCGGATGCGGATGTCGCCCAGCCCGGCCTGCACCAGCCACTCTCGAACTGGATCGGCTCGCCGGACCGGGCGGTCGACCTTCGGTGCGAGTCCGGCGCCACGCCATCCGTAGGCAGATGCGGTGTAGAGGTAGTACACGCCCGTGGCGGCGACGACGGGCAGCAGGAGGGCCGTCATCGGTACCGCTCCGGCCGATCCGCGTGCGGGTCCTGGGTCTCGCCGTCCGGCTGCAGGTCACCGTCGGAGTCCGGCGCAGAGGTTCCGGGGGTCGTGTTGGTCGGTCGGATGGATTGACCGGGCGCGCCGAGGAGGTCGCCCAGGTCGTAGCCCGCTGCCGCGAGGGCTCGCGCCGCCCGCACGGGAAGCTGCCCGGTCCATTCCAGAGGCCCGCCGACGCGTGCTCGTCGGAAGAGGTCGGTGACCGTGAACTGCGTGGACTCGAAGCCGGCTGCCTGGTCCTCGACGCAGAGGATCTCGGTGACGCGGGGACCGTCGGTCTCGCGCGCGCAGTGGACGACCACGTCGACGGACTCGGAGACGAGCGCATTGAGCGCGGCCATCGGGACCTCGCTCGAGGTTTCGGCCAGCTGGCAGATGAACCGCAGCCTCGACAGCGCCTGGCGAGCCGACCCGGCGTGAATGGTGGTGAAGCCCTTGACGCCCGACGAGAGTGTGAGGAGTAGTGGCAACGCCTCCTTGTCCCGGACCTCTCCGACGATGGCGACGTCCGGAGCCATGCGCAGGAAGCCGGCCACGAGTCGTCGTAGATCGACGGCCGGACGGTCCGCCCGAGCTGCTCTCGTCTGCATCGAGGCGACGTTGGGCAACGGCACGTCGGCTTCGAACACCTCCTCGGCCACCACGACGCGCAGCGAGGGGTCGAGCTCGGCCGCCGTGCACGACATGATCGTGGTCTTGCCGGATCCGGGCGCCCCTGCAAAGACGACGGTCAGCTTGGCCCTGGCACAGGCCCGCAGGAACTCCGCCGCCTGGACCGTCAACATGTTGCGGTCGACGAGCTGCTCGAGCTCTCGGAAGGCCACCCCGGTGAACTTGCGGATGTTCACCATGACGTGACCGCCCCTGGCGACATCGCCGTGCACGATGTGCAGCCGGGCACCGTCGTCGAGCTGGGCATCCTGGAGTCCCTCGGTGGGGTCGAGCTTGCGGTGCGCGCCGGCTGCGTCGTCGAGGATCTTGGTCAGCGTGCGGATGACGTGTTCGTCGTCGTGAAAGACCTCGTCGTGGTAGCCCGACCGACCCACGTGCCGCTTCACGAAGATGGCGTCGGGACCGTTGATCATCACCTCCCACACGTCGTCGTCGGCGAGGAGGGCTTCGAGCGGGCCGTATCCGGCGAGGTTGCGGAAGCCGCGCTCGACGACGAGTTCGGGATCGGCGAGATCGTGGGGCCGCAGGCCGCGTCGGTAGTCGATGGACCAACGGGCGACCTCGTCCGCCACCAACTCCCGGAGACGGGCCGTGGCCGCGTCGGCTCCGAGGTCGAGGCGGATCTCCTTGGCCCGTTCGAGCACAGTGCGTTCGATGATCTGCAGGGGCGTGCCACCCGCCCCGGTCTCGACGACCGTCATCCCGCCACCTCCTCGTGCCAGGTGCCGAGCGAGCCGATCTCGACGGGCACGGGGGCGTCGTCGAAGCCCACGGCGGGAGCGCGATCGTCCACGGCGCCGAGTCGCGCCCGCACGGCCGCCGTCACCGGGTCGACGAGCGCGGTCGGGAGGCCGACCCCGTCGCGTATGGCCTCGTCGATCTGCTTGCGCTCGGGCAGGAAGATCGGACTGAGCAGGGCGTCACCGGGATTCGATGCCACGAGCAGCTCCGTCACCGTGCGCGCCAGCTCGCTGCGCATGCTGGCGCGTCGCGGCACACGGTTCATCACCGGGACCACTCGACCGGGGTCGACGCCGCTCGCGATGACGTCGCGGAGCACCCGCAGCAGGGAGTGCATCCCCTTGACGCCCGGCGCCCCGACCACCACGACCACGTCGGCGATGGACAACGTGGAGCGGGCCAGCAGGTTGCGGTCCTCGACATCGGCAGACCCGGTGAGGTCCTCACCCTCGAAGTCGTCGTCGATGTCGGCCACGACGAGCGTGAACGCCTGACGCAGGCCGTCGAGCGCGACCCGCAGTGCGCGGGGTCGCAACGCGGTCCAGTCGCGATGCCGGCGGAGTCCCAGCAGGAGCCGGTAGCGGCGGGCGGCGACATCGAAGGTCAGGGAGCGCACCTCGTCAGCCGTCGGCATGCCGGCCCGGTGGGCCTCGACCAGTTCGAGGACTCCGGGAATCACATCCCGGGCGTCGTGCAGCACGGCCTGATCAGCGTGGAGCGCGAGGTCGGCGAGCACCACGGTGTCGGTGTGGGCCACGTCGGCGCCGAACCCCTGGGCGATTGCAGCAGCCACGACCGAGCGGCCGGTGCCCCCTGGCCCCGTGACCGCCACCGTGCGCGCCCGGAAGCCCGGGACGATGCGAGCCGCTTCGACCTGTGCGGGGACGTCGTCGGCCCGTCCGATGGGGCGGGCGTGATCGACCAGGACGGCCTCGAGCTCGACGCAGTCGAAGTCCGTGGACAGCACGGCCACGGCTCCGATAGCCCTCCAGTCGCGGGTCGCACCGTCGGCGACCACGATCGGGGCACAGCCCTGCTCGACGGCGGACTCGAGCAGGTCGCGGTCGATACCCGTGAGCCCACCATCGACGAGGAGGGCGGAGAACGGTCGCCCAGAGGCCAGCTGAGACCGGACCTCGTCGGCGGAGACGGTCTTGACGAAGTCCATGGCCAGAGAACCCGACGTGGACCACCGAGCGACGTCGGAGAACCACGGCGTTCGAACCCGGGCCAAGCCGAGCGTGACGTAGCGATCGGCGGGCATCAGCTCTCGCCGTCCCCGCTGTCACTGGCGTCCTCGCTGTCCCCGTCGACGCTGCCGTCGTTCGCCGAGGTCCTCACACCCACGAGTGGTCGGTACTCCCGGCCCACGTCCTCGACGTCGGTGCCGATGGCGGCGCGGATCATGGTGATGTCCCCGGCGGCCTGGGCGTGGACGATCGCCTCGACCTGGTCGAAGTCGGCCAGTGCGAGCCTGACCGTCACCAACTCGCCACCGGCGAGCCCAGTGGCCGCGCCCCCGCTGACTTCCAGCACTCGAGCGTCGACGGCGATGAGCTCGGTGACCGACCCGCCCCACGTCGAGAACACGTCGACCCGCTCGCCCGCAACGAGGCGTCCCACCGCCCGGGAGCCCGGGAGTGCAATGGCGATCTCCAGGGACTCGTCTCCCTCCGTCGCGGGGGTGGTGGCCGAGGCCTGCACGAACTCCCCCGTGTCGATCGGGGCGACGATCTGGCGCCCGACTGCGGCCTCGACGGAACCGAACAGTCCCCGCACGTCGCCGGGGAGGTCGACAGGCACCAGTGTCATGTCGCCCGCGACGAGCACCTGTCCCGGACGGAGATCGCGGGTGGCGATCAGCACATCGATCGAGTCGTCGGCGGTTGCTCCGGTGTAGGCGAGGAACGTCCCCACTGCGGCCACCGCCATCAGCAGCCCGCCGATCACCGCGCGACCCGAGGGAAGGCCCACCCTGCGTTCGATCCTGCGGGGTGCCGTGCCGTTGGTGTCGTCGGCTCGACCGTGCCGGGCCGAGAGCGTGGAGGTCACGATGGACTCCTTTCGCCGTATGCCATGAGGTCCTGCTCGATGCGAGACGAGTATGGAAAGACATCGAACGGATCGAGATGCTAACAGAGCGGGCGGGCAGCTCGGTATGGTGGCGCGGACCCGACGGGCAAGGAGCGAATTCCTCATGACCGGATCAGCCGACTGGCTCTCCACCGCAGACGCCGCCAAGTCCCTGGGGATCACCCCCCGGACGCTCTACCGCTTCATCAACCAGGGCGACCTGGCGGCGTATCGCTTCGGCCGCGTCATCCGGGTGAAGCGCACGGACGTCGATGCCTTCATCGAGTCGTCCCGCATCGAGCCGGGCACGCTCGACCATCTGTCGCCCGACAGCGCGAGCAGCGACGCCGACCGTGACCTCGAGGTGGGCTGACGTCGTTCAGGGCCGTTCATGTGTCGATGACCAGCATGGCCACGGCGTCGAGGGGTACCCACACCGGCGTCGGCGGGTCGCCCGGGACGCGCAGTCGGATCACGTCGAGGCCCGCACTTCGGAGTTCACCGCGCAGGGCCTGACCGTGGAAGGTGCGGACGAGGACGTCGCGCCGATCCGCGGCCACCGGACCGATCACCGCCCCGAGCGTGACGTCGAGGATGGCCGACCGATCGCCGCGCACCTCCACCGCGCCGGGCTCGGGTCGGATGGCGGCGATGGCCGTCAAGCGCACGAGGACGAGTCCGGTCCTTTCGGCACCCGGCTGGGTTCGCAGCGCAACGAAGTCACCGCCCACGCCGGCGACCACGCCCCGAACCTGTTGGTCGACGACGTCGATGACCAACGGGGTGCATCGCTCGGCCAGATCCATCAAGGTCCCGGCCAGGCTGGCGCTCTCCTCCGACTGGATGCGGAGCCAGCGCTCCCTGATCCTGGTGCGGACCGCCTCGTCCACCGCAGCATCGGCAGCCCAGCGCTCCAGGGACCGGCCGAAGTCCTCACCGCCGAGCGCGTGCGGTGCGATGCGGGGGAGATGGTGTGGCGCGTGGTCCTCGTGGGAGCGGTCCATCGACCGTGACGGTAGGCTCCCACCGATCGTGCCAGCACACCCGACCACAGACACCAACGTCGTCGTCAACGTCCCCGGCAACAACCTCATGGCCGGGCTGCTCGGCCATCGCGACCAGCTGCTGCGCCTCGTGGAGGACGCGTTCCCGCAGACGACGATGCATGCCCGCGGCACCGAGATCGCACTCAACGGTCCGGGTGCGGAGGCGGCCAGCAAGGTGTTCGAGGAGCTGGTGCTCCTGTTGGCCAGGGGCCAGACCCTCGACTCGGAGAGCGTGCAACGGGCCATCGACATGGTCGGTCACGACGAGCGCCCGTCCGAGCTGCTGGCCACCGAGATCCTGCGGTCCGCCAAGGGGAACTCCGTGCGCCCCAAGACCGAGGGGCAGCGTCGCTACATCGAGGCCATCCGAGACAACGTGATCACCTTCGGTGTGGGCCCCGCCGGCACCGGCAAGTCGTGGCTCGCCGTCGCCATGGCCGTGCAGTCGCTCCATCGCAACGAGGTCGAGCGCATCATCCTCACCCGACCGGCGGTCGAGGCGGGGGAGCGGCTCGGGTTCCTGCCGGGCGATCTCATGGCCAAGATCGACCCGTACCTGCGGCCGCTGTACGACGCGCTCTACGACATGGTCGATCCCGAGGGAGCGCAGCGGTTGCTCGAACGCAGCCTGGTCGAGGTGGCGCCGCTGGCCTTCATGCGCGGGCGAACCCTGAACGCGAGCTTCATCATCCTCGACGAGGCCCAGAACGCCACGCCCGAGCAGATGAAGATGTTCCTCACCCGCATCGGGTTCGGGTCCAAGGTGGTCGTCACCGGCGACATGTCCCAGGTCGACGTGGCAGGCAACAAGTCCGGCCTCGCCGACCTCGAGCGCATCCTGGGGGACATCGACAACCTGTCCTGGGTCCACCTGGGTTCGCGCGACGTGGTCCGGCACCGCATCGTCCAGGACATCGTCAACGCCTACGACCGCTCGGCCGGATCCTGATCGGGCGCCGGTCGTGACCGACGACACCCGCCGCGCCACCGTCTTCGGCGTCGACGAGCAGGACGCGGAGGACGTGGACGTCGTCCGTTGGGTCATCCTCGCGGAGTCGGTCCTCGATGCCCGGGGTGTGCCGGCGCGCGCCGAACTCAGCCTGCTGTTCGTCGACGAAGCCGCCATGGCCGAACTCAACGCCCGGCACATGGGCTCGAGCGGTCCCACGGACGTGCTGGCGTTCCCCATGGAGGACGAAGGCCTCGAACAGGGTCGCTGGCCCGACAACGGCACGACCGGACCGGACCGGCCCTTCCCGGGACCCGACGACATGCCGTTGCTCCTCGGCGACGTGGTGATCTGCCCTGCGATCGCGGCCCGTCAGGCACCCGAACACGCCGGAACACCGCACCATCGAGGTACGACGGCGGACGAGATCGCGCTCCTCGTGGTGCACGGCATCCTCCACGTCCTCGGCATGGACCACGCCGAGCCGGAGGAGACCACAGCGATGCAGTCAGCAGAGCGCGAGCTGCTCGACCGCCTCCACGAATCGTGAGCCCGTTGATCGCTGCCGGCGTCGTCTCGGCCCTCGTCATCCTGGTGATGCTGCTGGCCCTCTGCGAGGTCGTCCTGGTGCACGTCTCGGTGCCTCGCGCCACTGCCATGGCCGACAGCGACGACGCCCGCTCGGTGGGGCGTGCCGCCACGCTGGTCGAGCTCCTCCACCGACGCGAGGGAGTCCTCGGCGCAGTGCTCGTGTCCCGCCTCGTCGCCCAGGTCGGCGTCGTCGGCGTGGTCGTCCTGGTCGGCAGCGACGGCGAGCTCGACGCTCCCGCCTGGCTGGCCGTGGCCGCCGCGCTCGTGATCCTGTTGGCCACCGCCGAGGCATTCGCCAAGACGCTCGGACTGGTCCGCACGGAAGAGGCTGCCGTGCGGGTGGCACCCGTGGTCGCCCTCATCAGCCGCGTCCCCCTGCTCGGCCTCGTCGGCCGCGCCCTGTCCTCCTCCATCCGGCGGCGCAGCGTCGGGACCGACGACATCGAACGTCCCAACGTGTCGGAGGAGGAGCTGCTCGCCCTCGCCGAGGTCGCCATGGAGGCCGACGTCATCGAGACATCCGAGCGGGCCCTGATCGAGTCCATCATCGCCTTCGGCGACACCATCGTCAGGGAGG
Organism: Acidimicrobiales bacterium; assembly: GCA_051306355.1. GTDB lineage: Bacteria > Actinomycetota > Acidimicrobiia > Acidimicrobiales > Salinilacustritrichaceae > Salinilacustrithrix. Next base: position 4,171 of record JBPPNA010000068.1, on the reverse strand, counting down.
TCATGGTCCCGCGCCCCGACATGGTGACCGTGGACGCGGCGTGGGAGGTCAGCAACGTGATGGAGGTCGTGATCCTCAACGGGTTCAGCCGGATCCCGGTGGCGGGGACCGGCATCGACGACATCGTCGGGATCGCCTACGCCAAGGACCTCATGCGGGCCGAGCGGGACGGGAACGGTGGTCACCCCGTGGGCGACCACGTCCGACAGGCTCGCGTCGTGCCCGAGCAGCAGCGGGTGTCCTTCCTGCTGCCCGAGATGCAGGCCGAGCAGTTCCACATGGCGATCGTCATCGACGAGTACGGCGGTGTGGCCGGGTTGGTCACGCTCGAAGACCTCATCGAGGAACTGGTGGGCGAGATCGTCGACGAGTTCGACGTCGAGGATCCGATGGCCGAACCACTCCCCGGCGGTGCCTACCGGGTCAACGCCCGCATGCACCTGGACGAGGTCAACGACCTGCTCGACGCCGACCTCCCCGAGGGCGACTGGGACACCGTCGGCGGGCTGCTCTTCGGCATGCTCGGACACGTCCCCGTGCAGGGCGAATCCATCGACATCGGCAACCATCGCCTCACCGCGGCGCGGGTGCAGGGCCGCCGTATCGGACTCGTCCGCATCGACCGGGCCCGGGCCAGGAGCGACGCATGAAGTCCGGATTCGTGACGTTCGTGGGCCGGGGCTCGCCTTCGGCGACCTTCGAGTTGTTCGGCTGCGCCTCACAACGTCGTCCGGCCTCGACGTGAAGTCCGGATTCGTCACCTTCGTGGGCCGGCCCAATGTGGGGAAGTCCACGCTGCTCAACCACATCCTCGGAGAGAAGGTCTCGATCGTCTCGGACAAGGTCCAGACGACGAGGAACCAGATCCGGGGGGTGCTCAATCGTCCGGATGCCCAGGTGGTGTTCGTCGACACACCCGGCATCCACAAGCCCCAGACGCCGCTGGGCGACCGGCTCAACGCCACCGCCACCGGCGCCATCAGCGGGGTGGACCTCGTCTGCCTCGTGGTGGACGCCACCATGCCCATCGGCCGAGGCGATCGCTTCGTCGCGGCACGCGTCCCGAAGGACGGGATCGTGGTCGTCAACAAGTGCGACGTGGCCTCGCCCCAGCAGGTGCTCCGGCAGCTCGAGACGGCCGGCGAGTTCGCCGTCGAGTCGTACTTCCCGGTCTCGGCGAAGACGGGGGCGGGAGTCGACGACCTGGTCGACCACCTCGTCGACCGGCTGGACGAGGGTCCGCGGTACTACCCCGACGACATGATCACCGACCAGCCCGACGCCCTCTGGGTGGCCGAGCTGGTGCGGGAGCAGCTCCTCGCCGTCACGCGTGAGGAGCTCCCGCACTCGATCGCCACCCGGGTCACCGAACTGGAGTGGCCCTACATCCGGGTCGAGATCCTCGTCGAGCGCGACTCGCAGAAGGGCATCGTCATCGGCAAGAAGGGTGCGGTGCTCAAGGAGGTCGGCACGAAGGTGCGCCAGCAGCTCAAGGAGGGCGCCTTCCTCGAGCTCCAGGTGACCGTCCGGAAGGACTGGCAGCGCCGGCCCAGCGACCTCGACGACCTGGGTTTCTAGGAGGGGTTTCTAGGAGGGGTTTCTCGGAGGAGCGTCTCGGAGCCTGATCGAGGAACGGACCAGGCGCCCCGGGCGTGCGTCGGTGAACTCGTCGTGGTCGCGCGTGATCTCGCCGGCAACGATGGTGTAGTCGTAGCCCGTGGCGGTCTGCACGAAGCGGGTGCCGCCGGCCGGGAGGTCGGCCACCATCCGGGGCTCGTGCAGCGTCAGGTGCTCGTGATCGATCACGTTGATGTCGGCCCGCAAACCGACCTGGAGCCGGCCCCGGTCCTCGAACCCGAACAACGCCGCCGTGTCGGCGGTCATTTTCTTCACCACCGAGGCGAGCGGGATCTGCGGGCCCTGCCGATCGCGGGCCCAGTGGGTGAGCATCCACGTCGGCGTCGAGGCGTCGCAGATCAGGTTGCAGTGGGCGCCGCCGTCGGCGAGGCCGAGCACGGCCGAGGGGTTCGAGAGCATCTCGTGGAGGGCGTCGCCGTTCCCGTAGCTGTAGTTGAGGAGCATCATCATCACGATGGCGTCGCCGTCGCGCTCGAGCAGGGCGTCGTAGTACACCTCGAGCGGGTCCCGGCCGGACGCCTCGGCGATGCCGGCGATCGACGCCTCGTAGCCGGGCTCGTAGTCGACGGGGTCCCCGAGCGGGAACGTCCGGTCGTAGGTCTCCATCGCCTGGGCGACCACCGGCATCACTTCACGGATGGCGTCGAGCTCCGCTCTGGTCTCGCTGATCAGGGCTTGGCGCAGTTCGGGGTCGCGCATGCGCCGGGCCTTCTCGGCGTTGGACAGCCCGACGAGCGGCTGGAACGACGCGCAGTCGGCGAAGCGGTGCCGTGCGGAGAGACCCATGAGGATCCCGAACGGGCGGCCCGCCACCTGGGCGGTGATGTCGTGGCCCTCGTCGCGCGCCCGGGTGATGAGCTCGAGGTGCTTGCGCCAGTCGTCGGGGACGTCGTCGGTCTGGAGCATGAGGAACGTGACGGGCACGCCGGCCTCGCCCGCCAACCGGCACATCCAATCGACCTCGGTGTCGGGGGAGACCTCCTCGATGTTCGCCCCGGCGACGCCGGCCGGAGCGACCTCGAACAACCCCTTGCCGGTCCGGGCCACGGCCCGGCCGAGGGCGAAGAGCTCGTCCTCGCCCGCGAAGGTGCCCGGCACCGGTTCACCGTCGAGGGCACGATGCGCCATGGTGCGGCTGGTGGAGAAGCCCTTGGCGCCGGCCCGCACCGCCCGCTCGACGATGTCGGCCATCTCGGCGATGTCGTCGGCAGTCGCGGGCTCGTTCCTGGCCCCTCGTTCGCCCATGACATAGGCCCGCACTGGGCCGTGGGCGATCATGGCGGCGATGTCGGCGGTGTACCGACCGCGCTCGAGCACGTCCAGGTACTCCTCGAAGTGCTCCCATCCCCACGTCATCCCCTCGGACAGTGCCGATCCGGGGATGTCCTCGACCCCCTCCATCAATTCGATGAGGAACTGGTGGCTGTCGGGGCGGACCGGTGCGAACCCGACGCCGCAGTTGCCCATCACGATCGTGGTGACACCGTGCGGAGTGGACGGGGCGAGCTCGTCGTCCCAGGTGGCCTGTCCGTCGTAGTGGGTGTGGATGTCGACGAAGCCGGGCGTGACGATGCGGCCGGTCGCGTCGACTTCCCGGGAGCCGGTGGCGAGGTCGGTGCCGATGGCGGCGACCACACCGTCGGTGACGGCGACGTCGGCGACGAACGGCTCGGCTCCGGTGCCGTCGACGACCAGTCCGTTGCGGATGACGAGATCGAACATCGAGATTTCCCCCTGGTGGTGAGCAGGGGAATCTACGCCGCCCGCTGGTTCGGCGCTGGTTGGTCGTGCCACCAGCGGCTCCCGAGCACCATGGTGAGGGCCAGGGTCCAGACCGTCGCTTCCGGGCCGGCGGGCAGCCCCCAGGCCGGGAGCCACTCGAGCACCCAACCCAGCCACGCCGTGGGGAGCAGCACGGCGATGGCCGTGACGTGGGCGACGCGGGTGGACCGGGCGACGGCGAACCCGCCGCCGGCCGCACCCAAGCTCGCGAAGAGGAACCAGGGGAAGTGGACCGCGAGGAGCGCGGCGGCAGGAGCCACACCGGACACACCGCGGAACCGGCGGAAGACCGGGGCGCACATCCCGACGACGACGCCCAGGCCGGCCCACAGCGAGATGGACTGCCACGCCGACAGGACCTGGTCGGAGAAGTAGCCGATGCGGGACAAGTTGCTGCCCGGCGAGACGGACTCGATGGTCAGCCAGGCGGCAGTGGACGTGACCAGGGCGACGAACCCCTGCAGGATCCAGTCGGAGGGGCCGAGGTCCTCCCCATCGCGGATGGTCCAGGTCGCGGCCAGCGCACCCACGAGGTAGGCAGCGAGGACGATGGGGCCGGAGAGGATGGCCACTGCGGACAGGCTGCGCACCGGCGGGACGGTATCGCTGCGGCTCGGGGCTCAGCGGAGCGTGCGCAGGAAGGCCTCGACCTCGGCGCGATCCCTCGTCCGTCGCATGGGCGGCAGCCCCCGGACGAGATCCCACCGATACCGGGCCGTGGCGAGGCGGGGGTCGAGCACGGCGACGACGC
>JBPPNA010000004.1:0-7210 GCA_051306355.1 Acidimicrobiales bacterium | reverse complement strand
GCGGTGAGGTGCTGCACGATGTCGGCGTCGGCCTCGTCGAGGGTGGCCTCCACCACGGCGACGTCGATGCCGGGGCCGAGCGACGCCAACTCCCAGGCGTTGCCGGTGTCGGACGAGTACGCCACGGATCGGCCGCCGGCATCGGCGCGGACGGCAAGCGTCTCGACGGGATGATCGGTCCGGGAGAAACGGATGTCGATGTCGCCGATGCGCACGAGGGACGACTCGTCGACCACCTCGGGACAGAACGTGGGCTCGGGAGGATGGCCGCTCACCCAGTTGAACAGCTCGGCGGTCTCCGCGGTCCAGTACAGGGGCACGCCGGCATCGGGCCGGTGCATGCCGTAGCGCAGCGCGTTGACCGCGAGGGGCAGCTCCAACCAGTGGTCGGGATGGGAGTGGCTGCACACGATCCCGTCGACGTCGGTGAGGGGCACGTGGCGCTGGAGGTTGGCGAGCGTCCCGGACCCGCAGTCGAGCCAGACGGTCGTGGACGCCGTGCGGAGCAGGTAGCCGCTGCACGCCGTCGAGGGGGCGGGATAGGTGCCGGAAGCGCCGAGCACGGTGATGGTCAGCTGGTCTGGTGCGGGACTCACGCGCCCCACCGTATGGAGGATGCGTCGGCCAGCTCCGGTCCGAGCAGCCGTCTGCCCAGTTCGCGGAACAACGCCACGTCGCCGGAGCTGAACCACCGATGCTCCGCGGCGGCGCCGCCGGGTCCTCGGGCCAGGGCGGAGCCGTCCAGCATTGCCCGGACCATGAACGCGGTCTCGTCGGCCGACGACACCAACACCACGTCCCGCCCGAGCACGTCGGACAGGGTCCGGGCCAGGAACGGGTAGTGGGTGCAGCCGAGCAGCAGGGCATCGACGTCCGCGTCGATCACCGGAGCGAGGAGACGCTCAGCCAGGACGTGCACCTGCTCGGAATCCGTCTCGCCCCGTTCCACGAACTCGACGAACCCGGGACACGCGGCGCAGGTGAGGAGGGCGTCGGGGGCGTGCTCGGCCACAGCCTGCTGGTACGCGCCGGAGGAGATCGTGCCCACGGTGCCGATCACGCCCACCCGTCCGGAGCGGGTGGCGAGGGAGAGGGACCGGACGCCGGGCTCGATCACCCCCACCACCGGGACGGGGAGCTCGTCCCGTAGCTCGTCGAGGGCTGCCGCCGCCGCGGTGTTGCAGGCCACGATCACGAGCTTGGCGTCGTGCCGGTCGACCAACCACCGGCTGATCTGGTGGGCGAAGTCCCGGACCTCGGGCAGCGGCCGGGGTCCGTACGGGTAGCGCCCCGTGTCGCCCACGTACACGAGGTGCTCGTCAGGGAGGAGATCGATGAACGCCCGGGCGACGGTGAGCCCGCCGAAGCCGGAGTCGAACATCCCGATGGGGCGTTCGTCCACGGTTCAGGCCGTGTCGGACCCGGCGAGGCGGGCATCGCCGCCTTCGTCCCCGTCCTGGGGAACCATCGTCACCACGCGCTGCGGGAACGGGATCTCGATGCCCTCGGCGTCGAAGGCGGTCTTGATGGCCATGGCCACGCCGGAGCGCACGCGGAACACCGTGGCGATCCCGGGTTCGTGCCAGTAGCGGACGTCGAAGTCGATGCTCGAATTCCCGAACTCGGTGACCCAGGCCTGGGGCGGGGGAATCTCGCGAACGCCCTCGACCGTCGAGACCGCATCCAGGATCACCGACTGCGCCTGCGCCAGATCGGTGCCATAGGCCACGCCCACGGGAACGACGGTGCGGCGGAGCCCGTGCTCGGTGTGGTTGACGATCACGTCGTTCATGACGAGCGATGAGGGCACGTGGATGGCTTCACCGTCGAAGTTGCGCAGCTCCACGGCCCGGAAGTTGATCTCCTGCACCGTGCCGCTGTGCCCGTTGGTGGTGACCTGGTCACCGACCCGGATCGGCCGCCGCGTCTTGAGCATCGCCGACGCGAACACGTTCTCGAGGACGGCCGTGAGTGCGAAGGCGATGGCGATGCCCGAGATGCCGAGCGCACCGATGAGCGGACCGATCTGCACGCCGAGGACCGTGAGGGCGTACACGAGGCCGACGAGGATGAGCACGTTCTGCGCCAACCGGCCCACGAACCGGGCGATCTGGCCCTCGGAGTCGGACCGCCGCACCAGACGCTCGACCACGCGGCGGATCACGACGCCCACGACGACGAACGCGACGAAGGTCAGGCCGGCCGCGATCCAGTCCTGCGCGGTGAGCCCACTCCGCACCACGCCCTCGAGATCGACATCGACGTCCTCCGCAACCTGGAACCGGACGAACGGCGGGGCGCCGAGGGCTGCGGCGAGCAGCGATGTGGTCATGCGACACGCTCCGCGGGGCGACTCGGTGGGTGGGTCCGACGAGGATGCCACAGCGGTCCGGACGCCAGCCTGCGTGGGGCAATTCGACCATGCCCGATCTCTCGTCCGTTGCCGTGAGGAGCCTGCGGATCAGAAGTAGATGATCTTCTCGGCTCGCTCGACGACATCGTCGAGGTCGTCGGTCCAGGCACCGGTGGAGATGTACTTCCAGCCGTAGTCGCACACGACGAACACGATGGTGCCCTCGTCGATCTCGTCCGCCACCTTGGCCGCGCCGGCGAGGGCTGCGCCGGCGGAGATGCCGGAGAAGATCCCGATGTGGGAGAGCTTGCGGGTCCACTCGATCGACTCGCGAGGACGGACGATGCGCTTGCGGTCGAGCAGTTCGTAGCCACCCCACTTCTCGAACACCGGGGGGATGTAGCCCTCGTCGATGTTGCGCAGCCCCTCGACCCGCTCCCCGAGGGGCGGTTCGATGGCGATGACCTTGATGTCAGGGTTCTGCTCCTTGAGGAACCGGCCGACACCCATGAGGGTGCCGCTGGTGCCGAGGCCGGCCACGAAGTGGGTGATCTCGGGCACGTCAGCCCAGATCTCGGGGCCGGTGGTGCGGTAGTGCGAGTTGGGGTTGGCCTCGTTCGCGTACTGGTAGAGGAACGCCCACTCGGGATGTTCGTCGGCCAGCTTCCGCGCCCGGGCCACCGCGCCGTTCGATCCCTCGCCCCCGGGGCTGAGGATGATCTCCGCGCCGTAGATCTCCAGCAGCTGACGTCGTTCGATGGACACGTTCTCCGGCAGGACGATCTTGATCGGGTAGCCCTTCATGCGGGCGATCATCGCCAGCGCGATGCCCGTGTTTCCCGACGAGGGCTCGATGATCGTCTTGCCCGGTGTGAGCGTGCCATCGGCCTCGGCGTCGTCGATCATGGCCAGCGCGATGCGGTCCTTGACCGACCCGGCGGGGTTCTGGCCCTCCATCTTCCCGAGGATGCGCACGTTCGGGTTCGGGCTGAGCGCGCTGCAGTCCACGATGGGCGTGTTGCCGATCATGTCGAGAACCGAGTCATAGACGGCCATGGGGCTGCTGGGCTCCCTCGGATTGGTGGCGGGATCGGAAGGTCGCGGGCCGGCCGGAAAGCTGACCCTCTGGGTCAACAATGTATCGGCGCCGTCCCATTCCGAGTGCACCGCCCCAGGGCACTCAGCCGCGATCGATGACGACCGATTCCTCGATGATCTCGCCGTCGATGATCCGGTAGCTGCGCAGGACGGGAGCATCGTCGCGCAGCGACACGATGATCCAGTGCCAGTGTTCCAACAGCGGGTTCCCCGCCTTGTCGACGTCGGTGGGCGACGGGTAGGCGTCGGTGTGGGTGTGGCTGTGCATGACACCCACCACGTCGAGATCCCGCGGGCCCAGGACCCGATCGGCGGCGTCCCAGCCCTGCTTGCCGATGGTGAAGGTCCGGCTGGATGCATCCTCGTTGCGGCAGGGCACGAAGACATGGACGCGATCGTCGACTCCGCCGAGGAGACCGCACGCTTCGTCGGGTTGTCCGTCGTAGGCGTGCCCGACCATGGAGGCGTACGCGGTCTGGCTGAGTCGGAGCACGAGCCGAACCTACCCGGCCTCTTCCTCACCACCCGGTGGGGTGGGCACCGTGCTCGACGTCGCCGCCGACGGCGAGGTGCCCGGTTCGGTTCCGGTGACCTCCCAGTGCCAGAGGTACTCGCGCAAGGTCAGCCCCGATCGCTCGATCCGGGCGGCGAGGTCGACCCCGACGTAGCGGAAATGCCAGGGCTCGTACTTGTAGCAGGTGACGTCCGAGGCGCCACGGGGGTAGCTCAGGATGAACCCGTGCCGCCACGAGTTCTGCTCCAGCCACTGGCCCGTCGGCGTGTCGCCGAAGGCCTGGTCGACGTCGGAGGCGCCGATGGGACGGACGTCGATCGCCGTGCCGAGGTGGTGCTCGCTGTGGCCGGGGCGGGCAGTGCCGTTGGCGGCGTCCTCGAAGCCCATCTCGGCTTCGCGACGGGTGAAGAGATCGGTCTGGTCCTCGATCGAGCGGTAGCCCGCGAGGAGGGCGACCTCCGGGATCCCCTCAGCGAGAAGGGCGTTGCGCATCGCGTTGAGATCCCCGGCCACGAGCGCCCGTAGGCGGAACTCCGCGCTGTAGTTGGCCTCGGACGCCGGCACGAGATCCGGCGGGAGGTACTGCTCCGGTACGGCGTAGACCGTGTCGACGATCGTCCGTTGCCAGTCGTCCTCCCCGGAGTAGATGGTGGGCTCGTCCTCGTAGGCGCACGGTGGCGGCGCGACCAGTGGCATGGACGTGTCCGACGTGGTCGAAGAGCCGCTGGCCAGCCGGCGTTCCCCCTCGCCCCCTGTGAGAGCCCGCACCCCTGTGTAGAGCCCCAGCATGATCACGACCAGGACGGTGAGGGCAACCAGTCGACGGATCGTGTAGTTCGGCGGCGGCCCCGGCGGCCGAGGTGACGGATACATCCACGGACCAAGGTAGGCAACGACGGCGGCCGTTTCCGGGAGGGGTGAAAGCCCAGTTCAGCGGTAGCGTGCCGAGACCATGCCCTCTGGTGACATCAAGCTCATCGCGGCGAATCGCCGTGCGCGACGGAACTACGACATCTCCGAGACCCTCGAGGCCGGCATCATGCTCCAGGGGTCGGAGGTGAAGTCGTTGCGGGAGGCGCAGGTCCAGATCGCCGACGGCTACGTGCGCTTCGAGGGCAACGAGGCCTATCTCCAGGGCATGCACGTGGCGCCCTACCTGCACGCCCAGGAGCACAGCGGCCACGACCCGGACCGGCACCGCAAGCTGCTGCTGCACCGTCGCGAGCTCGACCGCCTCAAGACGCTGGTCGACCTCGAACGGGTGTCGATCGTGCCGCTGTCGTTGTACTTCAAGGACGGCAACGTCAAGGTCGAGCTGGCCGTGGGCAAGGGCCGCAAGCTGCACGACAAGCGCGAGGTCGTGGCCAAGCGGGATGCCGAGCGCGAGGTGCAGCGCGAGCTCGCCCACCGGAACAAGGGCTGAGTTCCGGCGCCCGGCTCGTCGGACGACCGCTCAGCTCGTCACTGGGCCACGATCATCGGGCCACCATCCTGCGGAGGCAACCCGGGAGTGCGTCCCGAGCCAGCTCCCCCGCCTCGGCCCGGCCCAGGACGGCGGGGTCCACGCCGGCCCGGCGGGCGAACTCGTCGCGGTCGAGGCCCGCTCGGCCCCGGGCCTCGAGGATCCCGGCCGCCACCTCGGGCCAGCGGGCGCCGTTCAGGCCCAGTGAATCGGCGACCCGGTCACGCAGCCGGTCGACAGGCATGGGCGAGCGCATGCTGGGATGTCGTCGCCGGGCAGCGGGGACGGTGTCGTGACCCTGGGGACTCATGCGACCAACTCGAAGTCGGCGATTGCGGCGAACCGGGGATCGTTGGCCACGACCTCCCGCAGGCGGCGACGGTTGCGGCAGATCCGCTGGCGGAGGGCCTCGGGGGTGACGCCGTAGCGGGCTGCAAGGGTGTTGGCCGGCGACGGATCGCCCTGGCCCTGCTGGATCCGGTAGTCGAGCAGGCAGAACAGGGACACGTCGTCGAGCCGTGCCACCGAGGCCGCCTCGGCGAACAGGCCCACCAGCGGGACCTCCTCGACGAGTCGAGCGAAGGTGGCCGCCACCGACTCGTCCATCGTCGGCGCAGCGTCTGGCGCCTCGTCGTCGGACTCGTCCCAGCGGTCGTCGAGCGGGTCGGCATGGACGCCGACCCAACCGTTGACCAGCGAGCGGATGCGACCCTCGGCCCACCACCACGGGAGCGCGCCGCCCGGCTTCCATCCAGCCGCGACCTCTCGCAGCTCCATACAGGCGTCGAGCACCAGCGACCGCAGATCGTCGGGCCCGATGGTGTCGATGCCGCACCGGCGGAGCTGGCGCCGGATGACGCCGGCGATCCGGTGGCCGTGGTGCTCGGCCAGGGTGAACACCGCTGCGGTGTCGCCGGCGACGAGGCGGGCCATGATCACCGCCACGGGGACGGTGTCACCGCCGCCAGCAGCGGGCGTGGTGGGAGGTATGGGGCGCTGTGAGAAGGGGTGCGTGCTCATGTCGACCATCATCCGAAGCAGGTCTGACAATTACACGAGTGTGATTCACATTCGCTGTGACCGAACCCACGGTGTAGTGGTCACGGTCCAGGGGTACCCTGGGGCGTGGTCATCGGCGGTTTCCGTCAGCGGCTGAGTTCATTGACAAGGGGCTGATCGGTTTCGACGTCGGGACCGGAAGCGACATCGTGCGACCCGAGTTGCTCAGACTCGTTAATCGGGGCACTCAAACAACTGCCGAAAAGCAGCAGTCGTTTGCGCTCGCAGCCTGATCACCAGGTAGCGAACGTTTGCGACACATCGCGAGCCGCAAGGCCACGCGGGGCCTGACCACTACAGCCTGGCAACAGAAGTAGTGGTGGACGGCGGGAGAGACCGCTGACCGGAGGGAAAGACCCCTGACGATCGAGGAAAGACTCGACGGTGCGCCCACCCGGGGGCGCGGCAACCGTGAGCCGCAGACTCGGGAATGGTCGTAGCACGAAGCGTGACCGCCAGACGGACGGGGGTTCGATTCCCCCCAGCTCCAAGAGTGCTCAAAACCAGCGTTTGAGCACTGTTGGAGCTGCCCGATGCCCCTGACAGAAACAGCCCTTGACCTGGGCTTTTGTCCACGGACGTCCACAGACGTCCGTGGGAGTTTCTGGAGCGTAACTCCCGCGGTAACTCCCGCGGGAGCAACGGAAATCGTCTACGATGACGACGCTGCGTGCTGGCCCAGCAGGTCCCTTCGGGGAGACCGGCCCGTCCGTTGTCGCACAGG
>JBPPNA010000058.1:0-24626 GCA_051306355.1 Acidimicrobiales bacterium | reverse complement strand
GTCCGGAGCGTTCGGTCGGGTCGGTGATGACCGAAGCGCTCGTGGTCCCCGAGACCCTCGATCTGCCCTCGTTGCTCGGGCTGCTGCAGGAGCAGGCCACCCACCTGGCCGTGGTGGCCGACGAGTACGGCGGGACCGCCGGCCAGCTCCCAGACCCCCGGTCGCTGCACGCGGGTGAGCGTCGGTGTGGGCCGGTCGTGCTCGTCGTCGATCTCGCCGACGATCTCCTCCAGCACGTCCTCCAGCGTGATGATGCCGGCGGTCCCGCCGTACTCGTCGGCCACCACAGCCAGGTGTGTCGCCTGCTCCTGCAGCAGCCCGAGCAGCGAGGGCAGGTCGAGGGTCTCGGGGACCACGAGCGCGTCGGTCATCACCGATCCGACCGATCGCTCCTGACGCTGCCCGAACGCGACGGTGAAGGCGTCCTTCACGTGCCCGACGCCCACGATCTGGTCGAGGTCGCCGTCGTAGACGGGGAACCGGGAGTGGCCGGTCGCCACGGCGCTGGCCGTGAGGTCGGCCACGGTGTCGTCCACGCGCAGCCCGATGACCTCGGTTCGCGGCACGAGCGCGTCGGCGGCGGTCTTCTCGGTGAACCGCACTGCTCGCGTGAGCAGCGTGAGGGACTCCTCGTCGATGGTGCCGTGCTGGCCGGAGGAGCGGAACAGCAGGTCGAGCTCGTTCAGGCTGCGCACCGACCGCAGCTCCTCCTGGGGCTCGATGCCCAGGCGTCGCACCGTCCAGTTGGCCGCCCCGTTCAGCGCACGGACGACGGGACCGACCACGACGCCGTAGACCCGCATCGGCCCTGCGAGCGTGTACGCCATGCGGGTCGGGTTGGTGATGGCGAGCGATTTCGGCACCAACTCCCCCATGACCATCTGGACGGTCGTGGCCAACACGAGGGCGACCACGATCGACACGGTGGTCGACCGATCGTCGCCGACCGCCAGACCGACCACCGGCTCGAGGAGTGTGGCGACGACCGGTTCGGCGATGAAGCCCAGCACGAGCGACGTGATGGTGATGCCGAGTTGGGCGCCGGAGAGGTGGAACGACAGACGGGCGAGCAGCTTCTCCGTCCTGCGGGCCGCCGACCTGCCCTCTGCTGCGTGGCGGGACACCCGGGCGCGGTCCACGGCCACGAGCGCGAACTCGTGGGCGACGAAGGCACCGTTCGCGCCGATGAGCAGGACGACGGCGGTCACGCCGAGCACGAGTTCGAGGATGTGGTGAGGCTACAAAGGGCACGGTGCTTCCCGTGGATCCCGTCCATCTCGTCGATGTGTGTGTCCGGTTGGACGGCGCGCCGATCCTCACCGGCATCGACTGGCGCATCGGCCCCGGCGAGCGCTGGGCGATCGTCGGTCCCAACGGATCGGGCAAGACCACGCTCTTGCGGCTCCTGGCCGCCTGGCAGCGGCCCTCGGCGGGGACGGCCACCATCCTGGGCCAGGCGCTCGGGCGCACCGACATGCGGGTTCTGCGCACGCGAATCGGGTTCACCAGCCAGTCGCTCACCGATTCGCTCCGCACGACCATGTCTCCCCACGAGGTCGTCCTCTCCGCGCCGAACGCTGCGCTCGAGACCTGGTGGCATCGCTACGACGACGAGGCCCACGCCGACGCCACCACACAGCTGCGGACCTTCGGCATCGATCACGACGCCGAGTTCCGTCCGATGCGGACGCTGTCATCGGGTGAGCGCCAGCGCGTCCTCCTGGCCCGGGCGTTCACGGGACAGCCCGGACTGGTGATCCTCGACGAACCCACCGCCGGCCTCGACGTCGGTGGCCGGGAGGACCTCGTCCGCCGCCTGGATCGGGCCGCAGCCAGTACCGAGGCGGCCCTCATCCTGGTGACGCACCACCTCGAGGAGATCCCCACGGCCTTCGATCGCACGGTGCTGCTGGCCGGCGGCCGCATCGTCGGCGCCGGACCCATCGCCGACCAGCTCACCGACGACCGGTTGAGCGATCTCTACGGCGTGGCGCTCGAGGTCAGCCACCGCGACGGCCGGTGGAGCGCCCTCAGTCGGTGACGAGGGCGCGCAGACGCCGGCGGGAGGACTCGATCTCCCCACCGAGGAGACGGTCGAGCATCGGGACCCACAGCGATCCGCCGTAGTGGAGATCCATGGCCAGCTCGCTCGCGTACTCATCACCGGTGACCCGGGCCCGGAGGATCCACGGCGCATGCTCACGGCCGTCGGTCTCCCGGCGTTCGAACACGGCCAGCGTCGGCGCCTCGTGCACCGTGCGGACCATGCGCAGTCGCTTGGACCGGGCCAGGGGACCGAGCCGTCCACGCAGGGTCACGAACCAGGCCGGACCAGGATCGCCTGCGGCGGGGGGCGCCGGTTCGGTCCGGGGCACGATGTCGAGCCACCGGTCGTAGGTGTCGAGCGAGCCCACCCATGCGAAGAGGTCCTCGGGGCTGCACCCCGCATCGAGGGTGGCGGTGAGGTCCATCAGCGCCGGGTCAGGTCCGACACGGCCCGCAGGAGCCCGTACGGGTTCACGGCCTGACCACCGCCGGGGTGCACCTCGAAGTGGAGGTGGGGTGCTCCACCGCGTGCGTTGCCGGTGTCGCCGACGAAACCGACCACGTCGCCCGCCTCGACGAGCGTCCCCTCCACCATGCCCTCCATGAACGCCTGGAGGTGGGCGTAGTAGTAGTAGGTCCCCGACTCGCCCTTGAGCCACAGCTTCTGGCCGCCGAGGACGTCGTTGCCCATTCGAGTGACGATCCCCCGTTCGGTCGCATGGAGCGGCGTGCCGAAGGGCGCCATGATGTCGGTGCCCTGGTGGCCGTGCTCGTACTCGGTGCCGGTCATGCGGGGAAACCCCCAGCTGTCGACGAACGAGTACGGGTCCGCCACAGGGAACACGAAGCCTCGGATGACGATCTCCGACCCGGCCGAGAACACCGCGAGCTGGAACCGTCGCTCGGCGTTGAGGGCGAGCTCCTCGCGCAGGCGGGTCCGGGCATCGCGCAGCTCCCGGCGGGTGGCCGCCACGTCTTCGATGGCCTCGAGCAGTCCGGCGTCGACCACCTCCTTCGCCACCCGGTACTCCTGCACCGCCTCGGTGTCGGCCTCCGCCACCGTGGCGAGAAACGTCCGGCGGACGAGCACCTCGTTGGCGTCCTGCGAGGTGATGATGGTGTCGAGCTCGGCCGCGTTGCCCCGCACCACGGCATTGGCGACGCGGTCCTCGAATCGCTCCTGGGCCGCCTCGAGGCGGGCCACGGTCTCCTGCTGGACGACGTCGAGCCTGGCCAACTCCCGCTGGAGGTGGGCCAACCGGCTCGACAGCTCGTCGACGAGATCGGCGAGATCGGCGACCACGGCCTCGCTCTCCACCGCCTCGGCCCGTGCCACGTCCAGCTCCCGACGGATCACCCTGGTGGCGGCCGCAGCGTCGACCGGAGTACCAGGCGCCGGCGGAACGGTGGCGTCGTTGACCGGCACCTCCTCGGGAGGCGCGTCGACGGCGCCCACCGGATCCTCGGGCGGCCCGGTGGTCGTGGTGGACTCCTCGGGCGGCAGGGTCACGGTCGGCGTCGGGGCCGACGTCGACGACGAGGTCGGGGTGGTGGAGGAGGAGGAGGACGTGGAGGACGACGTGCCGTCGTCCTGGGCCCCCACCGGAGCAGCGACGACGGCGACCAGCAGCAACGACGTCGCGGTGAGGAGCAGTCGACGCATGGCGCGCGCAGCGTACCGGTACGTTTCCCGGGGATGGAACGCACGATCTTCGACGACGAACACGACCTCTTCCGCGACAGCTTCCGTCGCTTCGTGGCGAGCGAGATCACCCCGAACCTCCAAGCCTGGGAGGCCGCGGGGATCGCCGACCGCTCCCTCTTCACCGAGGCCGGCAAGCACGGCTTCCTCGGAATGGCCGTACCCACGGAGATGGGCGGAGGCGGCGTTGACGACTTCCGCTACAACCTCGTCATCATCGAGGAGATCCAGCGGGTGGGAGCAGGCGGCGCCGGCCTCGGCCTCACGCTCCACAACGACATCTGCCTGCCGTACTTCCTCACGCTGGCCGACGACGAGCAGATGCAGCGGTGGCTGCCCGGCATCGCGTCGGGAGACCTCATCACGGCCATCGCCATGACCGAGCCGGGAATCGGCTCCGACCTGGCGTCGATGAGCACCACCGCGGTACGCGACGGCGACCACTTCGTCGTCAACGGCTCCAAGACGTTCATCACCAACGGGATCAACAGCGACCTCGTGATCGTCGCGGTCAAGACCGACCCCTCCCAGAAGCACGCCGGCATGTCGCTGCTCGTGGTGGAGGCCGGAACCGAGGGCTTCGAGCGTGGTCGCAACCTGGACAAGATCGGGATGCACAGCCAGGACACGGCGGAGCTGTTCTTCACCGACGCCGTCGTCCCCGCCACCAACCTGCTGGGCGAGGAGGGCCGGGGCTTCCACCACCTCGTCGACAAGCTGCCCCAGGAGCGGCTCTCCATCGCCGCTGCCGGCGTGGCCGCAGCTCGGGCCGGCCTCGACTGGACCGTCGACTACGTCAAGGAACGCACCGCCTTCGGCCAACCCATCGGGTCGTTCCAGAACACCCGATTCGTCCTCGCCGAGGTGGCCACCGAGGTCGAGGTCGCCCAGGCCTACATCGACAAGTGCGTGGTCGCCCTGAACGAAGGCACCCTCACCGCCGAGGAGGCTTCGATGGCCAAGTGGTGGTGCACGGAGCTGCAGAAGCGCGCCATCGACAAGTGCCTGCAGCTCTTCGGGGGTTACGGCTACATGGTCGAGTACCCCATCGCCCGGGCCTACGCCGATGCCCGGGTGACCACCATCTACGGGGGCACCACCGAGATCATGAAGGAGATCATCTCCAAGCGGCACCTCGGTCTCTGACCGCACGGCAACGTGTGTGAGACGGAAGTCACCGCGCCAATATTGCGTTTCTGTTGCGAAGCGTCGATAGACAAGGGAACTCCAAAGCCCATATCCGGCCTGGCTCTTCGCGCCCAGCTGCACGTCCTCTGTATCCCGGACGTCACCTGTTCGTCATGGAGGGCCCGCCACCGACATGGAGGTCCCTTCGTGGCCACAACCAGCACCACCTCTCTTCGCGCTCGCCGCCTCGGCCGTACAGGCCTGTTCGCCATCGCCATCCTCGCCGGCGCCGCCTGCACCCCGCAGGCGTACATCGGACAGTTCTTCGGATCCCAGGCGGCCAACGCCAACAAGATCGCCTACTGCGAGTCGAAGATGGATCCGAACGCCGTCAGCCCGACCAACGATCACGGCCTCTTCCAGATCAACGCCGTGCACCGCGGCCAGTTCGAGCAGGTGACCGGCCAACCCTGGGTCACGCACCGCTACAACTCCTACTGGAACACGGTCTACGCCAAGTGGCTCTACGACCAGCAGGGCTGGGGCCCGTGGGCGTGCAAGCGGGTGCTCTGAACCGGGGAGTTGTCCGGCTCAGTGCAGTTCGTGCCGCCAGGGGGGGTCGGTACCCACCCGTGAGCAGCTGATCCCCGCCGCCTCGACGGCATAGGTGAGCGCCGTCCGCCACCACATGCCGTCGAGGCGGCGGAGCTGTGCCGGGGTGGTGATCTCGTGGGCGGCGAACGCCGCCAGCATCGCCCCGGAGAACGTGTCGCCCGCTCCGACGGTGTCGACCACCTCCACTGGTTCGGCCGGCACCTCGATCACGCCACCGGAGAGCACGGCGGCCGCGCCTCGGGGACCGCGTGTCACGACCACGGCGGTGGGCAGCTCCTCGCTCCGATCCGGGTCGCCGCTCCCCCGCACCCAGCGGTGCGCCACGTCCAGGGGATCCGCGCCGGGGGCGATCCAGGCCAGATCGGCCTCGCTCACCTTCAACACGTCGGCCAGGCCGAGCCACCGCTGCAGGCGCCGCACGAAGCGGCCGCGGTCGATCAACGCGGGCCGAGGATTGGGATCGACGTGCACGATGGCCCGGTGCTGCGCGGCTGCGAGGAGGTTCTCGATCCGCGACGCCGCCGGTTCCAGCACCAGGGACACGGACCCGCTGACGTGGAGGACACCGAGGTCGGCGGGCAGGTGCAGGTCGTTGACCCGGCTCGACGTCGTCGTGGTGGACGCGACGTGGAACGAGTACGCCGGCTCCCCGCCCGCATCCTCGGACACGAGCGCCAGCGTGGTGGGCTCCGGTGTCGTCGGGCAGTGGTCGTGGGCCACGTGGGATTCGGTGAGCTCGGCGGCCAGCATCTGGCCGAAGCGATCCTCGGACAGCACCCCGAGGAACGACGTCGGCGCGCCGAGCCGGCCGGCGGCGATGGCGGCGTTGAACGGCGACCCACCCGGGACCGCACGCCAGTGCCGACCCCCCGGTCCGGTGGCGATCAGGTCGACGAGGGCTTCGCCGCAGCAGACGACTCGGGGCGTGGTCACGCGCTCAGCGTGGCAGATCAGGCGAGCAGGGCTCGGGCGATGTGCGTGATCTGGATCTCGTCGGTGCCGGCGTAGATCTGCAGGACCTTGGCGTCACGGGCCAGCTGCTCCACGGGGTACTCGGACATGTACCCGTTCCCGCCGTAGATCTGGACGGAGTCGAGCGCCACCTCGGTGGCGGCCCGGGCCGAGTACAGCTTCATGGCCGACGCCTCGGCCAGGTTCATGCCCCCACCGTCTCCCTGCGAGCCGGCAGCCGAGGTCTCGATGACGCGGAACACCAGGTTCTGGACGTTCAGGCGAGCGACCTCCATGCGGGCGAGCTTGTCCTGGATGAGCTGGAAGTTCCCGATGGGCTGACCGAACTGGACTCGCTCCTTGGCGTAGTCGACGGACAGTTCGAGGCACTTCTCGATGATGCCGAGCGCCATGGCGGCGACCCCGGCGCGCTCCATGAGGAATGTCGCCTTGGCACCTTCGCGCCCGCCCTTGGGCTGGTCCTCGGTCTCGCCGATCAGACGATCGATTCCCACCCGGACGTCGGTGAGGAAGAGCTCGCCGGTGGGCGAGGAGTGCATGCCCATCTTGCGCAGCGGCTTGGACTGTTCCAGCCCCTCCATGCCCGAGTCGAGGACGAACGACAGGACCTTGCGCTCCTCGGGTGGGTTGCCCTCGTCGAGCTTGCAGATGAACACGATGGTGTCGGCGTACGGCCCGTTGGTGATGAACGTCTTCGACCCGTTGAGCACGTACTCGTCGCCGTCACGCCGGGCCGTGGACCGCATGGAACCGAAGGCGTCGGAACCGGAGCCCGGCTCGGTGATGGCCCACGCACCGATCTTGTCGAGGGTCAACAGATCGAGGGCCCACCGCTCCTTCTGGGCGATGGTCCCCTTCGACGTGATGGCCGCCGCCGTGAGACCCGTGGACACGCCGAGGGCGGTGACCAGCCCCGGGCTGTGGCGGCACAGCTCGATGACCGGGATCATGGTGATCGAACCGTCGCCGCCGGCGCCCGACGACGGCTTCTCGGGCGGCGCTTCCCCCGTGGCCTCGGCGTCGGCGACGAGCTTCTCGAACTCGATCTGGCGAGTGAACCGCTCCGCCGCCATCGTGTCCATGCCGAATGTCTTGTACAGCTTGCGCAACACGTCGTAGGGCGGGGTGTCGCCGAACTCGAGCTCCTCGCGACGAGGGGCGATCTCGGCTTCCACGAACTGGCGCACGGCGGCGCGCACCATCTGCTGCTCTTCGGTCCAGGTGATCATGGCGGAGATGGTGACATGCCGAGGTCGGCGAGCACCGATTCGAGCTGCCCCTCCAAGGCCGCCACCCTGGCCTCGAGCTCGACGACCCGGGTCGCCAAGTCGTCAGGCGCACGGTCTGGGATCGGGCCAGGTGTCTGGCCGGGAGTCTGGCTGGGTGCAGACAGCTCCGTACTGTCGACCTCGCCGGCGAGCAGGTGCATCCAGCGGGCCTCCTTCTGGCCGGGCTGGCGAGGGATGAGGACTGCGAGGGGCTCGTCCCGTCCGGCGAGGTCTTCGAGCGTCTCCTCCACCTCGTCGAGGTCGGCGAAGCGGTGGGCCCGCTCGGTCCGGGTCCGCACCTCGTTGAGGGTCTGTGGTCCGCGCAGCATCAGCACGGTGAGCACGGCGAGCTCCGCCGGCTCCAGCTCCAGTCGTTCGTGGATGACGTGGCGGTACTTGGTGGAACGGGCGCCGTGTGACGGGTGCACGAATCGGACGAGGCCGGCGGCCTTGAGTCGGTCGAGGGTCCGCTGGATGGTGGCGGTGCCGAGGTCGGTGATGGGGTCCCGGTTGTTCTTCTGGTTGCAGGCCGACTCGAGACCCTTCAGCGTCATGGGGTACGTGTCGGGAACCGTCGCCTCCTTCTCGGCGAGCGCCCCGAGCACGCGTAGCTCCTCGTCGGTGCGTACGTCGACCATGGGAGAAATCTAGAGCGGACCCAACCGACCACGCCGCCCGTGCGTGTGTTCTGATGGATGACGACCATGGCGCTCTACTACCTCGATGACCGCCACTCCAGGAGAACGACACATGACCGACCACCAGCTCCGCTCCGCAGCCCGCCGCCTGCGCGCCGACGTGTCCGAGACGATCGAGCTCGACGCGGCCCACGAGAACACCGAGCTCACCCCATCCGCCGGTCGGTCCCGGGCAGGCATCGCCGTCGTGGTGGTCGCGGTCCTGGCGATGGTCGGCGGCGTCTTCGCCCTGACCCCCAGGGGCGGGGACGTCGAGGTGGCTGTCGAGGAGACGACCAGCACGACCGAGCCCGACCCCACGGTGCCCGACGCCGTCATCGCGCCGACCCCGATCGCGCTCGGCGCCCCCGACGACGGGAAGGAGTCGGTCGGCCTGCCTGTCACCGCCGAACCCTCCACCGGCCTCGTCGACGGGCAGACCGTCTCGGTCACGGGGACCGGGTTCCCGCCAGGCGAGGCCGTCGGCGTCGTCATGTGCACCAGGGAAGCCGGTGCCGACCACGGCGGCCGGGGCGTCGACGCCTGCAACATCGGCCACTTCGTCCAGGGCACCGCCGATCAGCAGGGTGCGGTCACGGTCGACTTCCCAGTCCGTCGTCTCGCGACCCTCGACGGCGAGGAGATCGACTGCGCCTCCGAAACCGGACGCTGCATCCTCGGCATGGGCATGCTGTCCGACTACGACCAGTCCGGCGGGGTGGCGATCGACTTCGATCCGTCAGAACCACTGCCCGACCCACCGGCGGTGTCGCTCGCCAAGACCGCAGGCATCGTCGACGGCGAGTCCGTCGCGGCCTCGATCACCGGCCTGCTGCCCAACTCCTATCTCTTCGTGCAGCAGTGTGCCGTCCCGTCGCTCCGCTGCGCGCCGGTGGGCGAGCTGAACGCCGACGCCGACGGGAACTTCGACGGCGACATCCGGCTGTGGCGGAGCTTCGGCACCTACTTCGACCCTGCCAGCGGGGCCCGATCGCCGAACGTCGACTGCGCCACCGAGGACTGCGAGCTGCAGATCCAGGCCGAGACACCCGGCTCCCGCCAGATCCCGCCGGTGGGGCTCGGCTTCGACCCGAGCCGCGGTGCTCGAGTCGCGCCGACCTTCGAGCTCACCGAGCCCGGACCGTTCCACAGCGGCGACACCGTGACGCTGACGGCCGAAGGGCTCGCCGTGGACACCTACATCGATGCCTCGGTGTGTCCCTCGACCGGGACCGACGCCGGGTGCTTTGCCTGGACCGGCGGTCAGTACGACGGCGGCGGCACCATCGATCTCCAGATCTTCGTCGAGACTCAGGGGATCGAGGACCCGTGCGCCGCCGGATGCGTGCTTGTGCTGTCCCTCTACCAGCAGAGCCTGACCGGCGGCATCCACCAGGGGCCACCACCGCTGTTCCCCGAGCCGGTCCCCATCTCGATCGCCCCGTGACCCCCGACGCGTGAGTGACAGCGTGGTGTGACGGCGCGGGTCCGTCTGACAGACTGAGCCAGTGACGTTCAAAGTCGGTGATCGAGTGGTCTACCCCCACCACGGCGCAGCCGTGGTCGAGGACACCCAGGTGATGGAGTCGTTCGGCGAGGAGAAGGAGTTCCTCGTCCTGCGGATGACCCACGGCGAGCTCACCTTGAAGGTGCCGTCCGACCGGGCCGAGGAGATCGGCATGCGCTACCCGATCTCGGTCGAGGACGTCGAGGACGTGTTCGAGGTCCTGGCCAAGAAGGACGTGCGAGAGCCCACCAACTGGTCGCGCCGGTTCAAGAACCACCAGGAGAAACTCAAGTCAGGCGACGTGTACCAGGTGGCCGAGGTGGTCCGGAACCTGGCCCTGCGCGAGGCCGACAAGGGACTCTCCGCCGGCGAGAAGTCGATGTTCGTCAAGGCGCGTCAGGTCCTCGTCTCCGAGCTCGCCTTCGCGCTCGACATCTCCGAGGACGCGGCCCTCGAGCGACTCGAGAAGACGCTCGCCTGAACTGTCGGCCATGCACGCTGACGACCCCCTCTTCGACGGCGACGGCCCCGCCGACCCCGACGATCTGCTGAGCCGGTGGGCCGACGAGGAGCACCTCGAGACGTTCCACCCGAGGCGCAACTGGTCACCCGTCATCGCGATCGTGGTCGTCGTCGCCCTGGTCGTCGGTGTTGCGACGGCAATCCGGCTGGCGGTCCCGGACGACGATCCGGGCAGCGGCGGCGGCAGCGCTGCGGGCGAGGACGACGACGTCGCCTCGGTGCTCGACGAGGAGGCGCCGTCGCTGGACGACCTCACCTCCGAGGTCACCATCCCTCCGGGTCCGGAGACGGGCCTCGCCGTGGCCGACAAGGGTGTGAGCATCGTCGAGGACCGCTTCGATCCGGCACGTCGGGAGGGCACGTTCGCCGCCATCGTGGTCAACCCGAACACCGACTGGCTGGCCCAGGGCGTCCAGGTCGACGTGCAGTTCATCGGCGAGGCAGGCGCGCCGGTCGGCAACGACAGCGCCTTCATCGAGCTGGTCCTCCCCGGCCAGAAGGTCGCCGTGGCCGCGCTCTTCTTCGATGCACCCACCGCGGCGGTGATCGACATGACCGTGACCCTCGACGTCGCTCGTTGGCAAGAGGTCGACCAGGTGGAGGGTGGGTTCGTCACCACGGAGGTTGTCACGTCCGAGGCCGAGTACAGCGGCGTGCGCACCACGTTCCTGCTCCGGTCCGACTTCCCCGAGGCGCTCACCGACGTCGCCGTGACCGCCGTCTACCGCAACGAGTTCGGGTTCATCATCGGCGGCGCCGACACCTTCGTCGACCGACTCGACCCGGGAGTCGACACGCCGCTCGAGATCGCACTGCTGGCCAACATCTCGGTCGAGCAGGTGGCGGTCACCGAGCTCTACCCCGCTGCCAGCTTCGGCTACGTCCCCGACTGAGAAGCCGAACCCGGGCCGCGCTACAGTGCGCCGCTCCCGAATCGGGGCGTATAGCTCAGTCGGCTAGAGCGCTGCCTTCACACGGCAGAGGTCACAGGTTCGAGTCCTGTTACGCCCACCCTGCCGGTCAATACCCGGCGTCGACGTCCACCGGGCCGATCAGGTCGTCGCCGGCGATGAAGCGACGGACGTTCTCTTCCACCCGGCCGCCCAGGAGCGGTACCGCCATCTCGGGCGTGTTCCCGATGTGGGGCGTGATGATGCACCGGGGTTCGGTCCACAGCGCGTGACCTTCTGGCAGGGGCTCCGGAACAGTGACGTCGAGGCCCGCTCCCCCGATCGCCTCCTCGGCGAGTACCCGGACCAGGTCGTCGGTGACGATGTGGGCCCCACGCGCCACGTTGACGACCCAGGTGCGTTCGCCGAGCAGGCGAAGGCGGCGCTCGTCGAAGAGGCCCTCGGTCTCGGGCGTCAACGGGAGCGCCAGGACGACCAGATCGGCGTCGGGCAGCGCCTCGTCGAGACGATCGGCGGTGACGGTCCGGCCGGCACCTGGGAATGACGTGTCGCTGCGCCGGACGACCGTGACCTCGCAGCGGAACGGCTGGAGCAACCGGATGAACGATTCCGCGATGCCGCCGCCACCCACCACGACGACGTCGGCGTCGAACAGGTTCGTTCCCTGGGGTCGCTCCCATGCGCTGGCGCGGGCGTAGGTGCCGAGGCCGCGCATCCCGGCCAGGGCGAGCGTGAGGGCGTGTTCGGCCACGGGCTCCGCGTACACCCCCTTGCCACAGGTCCAGGTCCGGTCGTGGTCGAGCACGGGCACGAACGGTTCGATCCCGGCCCACGGCAGCTGCACCCACGAGAGGTCGGGCCGGTCGTCGAGGAGGGCGCGCAGGCCGCCGGGGTCCCTGGCATCGGTCCACACGACCGCATCGGCGAGCCCCTCCTCCACGGGGGTTGCCCCGCCGGCGGTCACGGCATCGGCCAGCCAGCGGCGGTGGGGAGCGACGAGGATCCTTGTCATGGGTCCATCTTGCCCGGCACGGGGTCTGCCAGCAGCGGGACCGAACGATCGTCACCCCGGCCCAGCAGCGAGGCCCTCCGGACCGAGTCGGCACCGAATCGGTCCCGGACCTGGTCGAGGACGTGGTCGAGCACTCGGTGGTCGTGGCCGTCGAGCGGGAGGCTGAGCTGCACGGCATCGGCCGGCGACAGGTCCGAGACCGTGACGCCGAGCAGCGTGCATCCGGTGTCACGCAGGTGGGGCCAGTGCGCGTCGAGGAGCTGGCGGGCCGCACCGAGGAACTCATCGGTGCGGTCGGTGGGCTGGGCCAGGGTCCGCGAGCGCGTCTGGCGCGTGAAGTCGTCGGCCCGGAACCGCACCGTCAGCGTGCGCCCCACCCGGTGGCCGCCTCGCAGGCGTTCGGTGACGCGCTGGACGAGGCCGAGCAGGACGCCGTCGAGGTCCTCGCGACTGCGGCGTCGACGACCGAGGGCCCGCTGGGATCCCACCGACGAACGACGGCGGCCCGTCACCACCCGGCGTGGGTCGTGGTTGCGGGCGAGGGCGTGGAGGTGCCGGCCGGCGGCCGGGCCCAGCACGGCGACGAGCACATCCTCGGGAACGCCGGCGACGTCGCCGACGGTGTGGAGCCCGCGCGCCCGCAACTTGTCGGCGGTGACAGGCCCGACGCCCCACAGTCGGGAGACGTCGAGCGGATGGAGGAACTCGAGCTCATCGTCCCGCTCGACCACCAGCAAGCCGTCGGGCTTGCCCACGCCGCTGGCCACCTTGGCCAGGAACTTGGTGCGGGCCACGCCGACGGAGATGGGCAGACCGATTTCGTCACGGATCCGCTCGCGCAGACGGCTCGCAATGGCGCGTGGGGACCCGGCCAGCCGGGCCAGGCCGTGCACATCGAGGAACGCTTCGTCGATCGACAGACCCTCCACGAGCGGTGTCGTGTCCCGGAACACGGCGAAGACCGCAGCGCTCGCCTCCGAGTAGGCCGCCATCCTCGGGCGGACCACCACGGCGTCCGGGCAGAGGGCCTTCGCCTGACTGCCGGGCATGGCCGTCCGGACCCCACGACGACGGGCCTCGTAGCTGGCCGTGAGGACGACGCCGCCGCCCACGATCACCGGACGGCCCCGCAACTCCGGCCGGTCGCGCTGCTCGACCGAGGCGTAGAACGCGTCCAGATCGGCATGGAGGATGCCGGCTGTCGTGACGTTCACCGAACACATGTTCACCCCTCCTGACCCGTTGGTCAAGTCGATTCGGACGGTGGCACACTCCCCGGGGTGGACAAGCCGGTCGCCGACCCGACGCCGCCCGCCGGCAGTGGCCGGGCCATGGATGCGCTCCGCCAGCGCACGTTCCGACGCGTCTACACCGGTGCGTTCTTCTCCAACATCGGCACGTGGATGCAGAACGTGGTCCTCGGCGCCCTCGCCTACGACTTGACGGGCTCGTCGACCTTTGTCGGCATCGTCCTCTTCGCCCAGCTCGGGCCGATGCTGTTCTTCTCGATGGTCGGTGGCCTGCTGGCCGACAGCTTCGACCGGCGCCGCCTCCTCGTCGCCATCTCGGCCACCCAGGCCGTCCTCGCCGTCGGCCTCGCCTTCGTCACCCGGGTCGACGACCCCAACCAGACCGCCATCGTGGGCATCGTGTTCCTCATCGGCATGGGTCAGTCCGTGTTCGGTCCCGCCTATTCCGCCGTGCTCCCCGATCTCGTCGGGCCCGGGAACCTGGCCGGCGCCATCTCGCTCAACTCGGCGCAGATGAACGGCTCCCGGGTCATCGGTCCGGCCATCGGCGGGTTCCTCTTCGCGTCCTACGGGGCATCGTGGGTGTTCATCATCAACGGTGCCACCTACGTGTTCGTGATCGGCGCCCTGCTGTCCGTCACGTTGCCCGCCGTCGAGACCAGCGACGCCAGCGAGTCGCGTCGGCACCGGCTGGCGGTCGGGTTCCGCATCGCCAGGCAGCGCCACCCGGTGGGACGGAGCCTCACCGTGATGATGCTGTTCTCGTTCCTGTGCCTGCCCTTCATCGGCCAGATGCCGGTGCTGGCCGATCGCAACCTCGACATCGCAGCCAAGTCCACGGGCTACGGCTGGCTGTACGCCTGCTTCGGCCTCGGTGCCATGCTCGGCGCCCTGTCGGTGGGGACCGTCTTCGCCGACGTGGCCAAGGAGCGCCTGGTCCGCTCGGGAATGGTCGCCTTTGCCGTGTCGCTCGGCGTCTTCGCCTGGCTTCGGATGCCGATCCCGGCCTACATGTTGATCACCGTGGTCGGGTTCTTCTACTTCTCCTCCGTCACCGCCCTGTCCACCGTCCTCCAGATGCACCTGGCCAGCAACGAGCGCGGTCGGGTCATGGCGCTGTGGATGATGGCCTTCGGCGGCACGGTCCCGATCGGCAACCTGATCGCCGGCCCGCTCATCGACGCCACATCGGTCACCACGGTGGTGTTCCCAGGTGCGATCATCGCGCTGGGGTTGGCCTGGTACGCAGACCTGCTGCCCCGGACCACCGATCGATCGATGCAGTCCGCCGCCACCTGACACCTGAACCTCCGGGGGGAACCATGCCGTACATCCAGGACCGCATCGTCCACGATGCTGATGCCCACATCATGGAGACGCCGACGTGGCTGCGCGACCACGCCGACCCCGGAATCCGCGACCGCATCGAACCCCTCCAGCTGACCAGCGGCAACGAGTTGCGCCAGACCGGCGACGTGGACGAACAGCTCAGCGACCTGCGGGCCACGTTCGACCGCCTCGCCGCCGAGCACGCCTCGGAGGAGTACCGGGCCGACGAGGCGGCCGAGATCATGAACCGGAAGAACTTCGCCGCCACGGGCGCGTTCATGCCCGACGACCGGGCCCGTGCGCTGGATCTCATCGGCGTGCAGTCCCAGCTCGTGTTCAACACGTTCCACAACTCCCGCCTGTTCCGGTGGGAGCGTCCCGCCGACGGCAGCGCACCCGACCTCGACCTGGCCTACGGCAGCGCTCGGGCCCACAACCGGGGCATGGCCGAGTTCTGCGCCGCCGACGAGCGCCTGCTGCCCACCATGTACGTGCCCCTCGCCGACTTCGAGCGGGCCGCCGCCATGGCCGACGAAGCCATCTCGCTGGGAGCGGCGGCGCTCCTCGTCCCATCCGGCTGCCCGCGGGACCACTCCCCCAGCCACCTCGGCCTCGATCCGGTGTGGGCCCGGGTCCAGGAGGCCGACATCCCGGTGGTGTTCCACGTGGGCGGCACCGGCGACCTCATCGACCCGACGTACTTCCAGAACGGCCTGCCCATCCCACCCGACTTCCACGGCGGCGACGAGAACTTCCGTTGCGTCGACTACATGGGCATCCCCGGGCCGCCGGCCCAGACCCTGGCCACCATGATCTTCGATGGTGTCTTCGAGCGATTCCCCCAGCTGCGAGTGGGCGTGATCGAGCAGGGCGCCATCTGGGTGCCGTCGTGGCTGCGCCAGATGGAATCGGCCTTCGACGCCTTCGGTCGCCACGAGGCGCGCCTGCAGAACCTGTCGCTGCGCCCGCGTGAGTACGTGTCCCGCCAGATGAAGTTCACGCCCTACCCCACCGAGGACGTGGGCTGGGTCATCGACCAGGCCGGACCGGAGCTGGTGCTGTTCAACACCGACTATCCCCACGTCGAGGGCGGTCGCCGTCCCGTCAAGCGGTTCGAGGCTTCCCTCGACGCCGGCGACACCTCCGACGACGACCGCGACGCCTTCTATCGGCGCAACTTCGTCGCGCTCATGGGCGCCGGGCTGCCGGCCCGCCTCGCGTCCATGACCGACTACATCTAGCCCGCCGCTACGGTCGAGCGATGCGCGGTCTCGGCACGCTCGTGAACGTGGTCGCGGTGCTGGTGGGCACCGGCGCCGGCGTGCTGCTGGGGGGCCGCATGCCCGAACGGCTCCGCACCACGCTCCTCGATGGTCTCGGCCTCATCGTGGTCGGGGTCGGCATCGCCAGCTTCCTCGAGACCGCCAATGCCGTGTTCCCCGTGGTGGCCATCGTGGCCGGCGGCGCCATCGGCGAGCTCGCCGGCGTGGAGGAGCGGCTCGAAGCATTGGGCGAACGGCTGCGGCGGGCCGTCCATGGACGAGCCGGCGCCGATCCGGCGGGCAACCGAGTCGTGGGCAGCTACGTCGAGCGTGATCCCGACGAGCTCGACGTCGATCGAGCGGCCGAAGCCGTGGAGGTCGACCGTTCGTTCGTCGACGGCTTCGTCGTGGCCAGCCTCACGTTCTGTGTCGGCGCACTCATGATCGTCGGCTCACTGCAGGAGGGGATCAGCGGCGACAGCGAACTGCTCATCGTCAAGGGCGCGCTGGACGGACTCGTCGCGATCGTCTTCGCCGCCGTGTACGGCTGGGGCGTGGGGTTCAGCGCCCTCAGCATCGGCGTGCTCCAGGGGTCGATCACCCTCCTCGGTGCCACGGTCGGCGCCTCGTTGCTCGACGACCGGATGGTGGCCGAACTGGAGGCGACGGGCGGGGTGATGATCATCGGCATCGGCCTCCGCCTCCTCGACCTCAAGAAGGTGAAGGTCGGCTCCTACCTGCCGGCGCTGATCATCGCCCCCGTGCTGGTCTCGATCTTCGCCGTCTGATCAGGTGAGGCCGTGGGCGACGCGTTCGAGGCCGGCGGAGCGGCTCGCCTTGACCAGCACGGCGTCGCCCTCCCCCAAGGAGCCCAACGCGTCGACGGCGGCCTCCACCGTGGCGACGTCGGTGCCGACCCCGTAGGCGGGGCAGTCGACGGTGATGACCTCGATGTCGAGCTCGTCTGCCAGTTCGCCCATCTCGGCGTGGCGGGCGTCGCTGGCCGCCCCGAGCTCGGCCATCAGACCGAGGACCGCGACATGCCGGTCGGCGTCGACGGCGGCCAGCGAGTGCAACGCCGCGGCCAACGCGGTGGGGTTGGAGTTGTAGGCGTCGTTGATCACGACTGCGCCGGTGGTGGTGCGCTGCAGCTCCATCCGCCAGGGCGAGACGGCAGCGGCGGCCAGCCCGGCAGGAATGGCGTCCAACGGGACCCCCTGGGCCAGTCCGGCAGCTGCCGCCGCGAGGGCGTTGCCCACCTGGTGCACACCGTGCACGGCGAGCTGGACGTCGACCGTTCCCCACGGCGAAGACAGCCGGAAGCGAGGCCGGAGGTCGTCGTCGACCCCCACCTTCTGGGCAACGACGTCGCCGGACACGCCGTAGGTCAGGACCCGGGCGTCGGTCAGCGAGGCCATGCGGCGCACCCTGGCGTCGGCATTGTTGAGGACGACGAAGCCGTCGACGGGGATCGACTCCACCAGCTCACCCTTGCCCCGGGCCACCTCCTCGATGTCGGCGAACTCCGAGGTGTGGACCTCGGCCACCATGGTGACGATGGCCGCCGACGGGCGGGCCACGTCGCACAGGGTCCGGATGTGGCCGACGCCGCGAGCCCCCATCTCCTGCACCAGGACCTCGGTGTCGGCCGGGGCGTTCACCAGCGTGAGGGGCACCCCGATCTCGTTGTTGAAGCTGCGCTCGCTGGACGTCGTGCGGAACGTGGTGGCGAGGACGGCGGCGAGGAGGTCCTTGACCGAGGTCTTGCCCACCGACCCGGTCACACCGATCACCGCCTCGGGGAGCCGGTCCCGGGCCGCCGCGCCGAGCCTGGTGAAGGCCACCATGGTGTCGTGCACCTGGACGGCCGTCGCCGGGACCGCCGGGGCGCCGATGGGCTGATGGGTCGTGAGGTAGGCGGCCGCCCCGGCCTCGAGCGCGGTGGGGATGAAGTCGTGGCCATCGCGTCCGGCAACCAGTGGGACGAACAGCTCACCGCCGCGAACGGCGCGGGAATCGATCGCCGCCCCCCGCACGATCACGTCCGGTCCGGTCACCGTCCCGCGGGTCGCGGCGGCCACCTCGTCGATCGAGAACTCCACCCCGGGAGTCTTACACTCCGCCGGATGCCGCTTCCGGACCGCGTCCGTCTCGTCGTGCTCTTCGGCGGTCGGTCTGCCGAGCACGAGGTCAGCTGCACCACTGCGGCCCACGTACTGCGGGCCATCGACCACGACCGGTACGACACCCTGCCCGTGGGCATCAGCCGCGCCGGACAGTGGCTGCGGGCCGACGACGCCATCGCAGCCCTCGGTCGGGGCGCGAGCGCCCTCCCCGACCACCTCGAGGCCATCGGCACCGCCATCGAACCCCTCCCCAGCGTGCAGCCACCGACGGAGCACGCCGACATGCCGGTGGTGGTGCTCCCCCTCCTCCACGGACCGTTCGGCGAGGACGGCACCATCCAGGGTCTGCTCGAGCTGGCTGATGTCGCCTACGTGGGCGCCGGCGTGCTCGGGTCCTCGCTGTCGATGGACAAGGCGGCCGCCAAGGAGCTGCTGTCAGCCCACGGTCTGCCCCAGTGCGCGTGGGTGTCGGGCCGGGCACATCAGATCGACGACGGGTTCCTCGAGCGCGCCATCGACCGGCTGGCGTTCCCGATCTTCGTCAAGCCAGCGAACATGGGCTCCTCCATCGGCGTCTCGAAGGTCGACGACGTCGCAGGCCTCGACGGGCTGCGGGCCGCGGTGGAGGAGGCGGCCCGCTTCGACGACTGGATCGTCCTCGAAGAGACCGTGGTCGGCCGGGAGCTGGAGTGTGCCGTGTTGGGCAACGAGCGCCCCATGGCGTCGGTCGTGGGCGAGGTCCGCCCCGGAGCCGAATTCTACGATTACGACGACAAGTACAGCGCCGGCGCCGAGTTGCTCATCCCGGCCCCCATTCCCGAACCGGTCACCGACGAGCTGCGCGCCCTGGCGGTACGGACCTTCGAGGCCCTGCGGTGCGAGGGCATGGCTCGCGTCGACTTCTTCTGGGAGGAAGATGGCCGGGGACCCCTCGTCAACGAGGTGAACACGATCCCGGGCTTCACGCCCATCTCGCAGTACCCCCGCCTGTGGGAGGCCACCGGCCTCCCGTACGCCAAGTTGATCGACGAACTCGTGGCGCTCGCACTGGAGCGCCACGAGCGTCGGTCGAGATTTTCAACTGAGCGCTAGCGAACGCCCGAGGTCGCCTTGCGACCGAAGCGTTCGCTATTTCTTGGTCTCGGCGAAGATGCCGTCGATCTCTTCGATGAGGTCGAGCAGCTTCTGTCCGTCGGCCTCGTCGTTGCTCTTCTTGGCGTCGCCCGCCGCCTTGGTGGCCCGCCAGAACAGGTCGTGGAGCTGGGGGAACTGCTCGACGTGGGGCGGCTTGAAGTAGTCGGTCCACAGCACCCAGAGGTGCTCCTTGGCCAGCTGGGCCCGCTCTTCCTTGATGATGATGCAGCGGGTGCGGAAGTAGTCGTCGTCCGACGCGTTGTACTTCTTCATGATCTCGAGGACGGACTCGGCCTCGATGCGGGCCTGGGCGGGGTTGTACACGCCGCACATCAGGTCGCAGTGAGCGTCGGCCGTGGCAGCATCGTCGAGATCGGCGACGGAGAGCAGCCGGGATGCGGCGCGTGTGGAGAGCAGGCTCATTTGGGCTCCTTGGAGGGGGTGAGATTGATGGTCACTCGTGATCGGACACTAGCGGTGCTGATCGGAGCTGCCACCGTGGTCGGGTTGGCCGCGGTGTCGTTCGAGCGCCATGTCGTGCGCGGCGAGTCGATGAAGCCGACGCTCCTCCCCCGCGACACGGCCATCTCGGTCAGAACCCGCTCTCCGCTCGGTTTCGTGCTCCGCCTCGCCCGCCATCCGCACCCTGGCGACATCGCCGTCATCGAGTTGCCTTGGGAGCACGACCTCATCGGCATCAAGCGGTTGGTGGCCGGTCCCGGCGAAGCCTGGGAGGAGAGCGGCGCCTTGGTGGCCGCCGGGCCGGGTTGGGTGGCGGTGGGCGACGAGCGCACGCTGTCGACCGACAGCCGCCATCACGGCCGGGTGCCAGCGGAGGCGATCCGGGCCGTGATGGTCACGAAGGTCGGTCCGCCAGCGCATTGACGCCCAGCTGCTGGCGCCGACGCATCCACCACAGCAGGGCGACGACCGCTGCGGCCACCGGGAGGAAGGGCAGCACGAAGCCGGAGGCTGTGGCGATCACGCCGGCCGCGAAGACCACGCCGTCCCAGCCCACCTCCAGGCCACGGCCGAAACCGGGAGGACCTCCGGCTTCGTCCTCCTCTTGGGCGACGGTGAGGTCGGCGTCGTCGGGCACGGTGAACGCAACCGAGATCGTCCCGAACGACGTCCGGTCCTCGAGCACCCGGAGCTGGCCGGCGATGACGTCCCGCTCGGCCTCACGATGGGTGAGCTCCGACTCCAGCCGGCTGATCTCGTCCACGTTGGTGGTGCCGTCGAGGAACCCACGGAGGCGCACGATGCTGGCCTCGAGCGTGGCGCGTCGGCTCTGCAGATCGGTGAACTGCTCCGACACGTCGTCGGCCTCGATGGTCTGGGAAGTGACCTCCCCGATCCCGGCCACGGCATCGAAGGCCGCGTCGAAGCGCACCGACGGGACCTTGAGCACCACCCGGGCCGAACCAGCGCTGATCTCCTGGCCGAAGACGTACCCGCCCTCGGCGGCGATCTCGTCGCGGGCCGACCGAGCCGCCGAGACGACGTCGTCGACCTCCGACGCGATGTCGCCCCGGTAGACGATCCTGCGGTCGAGCTCCGCCGCGATCAGGTCGACGTCACCGACATCGGTCACGGTCTGTCCGCCCCCACGGGCCGCCTCGTCGGCATCGGCTCCGGCGCCGACCTCGGCGGAATCGCTGCTGTCACCGGCCGACTCGTCGGCAGACGCGGTCGTGTCACCTCCTGCGTCGTCGGTGGAGGCGGCGTCGTCCTGGGCGCCGGAGCACGCGGCGAGGAGGACGAGTGTGGCGACCGTGACGCTGGCGAGGATCCTGGTTCGTCTCATGATGCTCCGACGAGCAGCGCCACTCGACCAGTTCCCGCGCCACCGGTGTCGTCACCGGATCGTTACGCGTGATCAGGGGACGAGGGCGTCGCGGAGGAGGTCGACGAGCTGGTCGCGCCGGCGGACGAGCGAGGCGAGCGTCGGTTCCTCCCCCAGGGCCCGCAGCACCTCCACCTCGGTGGCGAGGCCGGTCACCGACGAGTACGCCATCAGGACCAGCAGCTTCGGATCGTGGCGCCGGAGCCGACCCGCAGCCATCTCCACGTCGAGCCAGGCTGCGGCTCCTTCGAGGAGCGGCGTGACGGCCTCGGTCAGGCGGGTCGACGTGGGCGGGCCGATCCGGTTGACCTCACGCATCAGTCCGAGCATGGCCGGGTGGCGAGCGGCG
Source organism: Acidimicrobiales bacterium (assembly GCA_051306355.1). GTDB lineage: Bacteria > Actinomycetota > Acidimicrobiia > Acidimicrobiales > Salinilacustritrichaceae > Salinilacustrithrix. Next base: position 2,970 of record JBPPNA010000058.1, on the reverse strand, counting down.
AGGCGGAACGCGGTCCGCACCACGACCTCCACCCGAGCGAAGCCGACGGCTCCCGGTTCGAGGGCCCGGGCGAAACGCCGTTGCAGCTCGCCGGCACTGAAGTCGATCACCGCGTCGAGCAGTGCCTCCTTCGACGGGTACCAGTAGAGGATGGCCTGCTTGGTCATCCCCAGCTCGCGAGCGAGGGCGTCGAGCGAGGTCCGGTCGATACCGTCGGTGCCGAAGGACCGCAGGGCGGTCTCGAGGATCCGGTCGGCCGTGTGCACTGACCGGATGGTAAGCCACGCTCTGACTGACGAAGCGACCGATCGGCAAGGGACGGTACTGATGCCCGACACCACGCAGGTACGACTGACATGGCGCTGATGTCCCCCCTCGACGCCGGGTTCCTCATGTTCGAGGCCCGGGAACGGCCGCTCCATGCCGGCGGGCTCCAGGTGTTCGAGACCCCCGACGGCGCCGGACGCAACTACCTCCGCGACGTCTACGAGGACGCGCTGACGTTCCGGGAGGTCCGGCCCCTCTTCTCCCGCAAGCCGGCCCGGGCACTGGGCATCGGCCCCTGGTCCTGGGTCGAGGACGCGGACCTCGATCTCGAGTACCACGTCCGCCACTCGGCCCTCCCGCGGCCCGCACGGATGGGCGAGCTGACCAACCTCGTCTCCCGACTGCACGGCTCCTTGCTCGACCGCACCCGGCCCCTCTGGGAGTCACACCTCATCGAGGGGCTCGATCACGGCCGCTTCGCCGTCTACACCAAGATCCACCACGCCCTGGTCGACGGTGTCTCCGCCATGGGGATCCTCCAGGACGCCCTCAGCACCGATGCCGACGAGCGCGGCATGCCACCGCCCTGGGTCCCGCGCTCGGCGAACCGCCCCCGTCGGGCGGCGGAGACCCCCGCCGATTCGCCGGCCGCCCTGCTGCGGGGCCTCGTCGGCGGGACCTTCGGTTCGGTCGAGGTCCTGCGCCGCATGGCGTCGTCGGTGGTGGAGGGCCTGGAACAGCAATCAGCGGCCCTGCCGTTCCAGGCGCCACGGACCATCCTCAACACGAGAATCTCCGGCGCCCGCCGCTTCGCCGGCGCATCCTGGCCACTCGACCGTCTCCGCCAGGTGGCCAAGACGGTCGACGGCACCATCAACGACGTCGTGCTCGCCATGTCCGCCGGTGCCCTGCGCCGCTACCTGCTCGCCGAGGATGCCCTGCCCGACCAGCCGTTGGTGGCCATGGTCCCGGTCTCGATGCGAGCGGACGGCGCGGGCCAGGGCAACTCGGTGGGCATGGTGCTCGCCGTCCTCGGCACCCAGGTCGAGGACCCCGTCGATCGCTTCTCCATGATCCTCGACTCGATCCGGCGGGCGAAGGCGCACCTCCAGGGGCTGTCGACGGTGCAGGCCATGGCGCTCAACGTGCTCCCGGTGGCGCCGTTCCTCCTCGCCGCCGGCCTCCGGGTGCCCGAGCTCACCCGCCCGCCGTTCAACGTGGTGATCTCCAACGTCCCCGGACCGCGAGAGACCCGGTACTGGAACGGGGCCCACCTCCAGACCAACTACCCGGTGTCGATCCCGGTCGACGGCCAGGCCCTCAACATCACCTGCACCAGCTACGACGGGGAGATCTCCTTCGGCCTGGTCGGGTGCCGGCGGAGCGTGCCGGGCCTGGACCGGATGCTGGACTTCCTCGATCTCTCATTGACCGAACTCGAGGACGCCCTCACCTGAGCGCGGCGCTCGTCGGCGCGCCGCTGCCTACCAAGCTGCGCCGCTGCCTACCAACTGGTAAACAGGAGAGCGATGCCGGACATCTCCATCGCCGCAGACCTCGACGGCACGCGCATCGCCGTCACCGGTGGCACCGGCTTCCTCGGTACTGCACTGATCGAGCGGCTCCTGCGGTCGGTCCCGGGGTGCGAGCTCGTCCTGCTCATCCGGCCCAGCCAGCGGCGCGGCGTCGCCCAGCGGGCTCGGCGGGAGATCTTCAAGAACGACGCCTTCGACCTGCTGCGCGCGGCGCGCCCTGCCGCCCCAGACGGCTCGGAGGAGACCTTCGACGAGATGATCACCCGGCGGGTCACGGTCATCGGCGGCGACGTGGGCACCGACGGGCTCGGCCTCGACGACGACGGACAGGCCGCCATCCGGAGCTGCGACATCGTCGTCCACTCCGCCGCCACGGTGAGCTTCGACTCGCCCCTCGACTCGGCCGTGGAGGTCAACCTCCTCGGCCCCAGCCGGATTGCACTGACGCTCCAGGAGCTCTTCGGAGACCAGCCACTCCCGCACCTGGTCTCGGTGAGCACGTGCTACGTGGCCGGCAACCGCAAGGGCTCCGCCCCCGAGGAGCCGGTGGACGAGAGCCCGTACTGGTTCGGTCTCGACTGGCGCGACGAGGTCGCCGCCGCCCGCCGCACCCGGGCTGACGCCGAAGCTGAATCCCGCAAGCCGGAGATGCTCACCCGGTTCCGCAAGGACGCCCGCAAGGAGCTCGGCGCCGCCGGCATCCCGCTGCTCGCCGCCAAGACCGAGCAGTACCGCAGCCGCTGGGTGGGCGACCAACTGGTCGACGCCGGCCGCTCCCGGGCCGCGTCGTTGGGTTGGCCGGACGCCTACGCCTACACCAAGGCGCTCGGCGAGCAAGCCCTGTTCGAACAGCGCGGCGACCTGCCCGTCTCCATCGTCCGCCCCGCCATCATCGAATCGTCCTGGGCCGAGCCGAACCCCGGGTGGATCCGTGGCTTCCGCATGGCCGAGCCGGTGATCATCTCCTACGCCCGCGGTCTGCTCAAGGAGTTCCCGGGTGTCCCCGAGGGGATCATCGACGTCATCCCGGTCGACCTCGTGTGCGGCGCCATCTGTGTGGCCGCGGCCGCCGGTCCGGCCCGCAACGACGATGGCACCCTGGCCGCGCCCCGCATCGTCCAGTCGGCATCGGGGTCGGCCAACCCACTGCGCTACCGCAAGCTGGTCG